>JAPLPG010000149.1:14219-23785 GCA_026400375.1 Novosphingobium sp. | reverse complement strand
GGTGGCTGCCCCAGACCATCTGCGTGTGGCTGGTCATCGGCGGCGGCCCACTGGGGTGGAGCGCGCTGGCTGCCGGGTGCTTCTATGCCGCGCTGATCCTGTCGTTTCTGGGCGGACTGTGGTGGATGGCCGGGTTGCTCGGCGGGGTGCGCAGCGGCGGGCTCTATGTCATCGCGGTGCTGCCCAGCCTTGCCGGATGGGTCGCGCTGCTGCCGTGGACGGTGGGCGCGACCTGGCCCGGACCGTCGCTGGTGGCGCTCGGGCTGATCCTGCTGGCCAGCCCGGCGGTCGATCGCAAGCTGGCGCGGGCGGTTGCCCTGCCGCCTGATTGGCTGCGGCTGCGGGTGTGGATGGCCACGGGCCTTGGCGTGCTCACCCTGGCACTGGCAGCGGTGGGTTAGCCCAGCGCGAGGACGAACAGGGCCCATGCCAGCAGCGGCCCCAGGCCGACCATGATCGCGGTATAGACCATCAGCTTGCGCAGCATTGCCGGTCGCTCGGCCTCGGCCGAATTGCCGACGATCAAGGCGCCGTTGGTGGAAAAGGGCGATGTGTCGACGATGGTGTTGGCAATGCACAGCGCCGAAATCACCGCCATGACCGGGATCTGCGAACCGGCCAGGATCGGCACCGCCAGCGGGATCATCACGCCCAGCAGCGCGGTGGACGATGCAAAGGCCGATACCGCGCCTGCCATGTAGCACAGCAGCAGCACCGCCAGCGATGCCGAGCCGACCATGCCGATGGCATCGCTGATCGCGGCTAACGTGCCCAGCTTTTCCAGCAGGCTGACATAGATGACGATTCGCGAAATCAGCAGGATCGTCGACCAGTCGACCAGTTTCAGCGCGCCGTCCTGCGTGCGCGGGGCCAGGATCGCCAGGGCAAGGATCACCAGCAGCGCCATGAACCCGATGTCGATGCGCAGCAGCAGCGCGCCTGTGGCCAGCGCGGCCAGTCCTGCCAGCGTCCATGCACCATCGCGGCCAAGCGGCTGCAGCGGTTCCTCCGGCGCGTGGTGGGTGATGCCCGCCGCCGCTTCGCGCCGCGCGTAGAATGTCCAGATCACCAGCGCGATGGCGCCGTTGAACACCGCGCTGGCCAGGAACAGGTAGACCGGGTCTGGCGTGATCCCGCTGCTGGCCAGCACCTTGTTGGTGATGCCGCCATAGATCGATATCGGCGAAAACGCTCCGGCCTGTGCGCCGTGAACCACCAGCAGGCCCATCATCAGCGCCGAAAAGCCATGCGTGCGGGCAAGGCGCAGCGCAATGGGCGCCACCACCGCCACCGCTGCCGGTCCTACCGCGCCCAGCGCCGTCAGCGTGCCTGCCACCACGAAGATCAGCGCCGGCAGCAGCCCGGTGTTGGTGCCGAGCAGCCCCGCCGCCCGTGCCACCAGCCAGTCGATCGCGCCATTGCGGCTGGCAATGCCGAACAGGTAGGTCACGCCCAGCAGCGTCAGGAACAGGTCGGTGGGAAAGCCCGCCATGACCTCTTTCACCGAAAGCCCCGCACCGAACACGCCAAGGCCAAGCGCGGCGGTAAAGCCGATCAGCCCCATGTTCACCGGCAGCCAGACCGCGGCGATGAAGATCGCCACGAGGATGGCGAGCGACAGCCAGATCATGATGCGAAGAGCGCGCGATGGGCGTCGCGCAGCAGCGCCTTCTGCACCTTGCCCATCGCGTTGCGCGGCAACTCGTCGACGAAGACCACGGCGCGCGGCTGCTTGAAGCGGGCGAGGCGATCGGCCAGCGCGGCCTGCACGGCGGCCTGGTCGAGCGCGGCGTCGGTGGCCTTGACCACCGCCACCACCGCCTCGCCCAGATCGGCATGCGGCACGCCGATCACCGCGCTTTCGGCAATGCCCGGTATTTCATCCAGCGCGGCTTCCACTTCGGCGGGGTAGATGTTGAACCCGCCGGCGATGATCAGGTCCTTGGCGCGGCCGACGATGTGGACATAGCCCTGCGGATCGATGAACCCGAGGTCGCCGGTGATGAAGAAGCCATCGACGCGAAATTCCTCGCGCGTCTTGTCGGGCATCTGCCAGTACCCGGCAAAGACGTTGGGCCCCTTGACCTCGATCACCCCGATATCGCCCTGCGGCAGCACCGCGGCGGTTTCGGGATCGGCGATGCGCAGGGATACGCCGGGCAGCGCAAAGCCGACGCTGCCGGGCCTGCGCTCGCCCACATAGGGGTTCGACGTGTTCATGTTGGTTTCGGTCATGCCATAGCGTTCCAGTATGGCTTGCCCGGTCAAGGCGCTGAATTCCCTGTGCGTTTCGGCCGAGAGCGGGGCCGATCCCGAAATGAACAGCCGCATTCCCGCCGCCAGTTCGCGGGTGAAGCCGGGATGGCCCAGCAGGCGGGTGTAGAACGTGGGCACGCCCATCAGGACAGAGGCCTGCGGCATCAGCCGCACCAGCGCATCGGCATCGAACCGGGGCAGGAAGATCATCGCCGCTCCGGCCGCGATGGTGATGTTGGTGGCCACGAACAGCCCGTGGGTGTGAAAGATCGGCAGGGCATGAAGCAGCCGGTCCTGCGCCGTGAAGCGCCAGTATTCGCGCAAGGTCAGCGCGTTGGACGCAAGATTCGCATGGCTCAACATTGCGCCCTTGCTGCGCCCGGTCGTTCCCGAAGTATAGAGGATCGCGGCAAGGCCGGCGGGATCGGCGGGCGCATGCGCAAACGTTGTCGGCTGGCCAGCGGCGGCATCGACCAGCGAGCCGCCGGTGCCTTCGCCGTCCAGCGTCAGCAGCGCCGGTACGCCAAGTTCGGCGCAGATCGCTGCCATCGCGGCTTCGTCGGCCGGGCGGCACAGCACCAGTGCGGGAGCGGCATCCCCGAGGAAATAGCGCAGTTCGCCCGCGGTATAGCCGGTGTTGAGCGGCAGATAGACCGCGCCGGCCTGCAGCGCCGCCAGCCAGGTCAGCAGCGCGGTCTGCGACTTTTCCACCTGCACGGCAACCCGGTCGCCCGGCTTCACCCCTTGCGCGCAAAAGGCATGGGCCAGTTGCGCCGCGCGGGCCCGCGCAGCGTCATAGGTCAGGACCGTGCCATCTTCGCCGATCAGGAAGGGCGCATCGGGCGATGATTCGCATGTGCCGATGAACAGGGAAAACATGTCGTCTGAAATCGCGCTGGCCAAGATGCACCCTAATCCGTGTGGCGGGAACCGGTTGTATCCGGCCGCTGTGTATGCAAGAATCGTATATTCTCGCTTCTAGGCATGCAACAATCATGAATTCTGAGCAAGACTCCCCGGCCGGTCTGTTGCTTTCGGACAGGATCAGGCTGGCACTATCAGACGAGATCACCACTGGCGCGCTGGCGCCCGGGGCGCAGCTGGACGAACAGCAGCTGGGCGATCGATTCGGCGCCTCGCGCACTCCGGTGCGCGAAGCCTTGCGGCAGCTTGCCACCACCGGCCTTGTCGAAATGCGGCCGCGCCGGGGCGCCGTCGTCGCATCGATGCCGGCCGAGCGTGTGTTCGAGATGTTCGAGCTTTCGGCCGAGATCGAGGCCCTGTGCGTGCGTCTTGCTGCGTGGCGAATGACCCCGGTGGAGCGCAGCACGCTGCGCCGCATTCACGACGAATCCGAAGCTGTCGTGGCGCGCGGTGACATCGACGAATACGACCGGCTCAACTGGCGCTTCCACGATGCGATCTATGTCGGCACGCACAACAGCTTCATGGTCAAACAGGCGCAGTCCCTGCGCGAACGCATGGCCGCCTTCCGCCGCGCGCAATTGCGCCAGGGTGGACGCCCGGAACGATCGCGTCACGAACATGGCGAACTCGTCGAGGCGGTGATGCAGGGGGACGGCGATCACGCGGCAAAACTGATGCGCGCGCACATGTTCAACGCTTCGGGCGCGCTGGAAGACTTCGTCCAGCGTATTGGTAGCGATCCTAGGTAAGCCTTGGCGCATGCGGGCCAGCGCTCGCATGCAGATCATGCATACCTGAAACACCATTTCGGCGGTTTCCGCATTTTTGTGTCTTGCCCTGTCAGTTTGTCTGTGCGAAATCGCGAAGATAAGTTCGTGACCGGGCAAACGGGCGCGAGGGAGGATTGCCAAAAGGATGTGGTCGAAAACGGCCCAGCTATCTCCTTTACGTCTGACAACGCTGTCCGCGAACAGTGCGAAGATTTTTGAGGGAGAGTACGCATGAGGAAACTGCAATTTACCTGTCTGGTATCGGCAATCGCGCTGGTATCCACCCCGGCTCTGGCGCAGCAGGCCGAGGAAGCTCCGGTCAATGATGGCGACATCGTCGTCACCGCCAACCGCACCTCGTCGCTGCTGTCGAAAACCCCTATCGCCATGTCGGCCATCGGCGGCGAAGACCTGATCTCGTCAGGCATCACCAACCCGACCCAGCTTGAAGAATCCGTTCCCAACCTGTCGATCGTGCGCGGCAACGGCCTGCAGATCACGATCCGCGGCGTGACCAGCACAGACGGCACCGAAAAGGGCGATCCTTCGGCCGCGTTCATGGTCAACGGCGTCTATCTGGCCCGCCCGCAGGCGCAGGAAGTGTCGTTCTATGACATCGAGCGCATCGAAGTGCTGCGCGGCCCGCAGGGCACGCTCTATGGCCGCAACTCGACCGCAGGCGTGGTCAACATCCTCACCGCCCAGCCCAAGTTCGAATTCGGCGCGCGCGCCGACGTGGTCTATGGCAATTTCAACGCGCTCAACGGCACGGCCATGATCAACGTACCGGCTGGCGATACCCTGGCCTTCCGCGTGGCTGCCAACGTCGACCAGCGCGACAACTACATCATCGATGGCGTCCCGAACGACAATTCCACGCTCGACAAGTTCAAGAACAACAAGTCGATCCGCCTTTCGGCCCTTTTCAAGCCGAGCGCTGACCTTAGCCTCCTGCTCGTCGGCGATTACAGCAAGGTCAAGGGCAACCCGACCAACGGTGTGCCGCCTTCGCAGTTCTACAGCAACATCACCAGCGGTGGCCGCCAGAACTTCAGCGCACCGACTTATCGCGGCCTCGATCCCGACGTCGCCCGTCTCCTCAGCGTGCGCCAGGCCCAGCAGGCCTTCCGTGATAACGAGGAAAAGGGCCTGATGGGCGAGCTGAACTACACGATGGGCAACGTCACGTTGACCTATCTTGGCTCCTATCGCGAATCCGAACGTCGCGAGTTCGGCAATTCGGCCAACGGCCTGTTCTCGAACGACTTCAAGGGCAGCTACTGGCAGACTTCGCAGGAAGTGCGCCTGGCCTATGGTGGCGACGGTCCGCTCCAGGCACAGGTCGGTGGCTACTATTTCAAGGAAAAGTCGGGGATCGCGTTTTTCCTGAACAACCTGCTTGGGCCCAACACACGGTTCGGCTTCCCGCAGGACCCGACCATTGCCGAGAACAAGTCGGTCTTCGGGCAAGCGACGTTCGAAGTCGTGCCTGACCTGCGCCTTACCGGCGGCGTGCGCTATTCCAACGATCTCAAGTCACGCGTGGGCAACACCGTGGTCGATTTCTATGATCGGATTGGCAACTCGTACAGCGTCGGCAACTTCATCCGTCGCCAGATCAACCAGAACAACGATGCCAAGCGCACCTTCAGCAAGGTGACGTGGCGCGCCGGGATCGATTATGACAGCCCCTTGGGCCTCGTCTTCGCCTCGGTCTCGACCGGCTACAAGGCCGGCGGCTTCAACGACGGTTGCGAAATCGGCAAGGGCACAAATTGTGCGCTTCCGGCAAATGCCCTCTATTATGATCCGGAAACGCTGACTGCCTATGAAGCAGGCTTCAAGTTCCGCTTCGGCCCGGCGTTCCGCCTGAACGGCACGGTGTTCCACTACGATTACCAGGGCCTGCAGCTTTCGCAGCTGTCGGACATCTGCGGTGGGCCGTGCCAGGTTACCACGAACGCGGCAAAGGCCAAGGTTGATGGCGTCGAACTTGATGCCACGTTGCAGCCGACCGACCGCTTCACCGTTCGTCTGGCACTCAACTGGCTTGATGCCCGCTATGACGAGTATGCACCGGCTTACAACGATACGACCGTGACGCCCAACGTGCGCCGCTCGGTCAACTTTGCCGGTCGTGCGCTGAACCGCAGCCCGAAGTGGAGCTGGATTGCCGGCCTGAACTATGTCGTGCCGGTGGGCGAAGGAAAGATCGTGGCCGATGCGCAGACCTCTGCCCGCAGCCGCTATGAAGTGACCGATCTTGCCAACTTCGCCTACTTCTACCAGCCGGCGGCGACCAAGACGGACCTCTCGCTCACCTACAATGCGCCAGAGGACCGCTTCTACATCGCCGGGTTCGTTGAAAACCTGGAAAACAACCTGATCGTGACCGGCGCTTCCACCGGGCTGTTCGGTTCGGTGACCTTCGCCGATCCGCGCACCTATGGCGTGCGCGCCGGGTTCAAGTTCTAAAGCACTCCCTCGCCAGCCTGCATGCTTCCATTGGCGGGCTGGCAAACGGGCGGGCGGGACCTCACAGGTTCCGCCCGCCTCTTTTTTATGCTGCCGTGTCGTTCAACGCGGCCTGCTCCGGTTCGCTCGGTTCTGCGGTTTCCAGCGCGCCGCGGAAGCTTTCCAGCCACCACATCACGTCGCGTTCGCGCACGTTGCGGATCATCGCGTCCCAGCGCGTCTTGCGCTCTACCAGCGACATGCGCAGCGCGCGTTGCAGCGCGTCCGACAGTTCCTCGGCGCTGTAGGGATTGACCAGCAGCGCCTCGGGCAGCTGTTCGGCCGCGCCGGCAAAGCGTGACAGGATCAGCACGCCGGGGTCTTCGGGATTTTGCGCGGCGACATATTCCTTGGCCACCAGGTTCATCCCGTCGCGCAAGGGCGTGACCAGGCCGATGCGGGCGGCGCGATAGACTCCGGCCAGCTCATCGCGCGGGTAGCCCTGGTTGACATAGCGGATCGGCACCCAGTCCAGTTCGGCATGGGCGCCGTTGATCCGGCCAGCCAGCCCTTCCAGCGTGGAGCGGATGCGCTTGTAGCTGGTCACCTCGCCGCGCGATGGCGGCGCAATCTGCAGCAATACCAGTCCGTTGCGCTCTTCGGGATGCTCCTCGAGAAAGCGTTCGTAGCCCAGGAAGCGCTCTTCCAGCCCCTTGGAATAATCCAGCCGGTCCACGCCGACGATCAGCGACCTGCCGACCAGACTGGCGCGCACTTTCTCATAAGTGCGGCGCGCGGTGTTGCTGCGGGCCATGTCTTCGAAGGCGCGCGTATCGATCCCGATCGGACAGGCCACCAGCCGGACCGAGCGGCCATTGCACAGCGCCACGCCATCGGCCACGGTTGCCCCCATCTCCGCCGTCACGAAATCGACGAAGGAATCGAGCCACTCCTGCGTGTGAAACCCGACCACGTCATAAGCGAACAGCGTTTCGACCAGCGCCGCCGCTTCGGGCAGGGTCGCCAGCAGGCGGCGGGGCGGCCAGGGAATATGCAGGAAAAAGCCGATGCGGTTGGCCACCCCGCGGTTGCGCAATTCGCGGCCCAGCGGGATCATGTGGTAATCCTGCACCCACACCACGTCGTCCCGTTCGATCAGCGGCAGCACCGTTTCGGCAAAGCGCTGGTTGGCGCGCTCGTACCCCCCGGCAAAGCTGCGTTCGTATTCGGCCAGGTCGATGCGATAGTGGAACAGTGGCCACAGCGTGCGGTTGGCATAGCCGTTGTAGTATTCGTCGACGTCCTGCTCTTCCAGATCGACCGTTGCGGTGGCGACGCCATCGGTGCGCTGGAAATTGATGTGGCCGGTGAACTGGTCGGTCACCTCGCCCGACCAGCCGAACCAGATGCCGCCATTGGCGCGCAGCGCCGCAGACAGCGCCACCGCCAGTCCGCCCTGGGCTCCGCCGCCCGCGCTGACGCGGTTGGATATGACGATAAGCCGGCTCATCGTATCGACGTCCACGGCTTGCTGAGCAGGCCAGCGCAGTTGATGATGCCGACCAGCGAATAGGTCTGCGGAAAATTCCCCCACAATTCGCCGGTTACCGGATCGATGTCTTCGGACAGGAGCCCGGATTTGGTGCGTCGCATCAGCATTTCCTCGAACAGGGCGCGGGCTTCGTCCGACCGTCCGGTCAGGTGCAGCGCTTCGATGAGCCAGAAGGTGCAGACGTTGAAGGCCGTCTGCGGCAGCCCGAAATCATCCTCGGTGGCATAGCGCAGCATGTGCGAGCCGCGCCGCAAGCCCGCCTCGATGGCCGAGAGGGTCGAAAGGAAGCGCGGATCGTCGGGCGCCAGGAAGCGCAGGTCGAGCAGTTGCAGCACGCTGGCGTCAAGATCGTCGCCCGCGAAAGTGGCGGACAGGCGCTGCGTCTCCTCGCGCCAGGCCGAAGCCTCGATCGTCTCGCGGATGCGCGTGGCGCGCATGTTCCACAGCGATGCCCGATCGGCCAGGCCAAGCGTGGCAGCGATATTGCCCAGACGGTCGCAGGCGGCCCAGCACATGGCCGACGAATAGGTGTGGACCGATTGCCGCGTGCGCAGCTCCCACAGCCCGGCATCGGCCTTGTCGTGGCTGTCCCAGGCGCGCTCGCCCACTTTCTCCAGCGCCTCGAAATCCTCGCGGCCCGCCGGACGGAACAGGCGCTGGTCGAAGAAGGCCTGCGCGCTCGACAGCACGATCTGGCCATAGGCGTCGTGCTGGACCTGCTCATAGGCCTGGTTGCCCACGCGCACCGGGCCCATGCCGCGAAATCCGGGAAGATCGGGCGCGAAGCCTTCCTCCAGCCGCGCCTCGCCCAGCACGCCATAGAGCGGCTGGATGTGCCCGCCCTGCGCATCGTCGACGATGTTGCGCAGATAGCCGAGATAGCCTTCGAGCACATCGAGCGCGCCGAGCCGGTTGAGCGCCTGCACCGTATAGTAGGCGTCCCTGATCCAGCAGTAGCGGTAATCCCAGTTGCGCTCCGACCCGGCGTGTTCGGGGATCGACGTGGTCAGTGCCGCCACGATCGCGCCGGTTTCGGCATGCTGGCACAGCCGCAGCGTGATCGCCGCGCGGATCACCGCGTCCTGCCATTCCAGCGGGATGGCAAGGCCGCGCACCCAGCCGCGCCATTCCATGCAGGTGCGCTCCAGCATGTCGTCCAGCGTGCGCGCGATATTGCCGGCAAAGCTCTCATCGGGGCCAAGATAGAAGTGCAGCGGTCGCTCAAGGCGGAATGTCCGCTCTTGCGCGATCAAGCCGACCGGCGCCGTGGTGGTCAGGCGCATGGTCATGTCGGGGCCGGGATAGCGGATGTGGCTCGTGCCGCCGACCACGCCGGGCGAAGGGCGGCCCCAATCGCGCGTGGCGCGCAGGCGCACGGTGATGCGCGGCGATCCGCTGACCGGCCGCACGATGCGGGCAAAGGCCACCGGGCGGAACGTCCGCCCCGACTGGCCATAAAACGGGCAGAAGTCGGTCACCTCGATGGCATTGCCGTGGTCATCTTCGTGCCGGGTGACCAGCACCGGGGTATTGCGCATATAGTGCTGCGTCGTGCGGACCACGCCATCCAGTGCGATGTCCCACAAACCGGTGTTTTCCGGCCCGTT
>JAPLPG010000149.1:0-14184 GCA_026400375.1 Novosphingobium sp. | reverse complement strand
GCTGAAAAGCGGATGGCCATCGACGCGCGGCACGCAGGCCCAGACAAAGCGGCCGCGATCATCGACAAGCGCCGACACGTGGCAATTGCCGATGGGCCACAGTTCCAGCGTGGGTGCGTTGCTGGCCCCGGTCATGCCCGCAACGTCCCTTCGAGCCACGCCAGCACGTGCTGCACGCCTTCCAGGCGATAGCGCGCCTCGGTCTTGCGGAGCGGGCCGACGAGCACGCCCCAGCCGCCATGCGCGGCGGCGGCGGCAAAGCCCGGCTCGTCGGTCAGGTCATCGCCCAGCATCACCGGTTCGGTGCCGGCAAAGGGCGGCGTTTCGAGGAACCGCGCCACGGCGCCGCCCTTGTCGCCGCCGGGTGCGCGCAGTTCCACCATCATCTTGCCCGGCTGCAATTGCAGGCCATGCGCGGCGGCAAGATCGTGCGCCAGCGCCAGGCTCCAGCCTTCCAGATGCGGCGCCATGCGATAGTGCAGCGCCACGCCCAGCGGCTTTCGTTCGACGAGTATTCCGCCGTGCGCCGCAGCGTGGCGCGCGAGCACTTCGCCCGCCTCGGCGATGGCCGCGGGCGCTTCGGGAATGCTGGTGCTGCCGTCGGGGAAATGGATTTCCTGCCCGTGGCTTCCGGCTATGCCCAGACCTTCGAGCGCCAGCCTCTCGCGCACGAAGCTCGCCTCGCGCCCGGTGACGATGGCCAGCCTGCCTTCCAGCCGGGCGCAGAGTGCGGTCACCAACGCGCGCACGCGATCAGTGACCTGAACCGCGTCGGGCCGGTCGATCAGATCGACCAGCGTTCCGTCAAAGTCGAGAAAAAGGCTGGAATGGGCGGGAAGGACGGATGGCGGCACATCGAGCGCACGTTGGGTGACGGCAAATGCAACGGCGGCATGGGGGCCTTGCGGGTCCAATTCGGGTTCCAATAATGGCTGGTGATAAGAGTTTAACGTCAGCCAGCCCGGCTGGTTCCCCCCTCTCTGCCGCAGTGCAGCATATTCCTGGCGACGGGCCGTGGGCGGGGTGACACGAAATTGCCGTTGTCATCGCTGTCGTGCGCAATTGCGCCTTTTTACTGTGAAGCAACGCACATACTGATCGGCCCAATTCGGATATTCAGGCTTTGCGACCCGAAGGGCTCTGCAGTTGCAGGGTTCTTTTCCTTAAGGGGCGGCGATCCGTCGCCGCCCCGTTTTTTTGGCGCTTATGTCGCTTGCAAACACGGCAACTCCGGAAGCCCTCCCCGCTGCAACTAATTTCGCCTTTGGCTCAATAAGTCTCGCTCCCCTCCCTTGAGGGAGGGGTTGGGGGTGGGTGCACGACGGTTGTTTTTGCAAACGACATAAGCCCCTTTTTTTGGCCCGTTTTTTTTGGCCCGTTCTCTTTGGGCGCTGCGCTTGCCATCCTGGCGGCAATCCCGGTGACAGGACGATTGCGCGCGGGCGCGGTTGCTATAATGCACCGGCATGGCCCGCAAGCACCCCAAGCATGGTCGTTTTGACGACTCCCTGCCCGAAACCGATGATGCGGCGCCTGCGCCGGCAGTGCCATGCTGGCTGTGCGGGCGGCCCACCGGCTCGACCATCGTCTGGCATCACCCCGTGCCGAAAAGCCGGGGTGGCCGCGATGTGGTGCCGATGCACGCCATCTGCCAGCAGACCCTGACGGTCAACTTCACCAATGCCGAACTGCAACGCCACGGCATGGACGTGGAGGCGTTGCTGGCCAACCCGGCGGTGCGCAAGTTCGTGGACTGGGTGGCCAACAAGGACCCCGATTTCACCGCCACGATTGCCAAAAAGCAGCGCTGATCAGGTCCTGACCCTAAAGCCGCAGCTGCTCCCGGTCGGCCAGCGCGGCCACCAGTTCGGCCTGCGCTGCGGCATGGCGGTAGTTGGCGTCGATTTCGCGGATGGTGGCATCGGCCAGCGCTTCTTCACGCAAGTTGACCACCAGAAAATCGCTTGCCCCAAGGGTGAACCGGCGCCGTTCCGCCTCGGCCATGCGGCGGGCGAGGGCTGCTTCGGCGGTGGCGAGGCCCGCCAGCTTTTCCGCACCCTGCACTTGCATGCGCAAGTTGGCGATTTCCACGCCGATCTGTTCTTCGAGGAATTGCAGCCGCACTTTCAGCGCATCCTGCTCTGCCTCCACCTCGGCAATGCGCCCCTTGGCCGCGCGCCGTTCAAGCGGCACCGAAAAACGCAGGCCGACCATGCCCACGGTGGGTTCGCGCGTGGGCGATCCGGGGCCGAAATCCTTTGATGCTTCGGCATTGATATCGAGCCGGGGTTTCAGTTCGTTCTCGGCAAGACGCGCGCGGATGCCGGTCTGTTCAAGGCGGGTGAGCAGGGTCTGGAAATCGGGCCTTGCGGCAATGGCCGTGCCCTGATCGACCAGACGCGGGATCACGCTGTCCACCAGCCGCCGGGGCAGGCGCTGCGCCGATGGCACGATGGGTTGGCCCAGATCATCGCGCAGGAACAGGGACAGGGCGTTGGCATAAAGCTGCACTTCCTGTTCCGACCGGACCATCAGGCCCTGGCGGCGCACGATGTTCTGGCGGTTCTCGATGCCGAGGATTTCAGGGCGCGCGCCCAGCTGGATCTGCCGTTCGATCGATTCCTGCCGCGCTTCGGCGAGTTCCAGCAGTTCGCGGTAGATGCGCACGCGCAGGCCCGCCGCCACCCATTGCTGATAGGCTTCGATGGCGCGGCGCTGCACGCCGATGGCCACCAGATCGCGGTCCAGCGCGGCCAGTTCGATATCGAACCCGGCCAGTTCGCGCCGCCCGCGCCGTTCATCGATCACCCGATCGCGCAGCAGCGAGAACACGCCGCCAACCTTGATCTCGCCGAGCTGGTTGGTGGCTGTCTTGCCTTCGTAATCGGCAAACTTGCCGCTGGACAGGCGGTAGCCGCCATAGAGCTGGCCGCCGTTGGTCTGCAACGGGCGATAGGCCGAAACCTCGGCGACCGAGCCATCGTAGAAGCCCAGCGGGCGGGCGTTTGCCTCGGCATTGAAGACCAGATCGAACTGTCCTTCGGCGCTCAGCGCGCGGGCATCGGCCGAACGTTGCCGCGCCATGGCCTCAAGGATCTGCGGCGCATGGCGGGCTGAGGAATCGAGCACGTCGCGCAAGGTCAGTTCGCGCGCTGCGCTTTCGCCTGCCGTGGGCACGGCGCTGGCGGCGGGCCGGGGCGGGGCGGGCTGGGCCGGGGCGGGCTGGGCCGGGGCGGGCGCGTCCTGCGCTGCCAGCGGACCCGGCACCGCCACAAGCGCAAGCGCAAGCGCCGTCAGCAGGCCGACAGTCGGGCGAGGGATCATTTCTCCTCCTCGCTCCCGCCGTATTCGCTGTCATAGCCACCCGATTTGGCCGCCTTGCCCGATGCCTTGTCGAACAGCGCCTTGGCGGCAGTGCCCTTGCGCGGGCCGGCTTCGACCGGGGTCGGGAATTCCAGCGGGAAGTCGTTGAGCTGGCGCCACAGTTCGTAGCCGATGGTGACGGTTTCCATCTGGATCCAGCCGCGCACTTTGGACCTGAGGCGGATGTAGTTTTCATCCGGCCAGGCCGGCTTTCCGGGCATCGGTTCGACCAGCACGCGGAACAGGCCATTGGTCTGCGCTGAAGGATCGATCGACAGGACGCGGCCATCGAACATGCCCTGCGCCACCGATGGCCAGCCGCTGAACTGGATGGCGGGCCAGCCTTCGAAGTGCAGGCGCACCGGCTGCCCCTTGCGCACCAGCGCCACATCGCGGCCATCGACCAGCAATTCCACTACCCGGCGTGCGTTATCGGGTGCCAGCGTTGCCAGCATGTCGCCGGCGCTGACCAGCGTGCCCCCGGCGGCGGTGTTGAGCGACTGGATCCGCCCATCACGCGGCGCGGTGACCAGCTGGGCCGATTGACGGCTGAGCGCGATGTCCACCTTGTTCAGCTTGGCGCGGGTCTCGGCCAGCTTGGCATTGAGTTCGGCGACCTTGATCTGGGCGGATTCATAGTCACGCCGCGCGGCAAGGCCTTCGGCAAAAAGCTGCGAGAAGCGGTTCACGTCGAGCCGGGCAGTCGTCATCGCCTGTTCGGCGGCGTCGATCTGCGCCAGCACCTGATCGCGTTCCGCGCCAAGGCTGCGCAGCAGGTTGGGATCGTTGTCGATGATCCGGGCAATGGGATCGCCCTTCTTCACCTGCTGGCCATCGGACACGTACCACTTTTCGACGCGGCCGGGGACCAGCGCGGTGACCAGCTGGACGCGGTCTTCGGGATTGAGGGCGATCACCTCGCCCCGGCCCGGCGCGGTCTGCACCCATTTCACCAGGAACAGCACTATCAGCAGCAACGGGATGGTGACCGCGATCATCCGCCCGAGGGTGCGCGTGGTGCGCGGGACCTTCAGCGACGACAGCGTGCGGAAGGCGGTGAGATCGTGGTGGCCCGAGCGGATGGCGAGGGGGTTTTCAGCAGGTGCCATGGCTCAACGCCCTCCGCGCGCATGGGGGAGGATTTCGGTCAGCTCGGTCGAGGAATTCTGCGAATCCTTGCCGATCCACAGCCACAAGTCGCGCTTCAGGCCCTCTGGCCGCTCGGTAAACTGCAAGACGGTGGTGCCGCTTTCGCGCAGCGCGGCCAGCACCCGTTCCAGCCGCCGGGGCGGGATCATGTCATAGAGCGGGGACAGCATCAGCACGCGCGGCCGGGCCAGCACCGCGCCTGCCAGCTTCAGCGCCATCGTTTCGCCCACCGACAGCGGCCAGCCTGACCCTGACAGCACCGCATCCAGCCCGTTTTCGAGCGAGCCGATGCGCCGGTCCAGCCCGACCAGTTCCAGCGCCGCGATCATCGCCTCGGGCCGGCCCGGCGCGCTCAGGCCGAGATATTCGCGCACGCTCATCTCCACGATGGTCGGCCGGTCGAGCACGATCACGTCCGAGCGCAGGCGATACATGTCAAAGGTGCCAAGATCGGCCCCGCCAACCGAGACGAACCCGCTCTTGGGCACGTCCAGCCGCTTGAGCAGCGTTGCCAGCACGCGCTCCACCCCCGGCTCTGCCAGCACGCCCACCTGATCGCCCGCGCGCACCGAAAAATCGAAGTGGTGCCCGGCATGGCGCACATCGCGCAGGCGGATCGCACCATCGGGCGGGCAGGGCGTACCGGATTCCACCGGCGCTTCCTGCGGGACTTCCCAGAACAGGTGCAGCTCTTCGAGGCTGCCGGCCATTTCGTAGAACACTTCAAGATACGTGCCGAGCTGCGCCACGCCATAGAACACGCCCGACAGGATCAGCTCTGCCGCAACCAGCTGGCCGATCGACAGTTCGCCCTGCAGGATCAGCCAGCCCCCCATCGCCAGCAACCCGGCGCTGGCAAAGGCATAGAGCAGCAGCAAGGCGATGGTCTGGCCAAAGGTATAGCGGAAGTGGCGGCGGTGCGCGGCGACGTAGTTTGCCGTCACGTCTTCGGACCGTTCGATCGCGTAGGTCATGTGACGGCTGGATTTGTAGACGCCGTTGGAATTGCCGACCGTGCCCAGCCAATGCGCGGCGGCATGCTTGGCGTGGCTCTTGGCCACGGCGGTGGCGATCGACGAATTGGCCCAGATGCGCCATATGATCACCACGATCACCACCAGCACCAGGTTGAAGGCCAGGAAGAACGGGTGATAGAAACTGGTCACGATCAGCCCGACGATGCTTTGCAGCACGATGGTGAAGCCCGCGATCAGCAGGCTGGTCAACGATTTCTGCACCACGCCCATGTCGAAGAAGCGGTTGAACAGGTCTCCGCGCCGCGAATCGACGAAGAACGGGTTCTGCGCATGGACCGCGCGCAGCGTGATTTCGCCGACGAGCCGGGCAAAGAAGCGGCGTTCGAAGCGGGCGAGGAGGTGGACGCGAAAGGCGCTGAGCATGCCCGACAGCAGCAGCAGCATGAACAACAGCGCTGCCAGCGTCAGCAGCGGCGCGGGCAAGGCAGTGTTGGCCACCGAATTGACCAGCAACTGGACCGAGATCGGCGTGGCGAGCGACAGCAGCGATATCGCCGCTCCATAAAGCAGCGCCAGCCGCACGAACACCGCATCCGGCCCCAGCACCTGCTTGGCCCAGCGCACGAAATCGCGAAAGCGCGGGTCGTCATGGCCCTGTGCGCCGTGGGCGGGGGTAGCGTCATGAGAAGCGGCGTTCGGGGAAGCCATCGATCAGTCAAATCCAGATTTCGCAGATGCAGCACAAGTGGACAGCATTTGGTGTCTATGTAGGAACCGTGTGTGAACTTTTTTTGCTGGCGCGCATAGAATGCCACGTGCCGCAACCGCAGGATATACGTGCATTGTGGCGCAATGTTGGAAGCAGCGCCGGCAATGGAATGGCAATGATGATCCGGAGCGGGATTGCGAATGGTGCGTTGCAGCTTTAACGCTGCCGTGGCGGCATGTGACGGGCAAGAATGGAACGCTTTGAATATGAATGATATTGTACGATCAACTGGCGCAACCGTGGCTGAATTGATGGAACAGAGCGGCGTTCCTTTTGGCACCAGCGGCGTTCGCGGCCTGGCCACCGCGATGACCGACAAGCTGTGCCATGCCTATACCACCGCGTTCCTGCAGTACTTGCGCGACATCGGCGAATTTGACGCGGGCAAGCCGGTGGCGCTGGCGGGCGACCTGCGCACCAGCACGCCGCGCATCCTTGCCGCCTGCGCCACGGCCGTGCGCGATTGCGGGGGCGAGGTGGTGTTCTGCGGCATGGTGCCGACACCGGCGCTGGCGCTCCATGCGATGGGGTTCAGTGGGGGGGCAGATAGGGATAGGGGCATGCCCTCGATCATGGTCACCGGCAGCCACATCCCGGCTGATCGCAACGGCATCAAGTTCTATCGCCCGCATGGCGAAGTGCTCAAGACCGACGAGGCGGGCATCGTCTCGCAGCGGGTCCTGTCTGATCCGGCGCGGTTCGGCAACGATGACAGCTTGTTGGCGCCGGTTGCGCTGCCCGCCGCGATCGACGTGGTGCCGGCCTATATCGACCGCTATGTCCGCCACTTCGGCGTAGATGCGCTGTCCGGCCTGACCGTCGGCGTGTACCAGCACACCGCCGTGGGCCGCGACGTGATGGTCCGCGCGATCGAGGCGCTGGGCGGCACGGCGGTGCCCTTTGGCCGTGAAACGGTGTTCGTGCCGGTCGATACCGAGGCGATCCGGGCAGAGGATATCGCGCTGGCGGCGCAGTGGGCGGCGGCCAACCCGGTCGACGCGATCATCTCCACCGATGGCGATTCCGACCGGCCGCTGGTGTCCGATGCCCAGGGGCGCTGGCTGCGCGGCGATGTGGTGGGCCTGCTGTGCGCGCAGGCGGTGGGGGCCGACGTGGCGGTAACCCCGGTCAGTTCCAACACCGTGCTGGAACTGAGCAACGTGGTGCCCAAGGTGGTGCGCACGCGCATCGGATCGCCCTATGTCATCGCGGCGATGATGGAGGCGGCCGGGGCCGATCCTGCCGCCTGTGTGTGCGGGTACGAAGCCAACGGCGGCTTCCTGCTGGGCAGCCCCGTGGGCGAGCTGGCCGCGCTGCCCACGCGCGATGCCCTGCTGCCGATCATTGCCGTGGTCCGCGCGGCAAAGGCACGCCCGATTGCCGATGTGGTGGCCGAACTGCCGCCGCGCTTCACCTTCAGCGACCGGGTGGCAGACTTCCCCCAGGCGCACAGCGCCGCGCTGATCGCGCTGCTTTCAAGCGGCGCCGAGGACGAGCAGCTGGCCCGGGCCGCGCGCCTGTTTGGCGATATCGCGGGGTTTCCGACCGGCATCGACACGACCGATGGCTATCGCATGAGCTTTGCCGATGGCGCGGTGATCCACTTCCGCCCTTCGGGCAATGCCCCTGAACTGCGCTGCTATAGCGAGGCGGAAAGCGAAGCCAGGGCGCAGGACCTGAACGCCCGCGCGCTGGCGCACGTGCTGGCCGATGTGGTGCCCGAAGCGCTTGCCAGGGCAGAGGCGATGCAAAACGCTGGTTGATAAATTTGTATGCAACACATACAATAATCCCTCTGTCGAGAGGGTGAGAAAGAGCATGGCCGAGATTATCGATGGCAAGGCGCTGGCAGCGCAAGTGCTGGCGCGCACCGCCGCAGATGTGGCGGAGATGGTGGCGGGAGGCGCGCCTGCCCCGGGGCTGGCGGTCATCCTGGTCGGCAGCGATCCCGCCAGCGAGGTCTATGTCGGGCGCAAGATCGCGCAATGCCGCAAGGCCGGGATCACCTCGATCGAGCATCGCCTGGCGGTCGATACGCCGCAGGAGCAGGTGCTGGCGCTGATCGATGCGCTGAACGCCGATGCAGGCGTTCATGGCATTCTGGTGCAGTTGCCGCTGCCTGCGCACATCGATGCGGCGCTGGTGCTGGACCGGATCGAACCGGGCAAGGACGTGGACGGGTTCCATCCGGTGAACGTCGGGCGCCTGTCCACCGGCACCGGCGGGCTGGTGCCGTGCACGCCGCTGGGAGTGATGCTGCTGCTCGATAGCGTGATCGACGATTATCGCGGGCTGAACGTGGTGGTGATCGGCAAATCGAACATCGTCGGCAAACCCGTATCGATGCTGCTGCTCGAACGAGAGGCGACCGTGACCGTCACCCACATCGAAACCCGCGATCTGCCCGATGTGGCGCGCAAGGCCGATGTGATCGTGGCAGCGGCAGGTGCCCCGCATCTGGTGCGCGGCTACTGGGTCAAGCCCGGCGCGGTGGTGATCGATGTCGGCATAACCCGCGTGACCGACTTCGACGGCAAGACCCGCATCGTTGGCGATTGCGCCACGCACGAGCTTGACCACGCCAAGGCGGTGACGCCGGTGCCGGGCGGGGTCGGGCCGATGACCATCGCCTGCCTGCTCAGCAACACGGTGCTGGCGGCCAAACGCGCGTCAGTTGCATGAAGTGCAATTGAAACCGCGCCGTTCGCACTTGCGGTTAGCGGTAACAAAGAGGATACCGATCCTGCCTTTCAGGCATCCTCTCCCAAAACTTTCAAAGGGGCCGACGCAAGTTGGCCCCCTTTTTTTGTCTGGACAAACCGTCGCTGCCCAGACCCGTCAGGGCGCCCGTTTGGCTGTGCGGACGAAGAACAGCAGCGGGATGGCGATCAAGCAGGCCAGAGTCATAGCGTAGAAATCGTTGATATAGGCGATCATCGCCGCCTGCTGGTTCACCAGACCATCCACCATGTGCAGGCCCGTCTCTCCCGCAGTGCCATAGGCTGTAAGCTGATCCAAATTGAACGGCACCAGGGTGCGCGTCACGTGCGCGCCTATTTCGGCATGATTGACCTGCATATTGCGCGCCAGTTCCACCGATGCTGCCGATATGCCGATGGACGATCCCAGATTGCGTAGCAGATTGCCAAGGCTCGTTGCGTCGGTGCGGTATTGTGGCGGCAGCGTGACGAACGAGATCAAGTTGATCGGCATGAACGTGAAGCTCATCCCCAAACCCTGCAGCAGGCCCGCGGCGATGATCGGGCCGCGTGGCATCTCGATCGACCACCCCGTCATCATCCACATCGATGTCGCCATCATCAGCAGCCCGAAGGCCAGCAGCGTGCGCGCATCAATCCGCGCCATGAAGGGTCCGAACACGGTGATCGATGCCAGCATGCCGATCCCGCGCGGGGCCATCAGCATGCCCGCCTGCAGCGGCGTATAGCCATAGATTTGCTGCAGCAGCCCCGGCAACAGTGCCATGACCGACATTATCACCAGCCCGAGCAGGAACATGAAAGCCAGCCCCACGGTGAAATTGCGATCACGGAACAGTGCCGGCGGAAACAGCGGATGCGCTGAGCCCGAAAGGTGGAAAATCGCAACCCAGCCCGCCGACAGGGCCAGCACCGCATAGAGCACTATCTCTGCCGAGGCGAACCAGTCCAGCGTCAGCCCCCGGTCAAGGATCAGTTGTACCGCCGACACCGTGATCGCCACCAGCAGCCAGCCAGTCAGGTCCATGCGGCGCTTGCGGGTGGGCGTACGCGGCAGGTAGAGCATCAGCAGCACGAAGCACAGGATTCCCACTGGCAGGTTCACATAGAACACCCAGCGCCAGCTGAAATTGTCGGTCAGATAGCCGCCGATGATCGGGCCGGTAATCGGCCCCAGCATCACGCCTTGTGTATAGATGCCCATCATCCTGGGCCGCTCTGCCTCCGTGCTCGAATCCAGCGTGATCGTTTGGGCCAAAGGTGAAAGGAAGGCGCCTGCCAGACCCTGCAGCATGCGGAAAAGAACCATCTGTTCAAGGCTTTGCGCAATGCCGCACAGCATCGAGGCAATGGTGAACAGCAGCACTGAAGCCAGCATCATGGTGCGGATGCCCAACCGGTCCACCAGCCATCCCGCCAGCGGCAGCGACACGGCGGAGGCAAGCACATAGCTGGTCAGGACCCAGGTGATCGTATCCTGCGTGGCACCAAGCGATGCCCGCATGTGCGGCAGGGCCACGTTGGCGATCGTGGTGTCCAGCATGTACATGGCCATTGCGGCCATCGTGCCGATCAGCATCAGCGTGCGATTGCGCGAAACGATTCGTGGCGTCTCCGCTGCCGCTGGCAGCGCCGAATCCGCAGCGCCGTTTAACGCGCTACTTGCCGACATGGACCGTGACGTTGGAACTGAGCCCCGAAATCAGCGGGCGGTCCGCCTTGTCGTCAATCGCGATGCGCACCGGCACGCGCTGGATCACTTTCACCCAGTTGCCGGTGGCGTTCTGCGCGGGCAGCATCGAAAATTCCGACCCGGTGCCCGCGCCGATCGATTCCACGTGGCCTTTCAGCTTCATGCCGGGATAGGCGTCGATCTCGATCTCCGCGCGCTGGCCGGGGCGCATGTGGTTCAGATCGGTTTCCTTGAAGTTTGCCTCAACCCGCGCGCTGCCATCGCGCACGATCGATACCAGCGGTGCGCCGGGAAACACCATCTGGCCCACCTGCAGCCGGGTCAGCTGGGTGACAATGCCGTCGGCCGGCGCACGCACCACGGTGCGTTCCATGTCCAGCGAGGCCTTGGCCCGGTTGGCCTGCGCTGCGGCAATGGCAGGGTTCACGCCCGGCACTTGCGCCCCGCTGGCAAGCTCTGCCCGCGCCTGGGCCACGCTGGCCTGGATCGCTGCGATGCGATCGCGCGCCACGGCCACCGCGTGGCCCGCCGCGTCCATCCGCGCGCGGGTGTTGAAGCCCTTGTCCATCAGGGCCTTTTCGCGGGCGTAGTTGGCCTGGGCCAGCGCCAGGTCGTCCTGCGCTGCGGCAACGTCGGCCGCCCTGGCCGAAACATCGGCCGCCAGCGCGGTCACCCGCGCCTGCGCCGTGGCGATCTGGGCATCGGCCTGCCGGATCGTGGCGTTGAATGTCGAAGGATCGATGGTGAACAGCACATCGCCCGCCTTCACGTGCTGGCTGTCGCGCACCTTGACCGACGTGATCAGCCCGCTGACTTCCCCGGCGATGGAAACCATGTCCTGCTTGACATAGGCGTTGTCGGTCTCGACCACGCCCGGCTGGCCGAACCAGTACCACAGCCCGGCGCCCACCGCGATCACCGGGCCAAGGATCATCAGCGCCGTGCGCGACCGGCGCTTGGCCGGGGGTGCGCCTTCGCCATCGGCGGGGCTGTCGATGCGCATGGCGGGCCCTTTGGCATCGGCGGGGGGGAAAGGATCGGCTTCAGCCATCTTGTGCTTCCAGGGTCAGGTCTTCGGAAAGGTTCATCCGCATGCGGCCGAGCAGGCCGACAAGCTGGTCCTGTTCGGCCGGGGTGAACCCGGTAACGGCATCGGAAATAACGGCCTGCGCGCAAGGCGCCATTCGCTGCATCAGGTCGGTGGCCGTGGCGGTCAGGTGCAGACGCCACTGCCGCCGGTCTGCCGGATCGTGGCGGCGTTCCACCAGATCGAGCTTTTCCAGCCGGTCGACCATGCGGCCGGCCGTGATCGGCTCGACCTCGAGCCAGCCAGCCACCGCGCCCTGGTTGATGCCAGGTTCTCGCTGAATCAACACCAGCATCCGCCACTGCGCCCCGGTCACGCCAAATGGCCGCGCTGCCGCCGCAAAACGCTTGCGGAACAGGCGTCCGACGTCAGATGACAAGAAGGCCACGTTGACTTGCATGCAGTGGCGATAATAGCAGTGCTTATGTTCGGCAAGCGGGATTTCGGGGCTGAAACGGGGCCTTTGACGGAGAGGTGATGTTCGACAAGCAGCTCGATGCAGCGCGTGCCTATCGCTCGGCGGCGCAGTCCGCCCTTGCGGCGCGGCTTGATGGCCAGCGGATCGACGCGCACCAGCGTGCTGCCCACGGCTTTGCCTGGGTTGCCACCAGCGTTGCGGCGCTTGAGGCACTGGCGCAATGGCAGGCGCGGTCTGTCCGCACGATCGATGCCGATGTGGCGCAGCTGGCCTTTGCCGAAACGCTGGCACAGCTGGTGGGCGGCCTGCCGATGGGCCAGAACGAGGTGTTCCGCCCGGCAGACCTTGGGCTGATGGCCGAGGCGCGCGTGCTGGAGCGGTCTTGCGCAGATCTGCTCGAGGCCGATCATGCCGCAACCCGCGCGGCCCTGGCCGATGCACTGGCCGCAGGGCAATGGCCATCGGACGGGCTGGACGACGCCGATCTCGATACGATCCGCGATCAGTTCCGCCGGTTCACCGATGCCGAGATCCTGCCCCACGCGCACAAGTGGCACCTCGCCAACGATCTGATCCCCGATGCAACGGTGCAGGCCTTGGCGGCGCTGGGCACCTTCGGCGTGTGCATTCCCGAAGAGTTCGGCGGGCTTGGCCTGGGCAAGCTGGTGATGTGCGTGGTGACCGAGGAACTTTCGCGCGGGTGGATCGGCGCGGGCTCGCTGGGCACGCGGTCTGAAATTGCCGGCGAACTGATCGTGCTGGGCGGAACGCAGGCGCAAAAGACCCACTGGCTGCCCCGCATCGCCAGTGGCGAGGTCCTGCCGACGGCGGTGTTCACCGAGCCGGACACCGGATCGGACCTCGGCGCGCTGCAAACGCGGGCGCGGCGTGTCAGGGACGAAAGCGGCGAGGGCTGGGTGATCGATGGGGCCAAGACGTGGATCACCCACGCGGCGCGGTCCGACATGATGACCTTGCTGGCGCGCACGCTGCCTGCGGAAAAAGGCTATGCTGGCCTGTCGATGCTGCTGGTGCCCAAGCCGCGCGGGAGCGATGCCGACCCGTTCCCGGCCGAGGGGATGAGCGGCAGCGAGATCGCTGTGCTCGGCTATCGCGGCATGCGCGAATATGCGCTGCAGTTCGATGGCCTGCGCGCGCCTGCCGATGCATTACTCGGCGGGGCAGAGGGGCAGGGCTTCAAGCAGCTGATGCGCACCTTCGAAGGCGCCCGCATCCAGACCGCCGCCCGCGCCGTGGGCGTGGCGCGCCGGGCGCTGGAGCTGGGGCTGGACTATGCACTGGGCCGCAAGCAGTTCGGCCAGGCCATCGCCGGCTTCCCTCGCGTTGCCGACAAGCTGGCGATGAGCGTTGCCGACATGGTCCTGTCGCGCGAATTGACTTACGCCGCCGCGCGCGCCAAGGATCTGGGCAAGCGCTGCGATATCGAGGCGGGCATGGCCAAGCTGCTGGCGGCGCGCTGCGCCTGGGCCAATGCCGACGCCGCCCTGCAGATCCATGGCGGCAACGGCTATGCCCTGGAATACGAAATCAGCCGCGTGCTGTGCGACGCGCGCATCCTCAACATATTCGAAGGCGCAGCTGAAATTCAGGCCCAGGTGATCGCGCGCGGTCTGCTGGAGGGACGCCGCTGACGCGCGGAAGAGCTCAGCCCGCCGGAATCGCCCGCTCGCCCACGATGTTCAGGCCATAGCCTTCCAGCGCGACCAGATTGTGATGCGAGTTGGTCAGCAGCACCATGTCGTGAATGCCAAGGTCGGCGAGGATCTGCGCACCGATGCCATAGCTGCGCAGTTCCATGTCATGCCCGGCCGTGCCGCTCACTTCGCGGATCAGCTGATCGGGTTCGGTCGGCATCAGCAGCACGATCACGCCTGCACCCGCCTCGCCGATTTCGGACATTGCCCGCTGCAGGATGCGCTTGCGCGGGCCAGGCTGGCCCAGCACGTCGGACAGGACCGAGATGGAATGCATCCGCACCAGCGTGGGC
>JAPLPG010000313.1 GCA_026400375.1 Novosphingobium sp. | reverse complement strand
GCGCGCGCTGCTGTTCATAAAACTCGTAATTGCCCGCATAGGTGGTCAGTGAACCCGCATCAATTTCAATAATCCTATTGACGATACGGTTCATGAATTCCCGGTCATGGGATGTCATGAGCAGCGCGCCATCATAGGCGAGCAGGAAATTTTCCAGCCAAATAAGACTTTCCAGATCAAGGTGGTTGCTTGGTTCGTCCAAAAGCATGACAAGCCTCAGGCTCCATGAACGGCTTCATGGAAAACCTGTTGAGATGCGCCGTGTTCGGCGCCAGCGGCGGCATCGGCGCTGCCATTGCCCGCCAGCTTGCCGCGCGTGATGACGTGGCGCAAGTGCACGCTCTGGCGCGCCGCCCGCTGCCGCCTGCCCCCAAGACCATTGCCCATACCTTCGACCTGACCGACGAGGCATCGATCGCCGCCGCCTGCACCGGGATCGCGGCCCCGCTCGACCTGGTGTTCGTGGCGACCGGGCGGCTGGTGCGCGGCGACGGGACCGGCCCTGAGAAGTCGTGGCGCACGATCGATACGGCGGGCATGGCCGAGATGTTTGCGATCAATGCCACAGGCCCTGCCCTGATCGCCAAGCACACCTTGCCGCTGCTGCGCAAAGGCGGACGCCCGGTATTCGCCGCGCTTTCGGCGCGTGTCGGGTCGATCGGCGACAACCGCATGGGCGGCTGGCACAGCTATCGCGCATCGAAGGCCGCGCTGAACATGCTGGTGCGCAACTTTGCCATCGAACTGGGCCGCACGAACCCCGCTGCGGTGGCGGTGACACTACACCCCGGCACCGTCGACACCGACCTGTCGCGGCCATTCCAGCGCGGCGTGCCGGCGGAAAAACTGTTCCCGGCCGACCGGTCGGCGCGCCACCTGCTGGATGTTATCGGCAGGCTGACCCCGGCAGACAGCGGCAAGCTGTTTGCGTGGGATGGTGCGCAGGTGCCGTTCTGAGCAGGCTCGACGCGGCAGCGCCAGCTTCGGCCTAGCGCAGCACTTCGAGTTGTCCTGAAACGACCCCGAACTGCAGCTGGACCGGCGACGGCTCCATGCCGTCCGCCTCGAGCAGGATCATGGGTCGGCCATCTTCCCGGACCCAATCGAACAGGCGGCCATTGGCCTGTACGCGCAGGCGGGCCTCGGCGTGCGATGCGATGCTGACCCGGAAGCCTGGCTGCGCGTGCAGTTCGGCCAGAACCTCGATTTCGTGTTCGCGTCGCTCCTGCGCGCTTGGTCCGATGGGATAGCACCTTGCCGCATGCGCCCGGCGCGCGGCCGTCGCGTTGGCCATCGCATCCCAGCGGGCGCTGCGGATCATCTCGCCCGCTGCCACCGTCTGCGCCAGAACGGCATCGGCCACGACCGCCGGATCGAGCCGCTGAGCGCTGGCCCACAGCGGTCCGGGGACCGCGCAGTGCGGGACGAATGGCAGGTCGATCCGCATCGGCATCAGTACTGGCGGGGTTTCCCCTTCTTCGGCGGGCCAAACCTCGCGCGCGTAGCGGTGAGTTGTCACCGTCATCTCGTCTCCGGTGATGCTCACCACATCGCCCTGGAGCCACAGCTGCGCATGGGCGCCGTCATCCATTGGGCCGGTCCACGGCGCAGGGGCCTGTTCCAGCGCCATTCCCGGCATGGCGATGCGCAGCTGCGCAATATTCTCGCCCTGGATCACATCGTGGTGAATGGCCAGCGATTGCCCGGCGATCTGCGGCGCCTCCTTGCGCGCGAGAAGGATGTCGTTCAGCCAGGTTTCGGCAACAATGCCCCGTCCCACGTTGACTTCAAGGCCGAAGCTGACCGGCCCGCGGAAGGGTTCGGGGTTCACTTCCATGAATTCATCCTCGCCATTGTGCCGTGCAGAAGTGGCCGGCCGATCATTTTGCAGCAGGTTCCCGCGCGAAGAGATCGTGTGGTTCCCAGATCACTGCCGGTTCTGCCAGTACGACTGGTTCAAATTCCTTGCGTGCCGGGGTAGCGCCGGTTTTCTCCCAATAGCCCGTCAGCACGAGACCGGTCGATTTGGCGCTGACCATCAGCTTTGGGTCAGTCCGCACCGAAAACTGCAGGTCGCCCTGAAGGATGATGTCTCCTTTCAGCGACAGTATCCCGCAGAAGGATTCTCCAAAAGCCCGGTACATGGCCACGCATTCGAACTTGAACGTGGACTCCACCGCTACCGGCACGTTCGTCGTCAGGTCCGCCTTGGTCTTGCGCTTGGCATTTGTGTAGCATAGTTCGACCTTGGGCTTGAGGCTCAAGCCCAGCGAATAGCTGACCGTTGCCATGATCTTCCCGCCCACCGGCAGGTAACCCTTGTCGAATTCCACACCGATGGATGCGGCAATCGTGCCCTTGGCGAGGGTGATGTTGCCCCCGACGTTCAGGTAGCGCTCAATATACCAGACGCGCTGGTCCTCGACATAGGCCAGCGTCTTGGGCCAGCGCCTCCCGGCGGCGACGGTCAGTGTGCCTTCCATGAAAGTGAAGGATGCATCCACCTTGTACCCCAGTTGCACCCCTGAGAAAATCTTGCGGAAATCCTCAATCGCCTCGACAATCGAAAAGAACGTGTCGACGATCTCGCTGGGCCTGATTTCCGCTTCCTGCCCGCCGGATTTGATCTTCAGGCTGAACCGGTCGCTGAAATTGTACTTATGCTTTTCAACCTGATCCGGAATTTTTCCGGTCGTGGAGTCTCCTGACGTCGAAGAGACGACGTGAGAGCCGATCGGGGCCTTGAGAACCCTGATGTCCTCCTTGCTCGTCAGGGTGCGCGATTCGGAATAGTCGCCCTTGAAGGTCGTCTCGGTAATGGTTTCGTTGCTGTTGTTGTCACCATCGATTGAAATCTTGTAGGATTTGTAATCGGTCTTGTTCTGGTCCACGACCGAGGTGAAACTCGATGCCTTTCCGCCACGCTCGATCTTCTGGGTCTGTGTCGTGGCACCCCAGACGCCGGATCCTTTCGCCCCTTCGGCCTTGGCGAAATTCTGCGACTTGCTCTGCGACACGCCAAACCGCTTTTCACCCTTGATGGTCAGCGCGATTTCCTGTGCCGGATAGACCACGACCTGGGCCACAAACGCCCGGTTGGCGCGTTGCGGGATCGGCAGGGAACCACAGGAATCGGCCACGATATAGTGCTTTTCCGCGCCTGTACTGAATGGCCACACTTGCGCCCATTGCCCCCAGCTGCCGCCACTGCGCGGGATGAGCAAGGACGTCTCGCTTGGCGCGCCGCCGTGTGTCTCCATGGGCAGCGCACTGCCTTGCACCGCGCAACTGGGGTGCCGGGGCGTCTGCGAACTGTGCGAGACCGAATTGGTGGCCTGCGCCTTGATCTGCAAAGGCTTTGCATGACCTGCTGATCCGGCTCCTGCGCCAAACTGGATGGCATGGAGATCCTCGATGTCGGCCACCGCCTCCATAACGATGTCGAAACTGGAGAGCTCGTTGATGTAATCATCGTCAACCGCAGCGGCGTTGACCGGCTCCTTGGTGCGGTCACGGTCGATCGTGACGGTAACCGGCTTGCCTTCTGACGGGGTGAGCGTGACCACCAGTTGCTTGAGATCGCAATATTCCAGCGGCTTGGGCGTCTTGTCGTTGATCAGGCCCTTCTTGGCCAGCTTGGCACGCATCAGCGGACAAGCCGAGGTGATCGCCCCGAACTGCGAGGAGCCCAGCCCCGCCGACTGCGCCGATTGCCCCAGAGCCGCGATCTTTGCGCCACCACTCATGCCACGCCCCCAATGTCAGAGATGGAACACCTCCCCCAGCCACAACAGCTTGGCTTCAGGCCGATAGTCGGGGTCGGAAAGCACCTCGGCTATTTTCGCCTCGCGCATCCGGGCTTGCCAGCCTTCTCCCAAACCAACGCAAATGGCGGCAAAAACCGCTACGTCGCGTTCGCAAGTCAAACCGGCATGTTCTGCTTCCTCAAGGATGGAAGGCAGTATCCTTTGCCGCGATGCCAGAGCGACCGATGCCCATTCCGTCTGCACCTGCGTCAGCCATTGATCGATCCGCGCCATGGTCCTGGCTTTGCTATCATTCTCGAAACTCTTGAAAAGAGGTCCATCAATGACGAGCACGGCGCAAGTTCCTGTACAGATTGGGCCTGCAGGATAACACTCGGGATTGAGATGACTAGTGACCTAGGCCACTACGCTCTGGTGAAAGTGCCGGACTCTGGCTTATTGGCCAATCATTCAAGCCCCACTACCTGCGCCTCGCTTCCCGCAAAGCGCAGGGTGCGCGCGATCTTGCCGTATTGGACCTGCACCTGGTTTACCTGGCCTGGATAGACATCGCGCAGCACCGTGGTCTGCAATGTCAATGCCTTGGGCTTGCCCTTCACATGCCCAGCATAGTCCACGCGCACCTGCCGCACGCCCACTTCGATGGCGGTGAACGCCAGCGGCACGGGCTTGCCGCCGGCGCTGACCACGAAGCGGCGCTGCAGATAGGCCTTCAGCGCCGCAATCGCCTCGGGGTCGTCGAGGCTGGCCTGGGCGTCGGGGGCAATGCTGGACAGCGCCGGTTCCAGATCGTGCGCCTCGAACCGGTGCGAGACGGTGATCGCCCCGCCTGGCGCCAGCGTCACCACGCTCATCGCATCATGGCCGCGGTGCGCCTGCGCCGGTGCCGCTGCCACCATCAGGGCAGCGAAGACCAGCGCGGCCGGCGCGCTACTTGCTGGCAGGCGCATCATAGGTCTGCAGCGATCCGGGAAGGACCTTCATGTCTGAATCCTTCATGCGGTTCTTCGCATCCTCCGGCTTGTCGATGCCCAGCGTGACCGGCTCGATCCGGCCGGCAAAGACGTTGTTCGACCGGTCCGCGTCCGCCGTTTCCCACAGCGGATCGACCTCGGCCCGGACCAACGTCTTGGTGGTCACCTTCTGCCAGGTCACCTTGCGGCTGTTGTAGCGCCAGACTTCTGCCGGAATGCGGGCGGTTTCGCTCGATCCGTCGGCAAAGTCCATCTTCAGGATCACCGGCATCACCAGCCCGCCCTTGTTGCTGAAGGTGAAGCGGTAGAAGTTGTCGGTGACAAGCCGCGCCGCCTTTTCCTCGGCAGTCAGGTCCTTCAGCGCATCGGCTGCCTTGCGCTTGTCTGCCGCCGTGGCATCGAGCGGGTCGATCCGGTCGTAGAAATCGCGCGTGGCGGGATCGCGTTCGACCACCGTCTTTTCGGTGTTGCGCGTGGCGGTGAGCGATTTTGGCTCGGCCTCGCGCGCCTTCTTGCGCTGGGCCGCAGCCATTTCCGCGTCGGCCGGTTCAAGCGTTGCCTTGACCACGGTGTCGAGCGCGATGTCGACGTGGTCGGTCGAATAGAACCAGCCGCGCCAGAACCAGTCGAGATCGACGCCGCTGCTTTCCTCCATGGTGCGGAAGAAATCATAGGGCGTGGGATGCTTGAACCGCCAGCGCACCGCGTATTCGCGGAAGGCGCGGTCGAAAAGTTCGCGCCCCAGCACCGTTTCGCGCAGGATGGTAAGCGCCGTGGCGGGTTTGCCATAGCCGTTCGCGCCGAATTGCAGCACCGAATCCGACTGCGTCATCAGCGGCACCTGATTCTGCGAGAGCATGTACTCGGCAATGTCCTTGGGCTCGCCACGCCGCGCAGGAAAGTCCTTGTCCCACAGGCGTTCGGCCTGGAACTGCAGGAAGGTGTTCAGCCCCTCGTCCATCCAGGTCCATTGCCGTTCATCGGAATTGACGATCATCGGGAACCAGTTGTGTCCGATCTCGTGGATCACCACGCCGATCAGGCCATACTTGGCGCGCTCGGTATAGGTCAGGTTGCCGGTCTTCTTGTCCTTCAACGGGCGCGGGCCATTGAAGCTGATCATCGGGTATTCCATGCCGCCCACCGGCCCATTGACCGATTGCGCCACCGGATAGGGATAGGGGAAGGCAAAGCGGCCGTAGACGTCGATGGTGTGGGCGATCGATTTGGTGGAATAGGCATCCCACAGCGGGCGCGCTTCCTTGGAAAAGAAGCTCATCGCCATGACCAGCGGCTGGTCGGCATAGTCCTGTTTCACGCCCATCGCATCCCACGCGAACTTGCGCGAGGAGGCCCAGCCGAAATCGCGCACGTTGCTGGCGGCAAAGACCCACGTCTTCTCGCCCGCTGCCTTGCCGCGCTCTGCCGCTGCCGCTTCTTCGGGCGTGACGACATAGACCGGTGCGGTTGCGCTTCTGGCCTGATCCAGCCGCTGCCGCTGGGCCGCGCTCAACGCCGCATCGGGGTTCTGCAACACGCCGGTTGCGGCCACCACGTGATCGGACGGCACCGTCAGCGCGACCTTGTAATCGCCGAATTCGAGAGTGAATTCGCCCGAGCCAAGGAAGGCCTTGTTGTGCCAGCCTTCGTAGTCCGAATAGACGGCGAGGCGCGGAAACCACTGCGCGCCTTCGAAGATGCAGTTGCCATCATCGCCCGGCTGCGTGAAGCATTCGTAGCCCGACCGGCCGCCGACGACCTTGTTTTCGACCATCGGGAACGACCAGTCGATGCTGAACGCGGTCTCCCCGCCGTTGCCGGCAACGCTTTCCGGCAGGTCGATGCGCAACAGGCTGTCGACCACGGTGAACTTCAGCGGGCGGCCCGCCGCATCGCGCACGGCCGAAATGGTGAAGCCACCTTCCCATTCCTGCATCCGCTTGGCGCGGCGAACTTCATCGAGGCTGATCTTGTCGCCTGCCACGGTGTTGGTCATCTCGGCGATGGAATCGTGGCGGTAATCGTTCTGGTCCAGCAGCAGCCACAGGTAGGGCAGGCTGTCGGGCGAATTGTTCTTGTAGCGCACGGTCTGCGTGCCGCTGACGGTGCGCCTGGGCTCATCGAGCCGCGCCTTCACGTCATAATCGACCTTCTGCTGCCAATAGCGATATCCCGGCGCGCCCGAGGCATTGCGATAGTCGGTTGGCGTGGGCCATTCCTCGCCCTCGAGCTGGCGGAACTTGTCCTGATAAGTGCCCTTGGTCTGCTCGACAGGATTGGCAAGCGCGTGCGTCGAAACGAGCGCCGCAGACGCTGCGAGCGCCGCCCGAACCATCATGGGATTGAAAGACAATTGCGTCCCCTTGAAACAAATTTGCCCCAAATTGAAAGAGGTGACGCGGCAAGTCAACTTCCTACTGGTGCAGCGCTGGCCCACCATCAGGATCGTGATGCAGCAAATGCGGCTGCACCGGCACGGCAAAAACCCCCGCTCCATCGGAACGGGGGTTTTCATGTCAGCCGGTCACCCGGCTGCCAGCAGATCGATCAGGCGATCAGAACGCGACCGTGGCCGAAACCACGACGCGCGAACCCGCGATGTTCGAACCGTCCTTGGTCGAGGAGAAGTTCGGCGTCAGATAGTTGTATTCGCGCGGGCTGAGGTTGGTATCGACATAGGCAACGCCCAGCGTGACATTGCCAAGCGCGTAGTCGGCACCGACCAGCCAATCGACATATTCACCGGTAGGCGAGATCGAAGTGCCCTGGGGGCCAAGGCCATCGTTGCCGCCCTTGGTATAGCCAAGATGGCCCTTCACGGTCAGGCCGGTATCGGGGATCGCGCTCGACACATCGCCCCAGATGTACACGTTGTCAGCCTTGGCGCCCGGATTGTCGTACACGCCGGTGCCGGCCGTGGTGCCGTTCTTGTACCACTTGCCAAGCGCTTCCTGCTTGGGCGCGTAAGCCACGCCAACGAGCACGCTTGCCGGGCCAGCCGTGCCGGAAACCTTCACGTAGGGTTCGGCGAAGTCGGTGTTGTCGAGACCGCCCGGATACATGTACCAGGTCAGGCCGACATCGACGGTAACGCCGCCCATGTCCTTCTTGTAGCCGCCGATGACGTCCAGTTCCATGTTGGAACCGGCAAAAGTGCCCCAACCGGCAAGGTTCGAACCCCAGGTGCCGACATAGAAACCGCTTTCGTGCGCCACGGTAACGCCAGCCTGCACGGCCATTTCCTTGTCGGTCATCGAAACGCCGCGGAAACGGTAATCGGAGACGAGAGCAGCGCTGCCCGAAACGGTGATGGGGCCGGATTCTTCGTCCTGCGCGAAAGCGGGGGTCGCAAAAATGGCGAGGGCGAGGGGGGCCACTGCGGCGGCCAGACGGATCTTCATACGGAACGCTCCCTGAAAGGATTATCACGTTCCACCTGCGCCTGCCGCGCGATCACCTCTCATGGGGCGTTCGTCGGGGCAGAGCATTTTTCTACCACCGGCTTTTGCTGCACCGCAAGATAATTGTGCACCAATGTGACGGAAGATGGCTGGTGTGCCACTTCCGCCACAGGGTGATCAGGCTGGCTGGGCCAGGGTCTTGAGGATCGGGGCCGGGCCGGTCACCTTCACCGCGTGCCCACGCAAACGGCGGCGGGCCAGCCATTCGGTCAGCATTTCGGACGTCGTGTGATCCATCGCATGCACCCGATCGAGATCGACGTGGACCGGCCGCGTGGGCGAAAGCTGCTCCAGCACCTTGGTCAAGCGAGCTAGCCCGATGAACGTGGCCGCGCCTTCGAGTTCCAGCCTCACCGTATCGCCAACCGACGATTCGCCCACGCGGAACCTGAGGTTGCGCACATAGGGCAGGAGTTCGAGCGTCGAGAGGGCGAGGCCGACGAGCACGCCGGTCAGCAGGTCGGCGGTGACGACCAGCACGAAGGTTGCCGTCCAGATCAGCGCCGGCATGTAGCCATAGGCCTTGAACAGGTGCTGCACGTGCCTGAGGCTGACCAGCTTCCACCCGGTCACCACCAGCACGCCACCCAGCGCGGCCATCGGCACCTGCTGCAGCACGAACGGCAGCAGCGCCACGAAGCCCAGGATCCACGCGCCGTGCAGCACCGCCGACATGCGCGTCATCGCGCCTGCCTGCACATTGGCCGAACTGCGCACGATCACGCCGGTCATCGGCAAGGCATTGAACAGGCCGCACAGCAGGTTGCCCACGCCCTGCGCGCGCAATTCCTTGTTGTAATCGGTGCGCACGCCATCGTGCATGCGGTCCACCGCCGCAGCCGACAGCAGCGTTTCCGCGCTGGCGATGAAGGCGATGGCAATCGCCGAAACGATCATCGAGCCCTGGGTCAGCGTGGCAAAGATGCCTGCTTCCGGCAGGGCAAAGGCCGCGGCGATGGAATCGGGCACGGCAATGCGCGCCACGTCCAGCCCGAAGCCCCAGGCCACGGCGGTCGCCGCAAGCACGCCGAGCAAGGCGCCGGGCAGCAGGCCCAGCCGCGCCGGCTTGACCTTTTCCCACACGAGCATCGTGCCGATCGTGAGCAGGCCCAGCATCAGCGCAAGTTCGGTCTTGCCGATATCGAACGGAGTCAGCCCCAGCAGCCGCGCGGGCATCATCGCCATGTTGTCGATGCCGTTCGACTGCGGCTTGGCATCGAACAGGATGTGGTATTGGCCGATCACGATCAGTGCGCCGATTCCGGCCAGCATGCCGTGGACTACCGCCGGAGAGATGGCGCGAAATACGCCGCCCAGCCGGGCAATCCCGGCGATGATCTGCAAGGCGCCCGCGAGCACCAGCACCGGGCCGAGCGCGGACAGGCCATTGTCGCGCACGAATTCGAACACGATCACGGCAAGGCCCGCCGCGGGGCCGCTTACCTGCAAGGGCGATCCTGCCAGCAATCCGACGACAAGCCCGCCGATGATGCCGGTGACCAGCCCCTTTTCAGGCGGCACGCCCGATGCGATGGCAATGCCCATGCACAGCGGCATGGCGACAAGGAACACGACGATCGACGCCGTGAAATCCCGCACGAAATAGCGCGAGAGACCGCCCGGCTCACCCGTTGCGGCCGCGGGTTGTGCTGAAGCTGTCACTCTGCCGCCTCGGCGGCCCAGGTGTCGACGATGTTGCGGGCCCGCGCTGGCAGCGCGACCGGCAACGGGGCGTCTTCGCGCAGCGGGGTGAACTCGCCGGTTTCGCCATCGAGCCCAAACACCATGCCCGCCGTGATATCGACAAACCAGCCGTGCAGCGACATCTGGCCACCGGCAATGGCGGCGGCGACGGAAGGGTGGGTGCGCAAGTGGGCAAGTTGCGCAATCACGTTCTGCATGCTCACCGCGCGGACACGGGCATCGCCGTGCAAGTGCGGCGTGCAGGTCGTCACCACGTTTTCCGCCGCCGAACCGTGGCGCAGCCACGCCACCACGCTGGGCATGCCATCGGGCAGTTCTGGCGCGGACAGGGCCTTCATCGCGCCGCAATCGGAATGGCCGCACACGATGATATCGCGCACGCCCAGCGCCACCACCGCATATTCCACGGTCGATGACACGCCGCCGTTCATCGTGGCAAAGGGCGGCACCATGTTGCCCGCGTTGCGGCAGACGAACAGTTCGCCCGGCTCTGCCTGCATGATCTGTTCGGGCACGATGCGCGAATCCGCGCACGAGATCATCAGCGCCTTGGGCGACTGGCCTTCTGTGGCCAGCTTGCCGAAAAGTTCGCGGCTATCTGGAAAAACGGTCTTCTCGAAATGGAAGACGCGGCCGATGAGTTCGTTCACGGCATAGTACCTTTGTTAGTTGCCGACTATCCATTTTGGGCATCGGCTCACTTAACAAAGTATGTGTCTTGTCTTTCCGCTTCTGAACGTGATTGTAACGTATTGTTTCAATGCGACGAACCGCTGGGCGATGGGCTGCTAGGCGATGAACCGCTGGCGAGGGGAAAGCGCACGGTTATGGCAAGCCCCCCCTCGGGCTTGTTCCGCAGGTGCAGCACGCCATTATCGAGCAGCACGGCCCGCCGCACGATGGCAAGGCCAAGCCCCATGCCCGGCGTATCGCGGGACCGCGCGGTATCGAGCCGGACGAAGGGCTGGAACACATCGGTCATGCGGTCTTCCGGAATGCCGGGTCCGTCATCCTCGATCAGCACTTCGGCGTGATCGCCATCGCGCCGCATGGTGACAGTGACGCTGCCGGCATAGTGGATGGCATTTTCGATCAGGTTCGAAAGCGCACGCCGCAAGGAGACCGGACGCGCCATGATCGCAAGGCTTTCCAGGCCAATATAGGTTGCGTCGCACCCGTCGTCGGCGGCGGTATCGACCAGTGTCTGGGTCATTACCGCAAGATCGATGCGTTCGGCCGGGATGCGCGATCCGCCGCTGTCGACGAAGGCCTGCAACGATTCGAGCATATGGCGCATCTCGCCCAGATCGCGGCCCATGTCGGCCCGCGCCTCCTCGTCGATGGCGAGGTTCTCCAGCCGCAACTGCATCCGCGCCAGCGGAGTGCGCAGATCATGGCCGATGGCCAGCATCGATTGGGTGCGGTTGGTCATCGATTCATGGATGCGCTGCTGCATTTCGTTGAAGGCGTGGATCAGTTCGCGCACTTCGCTGGTGCCGCGCTCTTCCAGCGGTTCTGGTGGAGCGGCCCCCACCATCCGGCTTGCCCGGACCAGCGTGCGCAACGGAGCCAGCGTGGCGCGGAACAGCACCCATGCCAGCGTCACCAGCAGCAGCGTGGGCAGCATCAGCGAGGCGATGCGCCCGGCATTCAGCGTCCACGCCTCGCTGGCCCGGGTGCGGAACGTCAAAACGCTGCGATCGGCCAGCAGCATGGACCCGTGGATCGCGTCCGCTCCGCTCATCGGCCTGAGATAGAGCTGCAGGTCCGACCGCGCGAGGTCATCCGACAGGTCGATCACCTGCTGACGCATGGTGCCCAGCGGCACGGCGCCGACCGGGCGCGCACCTCCCGGGCGCCAGGCCAGCGTGAACCGCCCCGTGCTCAACACCTCGGCCGCGCGCTGCCGCTCTGCCGGCGCGGTCCGCTCGATCGCGCGGCTGGCGATGACCAGATGCTCGGCCACGCGCGCAGCATCGTCCTTGCGCACGGCAAACTGGCTGGCCCGTTCGAACAGGAGCGTGTTGGCAGCAAAATCGACGCCGGCCACCAGCAACAGGATCGCGAGCAGACGCTCCGGCAGGCCGAGCCGCTTGAGCATCAGGCGCGCTGGACTTCCGCCTTGAACATGTAGCCGACCCCGCGCAAGGTGACGATCGGCGCGCTGCCGCCCGCCGCTGCCAGCTTGCGGCGCAGACGGCTGACCAGCACGTCGACGCTGCGGTCCGAACTGTCCCCCAGCCGCGTGCGCGAAAGCTCGATCAGGCGTTCGCGCCCGAGCACGCGCTGCGGCTGCCCGATGAACGTGGCCAGCAGATCGAACTCCGCGCCAGTCAGGTCGACCATCGCGCCGCTGGGCGAATGCAATTCGCGCCGCGCCATCGATACCGACCAGCCGTCAAAACGGATGTCGCCGCTGCGCGCGCCAGTGTCTCCGGCAGAATCCGTGCCCGTATTGCCGCCGCGGCGCAACACCGCACCGATGCGCGCCACCAGTTCGCGCGTGCTGAACGGCTTGGGCAGGTAATCGTCGGCGCCCAGTTCCAGGCCCAGCACGCGGTCCTCTTCGCTGCCGCGCGCCGACACGAAGATGATCGGCACATCGCTCTGCTTGCGCAGGCGGCGGAACAGCTCGATGCCGCTGGTGCCTGGCAGCATGATATCGAGCACGACCAGATCGGCAGGTTCGCTTTCCAGCGCCACCCACATTTCCGCGCCCGTGGCGGCAGTGCGCACGTTATAGCCGTTTTCCCGCAAGGCGCGTGCCGTCAGCGTCCGCAGCGGACCATCGTCTTCGACCAGCACTATCGATGTCGGTTGCATAATTTCCCGGTGCATTTAGCAGCAGCACGCCGGCAGGATAGCAGCGCCGGACGTGATGCCAAGGTTGAACGGCCGAAAAGGCGGCACAAGCCCGGCGAGAACGGCGCTGTCCCATTGTGGAAAGGCTCCCCCGCCCAGGCACAAACCACTCCCCCGGTACGATGAAACCTTGCTGGCCTGCCGGTTTTGCGCGCGGCGGGCGGATCCAAGACAAAATGTTGCCGGACTGCAGAATATGAGCGATTTCGTCCGATTTAGCCACAATTGACGAAAGCCTCGCCGCTTGGTTAAGCGTTCGGACACATGCCTGTCGGGCGCCTGGCTTCGTGCCCCGCGCTACTGTCTCAAATCGAGGGCGCGCAATCTGAGACTAATGTCTAAAGGTTCAAAGCCGCCGCGCACGATATGACGTAATCGAATGGCAGCGATGAACTGCCCGAAGCCAGAGGAGAGCCTGACGTGGCCGAAGCCGTCTACCCCGTTCCCGCGCAGTGGGCCGAAAATGCCCTGGTCGACGAGCAGCGCTACTTCGAGATGTATCGGCATTCGGTCGAAGATCCGGATGGCTTCTGGGCCGAGCATGGCAGGCGTCTGGACTGGATCAAGCCTTATACCCGCGTGAAGAACGCATCGTTCCACGAAGCCGACTTCGGCATTCGCTGGTTCGAGGACGGCACGCTGAACCTTTCGGCCAACTGCCTCGACCGCCATCTGGCCACGCGCGGCGATGCCGTGGCGATCCTGTGGGAACCCGATGGACTGGACGAGCCGCACCGCCAGATCACCTATCGCCAGTTGCACGAAGACGTCTGCCGGTTTGCCAACCTGCTCAAGGCACGCGGCGTGAAGCGGGGCGAGCGGGTCACGATATACCTGCCGATGGTGCCCGAAGCCGCCGTGGCGATGCTCGCCTGCGCGCGGATCGGTGCGATCCATTCGATCGTGTTTGCCGGCTTCAGCCCCGATGCGCTGGCCGGGCGCATCATCGATTGCGACAGCCGCATCGTGCTGACGTCTGACGAAGGCCTGCGCGGCGGACGCAAGGTGCCGCTGAAGGCCAACGTGGACGAAGCGCTGAAGCAGTGCCCCGGGGTCGATACCGTCATCATGCTGCGCCGCACCGGCGCAAACGTGGGCTTCGTCGAAGGCCGCGATGTCGATTGGGCCAGCGCCGTGGCGCAACAGAGCGCCGATTGCGCGCCTGCGGAAATGAACGCCGAGGACCCGCTGTTCATCCTCTACACCTCCGGCTCCACCGGCAAGCCCAAGGGCGTGCTGCACACCACCGGCGGCTATTCCGTCTGGGCATCGATGACGCACGAGTACGTGTTCGATTACCGCCCCGGCCAGATCTACTGGTGCGCGGCCGATATCGGCTGGGTGACCGGCCACTCCTACGTCGTCTACGGTCCGCTGATGAACGGCGCGACCACGGTAATGTTCGAAGGCGTGCCCAACTTCCCCGATCCAAGCCGCTTCTGGCAGGTCGTCGACAAGTTCGCGGTCGAGATCTTCTACGGCGCGCCCACGGCCTTGCGCGCACTGATGCGCGAAGGCGATGAATGGGTGAAGAAGACCAGCCGCCAGTCGCTGCGCCTGCTGGGCAGCGTGGGCGAGCCGATCAATCCCGAAGCATGGGAGTGGTATCACAAGGTGGTGGGCGAAGCCCGTTGCCCGATCGTGGACACCTGGTGGCAGACTGAAACCGGCGCGGCGATGATCACCCCCCTGCCCGGCGCCACCCCGCTGAAACCCGGTTCGGCCAGCCGCCCGTTCTTTGGCGTGAAGCCGGCGCTGGTCGATAACGAAGGCGTGTTCCTCGATGGCGCGACCGACGGTTGCCTCGTCGTCACCGACAGCTGGCCGGGCCAGATGCGCACCGTCTGGGGCGATCACGAACGCTTTTTCCAGACCTATTTCAGCACCTTCAAAGGCCTCTATTTCACCGGCGACGGCTGTCGGCGCGACGAGGACGGCTATTACTGGATCACCGGCCGCATCGATGACGTCATCAACGTCTCGGGCCACCGCATGGGCACGGCAGAGATCGAATCCGAGCTGGTCGCCCATGCCAAGGTTGCCGAAGCCGCAGTGGTCGGCATGCCGCACGAGATCAAGGGCCAGGGCATCTATGCCTTCGTCACCTGCAATGCCGAAGTCGAACCAGACGAGGCTCTGCGCAAGGAGTTGATCCAGTGGGTCCGCCACGAGATCGGCCCGATCGCCACGCCCGACGTGATCCAGTTCGCTCCTGGCCTGCCCAAGACCCGATCAGGCAAGATCATGCGCCGCATCCTGCGCAAGATCGGCGAGAACGACGTATCGAACCTGGGAGACACCTCGACCCTTGCCGACCCTGGCGTCGTCGACAATCTGGTGGCCAACCGCCCACAGCTCGCAGGCGCCTGAACGAAGGCACGGGGGCCAACAAGGAAGATTGGCCCACCTTGCACAACCCAGGACGTTCCCGGATAACCTTCCGGCCGTTGCTCCGCCACTCGGAGCTGGAACGGCCGGAAGCGAGGGACACATGAAGCGTTTGACCGCGACAGCGGCAGCAATCCTGACTGCCGCCGCAGCCATGCCAGCATCAGCGCAAGACCGCACCAGGGACCTGCTGCGCGAACTTTCCGATGCTGCCGGGCCATCCGGCTTCGAGGAACCCGTCCGCAAGATCATGGTCGAGCGGATGAAGCCGCTGGCGGACGAGGTACGCTACGACGGCTTGGGCTCGGTCATCGCCCGCCAGGGCAATTCAGGCCCCAGGCTCATGATCGCGGCCCACATGGACGAGCTGGGCGGCATGGTCCGACGCACCACGCCCAAGGGGTTCCTTACGATGCAGATGCTCGGCGGATGGCTCGATCAGGCCATTGCCGGCCAGCGCTGGATCATCCTCGGCAGCAAGGGCCCGGTGCGCGCCGTCAGTTCCATCCGCGACGTGCACCTCGCGCCGCAGGAGGAACGGGGCCAACTGATCCGTCGCGACGCGGTATTCCTCGATGTGGGCGCCACCGATGCCGCCGGTGTTGCCGCTCTGGGAATCAGCCCCGGCGATCCGGTCGTACCCGATAGCCCGTTCATGGATCTCAACGGCACTGGAAACTACGCCGGCAAGGCCTGGGACGACCGCATTGGCTGCGCGGTGCTGCTCGTCGCCATGGACCGCCTCAAATCCTCAGGCCACCCCAACCAAGTCTTCTTCACCGCCACGGTACAGGAAGAGATCGGCCTGCGCGGCGCGCGCGCATCGACTGCGATCGTCAAGCCCGACATCGGCATCGCCATCGAAGGCGGCGTGACCGGCGATTCCGGCGGCGCCAGACCCGAGGAAAGCCAGGTCGAACTTGGCGCAGGCCCCGGCCTGTTCCTCTATGACAGCAGCGCGCTGCCCAACCGCAAGCTGGTCGCCTTGGTCAAGGCAACCGCAAGACAAGCAAACCTGCCGCTGCAGTTGGACCTGGTGCAGGGCTATGGTGACGATTCAGCCGAAATGCAGACTGTCGGCGGCGGCGCCCCGACGATCAATCTCGTCGTGCCCGCGCGCTACACCCATGTCCACACAGGCATCGTCAACCGCCGTGATTTCGATCAGATGGTCGATCTGGTCGTGGCGCTCGTGCGCAAGCTCGACGCAAAAACTGTCGCGGAGATCCGCGACTTTGCACCTTAACGGCGAACAGGGGATGGAAATCTAATACCCGGCGCGGCGCGAACGTTGTCGCACCCTCTCCCAAGGCCGCGCCGGGCAACGTTTACGGGATTCCAGTTACCTCATAGTGGAGGGACTGTCACAAGATTCAGCGAATGCGCGCAACTCGGCGCCAAAGTGATGCAGCCACACAACACAAGTGGGCGGCACCCCGTTGGGTTCGGCTTTTCTGATTGGATCTGATATTTGCCGAGGTGGTTGCGGGGGCAGGATTTGAACCTGCGACCTTCAGGTTATGAGCCTGACGAGCTACCGGGCTGCTCCACCCCGCGTCACCTGTGTGGGCTGAGT
>JAPLPG010000082.1 GCA_026400375.1 Novosphingobium sp. | reverse complement strand
GCGTGCAATATGCCATCCCGCTGGGCTCTGTTGAAGTCACCCCACGCGTGCAATGGTCCTACATCGCCGAACAGTTCGCCACCCCGTTCCCCAGCGTCAACACGCTGGTGCCCGGCCGCAACCTCTTCGACGCACGCCTGACCTTTGACATGGGGCGCAAGTACAAGCTTGAAGCCTTCGTCAACAACCTGACCGACAAGACATACATCGCATCGCAGATCCAGAACAGTTCGAGCGCGGACGGCGGCATCATCTATGGTGCGCCGCGCACATATGGCCTGCGCCTGCGCGTCGAAATCGGCAACTGAGGACGGAAAATGGGCAAGCGACCGATGCACTCCCTCCCGCAACGGTCGTTTGCCCTGCCCCTCGCCGTGGCGGTGCTGGCCCTTTCGGTCGGCGCCCGCGGCGGGGATGTGCCTGATCGCTGGTGGGCCCCTGGCGAAGGCCGGGTCCTGCCAGCGATCCTGGACTATGACAATGAAAACGGCACGCTGCGCACGCTGACCGTCGGCGGCCCACTGAACACGGCAGGCCACCCCTTTTTCGAACCATTGGTCAAGGACGGCCGCGCCTGCGTCACCTGCCACCAGCCTGCGGACGCAATGAGCCTTTCGGCCGCCAGCGCCCGGCGCCAGTGGGACCGCACCGGCGGCAAGGACCCGCTGTTTGCCGCCTATGACGGTTCGAATTGCCCGACCCTGCCGCAGGACCAGCGCGCAAGCCATTCGCTGCTGCTCGATCGCGGCTTGATCCGCATCCAGCGCCCGTGGCCCACCAAAAGCTTCAACGGCAAGCCGGTGAAACCGGATTTCACCATCGAGGTCGTGCGCGATCCGAACGGGTGCAATTCCGGTCCGAACTACGGGCCCAAGGCCGGCAAGATCTCGGTCTACCGCCGCCCCCGCCCGGTGGCCAACATGAAGTACCTGCTGGCAGTCGGCTTCCCGTTTGATCCCAAGCAGGGCTATGCGCTCCCGCTTGATCCTGATGACGGCAAACCGCAATCGGGCAACCTCATGGCCGACAACCGCGCGGGCAACCTGCGCTTGCAGATGGAAGACGCCGCCACCACGCACCTGCAGATGCTGAAGGCGCTGTCCGAGGATGAACGCAAGCAGCTACAGGACTTCGAACTGCGCGTTTTCACCGCGATGCAGATGACCAAGGCCGGCGGGGCGGTGGACAGCGGCGGTGCCAAGGCCGGTCCTGCCCGCTTGCGCGATAGCGAACCCGGCGCGCTCGGCTCGATCGGCGAGCCGGTGTGGAGCGAGTTCAAGGGCTGGGAAAACATCCCGGCCGAAGACGCCGCCAAGCTTACGCCGCAACAGCTGGCCTTCCGCCAATCGGTCGCGCGCGGGGCACGCGTCTTCCGCGAAAAGATGTTCCTGATCTCCGATACCGCCGGCATCAATTCACGGATCGGCTTCGGCAATCCGGTGCGCAACTCCTGCGTGTTCTGCCACAACATGAGCCAGATGGGCAACGACGTCGCCCCGGGCCAGGTCGATCTTGGCACCACAACGCTGCCCTTTGCCGATCCCTGGGATGATCTGCCGCTGTTCAAGGTGACCTGCACCGGTCGCCCGCACCCGCATTATGGCAAGGTCATCTACACGTACGATCCCGGCTTCGCACTGACCTCGGGCAAGTGCGCGGATGTCGGCAAGATCACGCTGCAATCGATGCGCGGCCTGTCGGCGCGCGCGCCCTACTTCTCCAACGGCCTGGCCAGGGACTTGCGCGGCGTGGTGGACTATTACGAACGGCGCTATTCCATCGGCTATACCGAGCAGGAAAAGCAGGATCTGGTCAACCTGATGAGCGCGCTGTGAAGAGCCTCGCCGTTCTTGCCGCGCTGGTTGCCGCCACCACCGCGCAGGCCGCGCAGGATACTGCGGGCCTCGTGCGGTTCGTGGCTTGCCCGGTCTATCGCGATACCGATGCCGGGCGCAAATCGGGCTGCTGGCTGACCGACGACCGCGCCACCGGCAAACGCTGGGACGTCACCGAGAGCCCTTACAAGCCCGACTGGAACTTTGCCGTGCTCGTCGAAGGCAAGCCATCGGCCCATGCCGCCCAGCCCTGCGGCGCGCCCGCGCTTGATCCGGTGCGCACCTCGCGGCTCGACATTCCCTGCACCCGCCACATGATCCCGGCCGAAGGCTTCCCCGGCCGCCGCTACACCCTGCCCCGACGCAACATCGGTCCGCTATCGGTCGCGCGCGCCGTCCCGCCCGGCCCCTATGCCGAGCGGACGTTCCCGGTGTACTTCGAATTCGACAAGGACTTCCTCGTCTACCAGTACGACGACTGGCTGATCGACAATGCCGTGACATGGATCAGGGCGGCGCGGCCGAGAAAACTGGTGGTCACCGGCTATGCCGCGACACAAGCGCAAATGGTGAGCGGCGTCAAACTGGCTGAGCGGCCGGACGCGGCCCGGGAACGCGCCGAAACCATCGCCGAGACGATGCGCCGCCTCGTCCCCGACATTCCGGTCGAAACGAAGTGGAAGACCGCGGCGAAACCGACCGACGAACCGGAAGCCGACGGCCTTCCCTGGCAAAGCCAGCGCCGCGCCGAGATCAGGGCAGTGTTCTAAGACAGTCTCTCAAGATGACGGGATTTGAGCGGACTTTTCAGCGATCTGTCGCTCATTCCTTCCACAACGTTTAGCGCGTCGCGCAAGCGATTTTGCGTTCAAAACAGCGTCCCAACATCCTCGCAAGCCTCCAGCGCCAGAAACCGCGCCGCCAGCGCCTCGGCCTCTGCGCGCGCCACAGGCGTGGCCGCGCGCGACAGGCAGTCGATGAACTTTTCCAGTTGCGCCGCGTCAGACAGTGGCCGCTGCGGACAGCCCAGGGCTTTAGCCACGAAAGCCTCATGCACCGAACCGTCATGCAGCGTCACCCGCATCGCCCCGCCCACGCCGCGCTGCCACCGGGGCGCAGGTTCCGCCACCGCCACGACCTTTGCCGCCATGGCCAGAACCCGCTCATCCGAAAGGCTGTCCGGTCCGAAGGAATCAAGCCACACCCCGCCGCGCACCAGTGCCAGCGCCGTGGTGAAGGGGATCGAAAACTTCGCGTCGATGGCCACCGCCGGGGCCCGCTTGCGCGCCAGCGGCTCGGCCAGCATGGCCTGCACATCGTCAATCATCACCTCGACCAAGGCGATGTCATCGGCCTCAAAGCCGCCATCTGTCATCAGTCCCTGCGCCATCTCGATGAAGGGATGCGTGCCCCGGCAGCTTGGCCAGGGTTTGAACGTCAGCTCCGCCCCCCAGAACCGCTCGCCCAGGCCGCCGGTGAGGTCATCCGCATCGAATTGCCCTCCGGCATAGAGGGCAAAGAATCCCGCATTGCCCTCCAGCGGCGTTTCGAACCCGGCCACGCCCTCCCGCGCCAGCAGAACCGCCGTCAGCGCCGCCTGCGCCGGAAAAGCCTCGCGCACGGCGCGCAGCACGGTGCGGCAGCTGTGCTTGATTTCGCCGGGCATCGTCACCTGGCACAGCGTCAGCGATAGCGCATCCTTGGTCTGTTCCGCGCTCAGCCCCAGCAGGTTCGCGGCACCGGCCACCGCGCCAAACGCCGCCACGATCGGCGGCGGGTACCACCCGCCCTGCTCCATCTGCTGGCGCAAGGACAGCGCGATGCGGCAGGCCACGTCCCCGCCCACTGCCAGCGCCGTCAAAAACCTCCGTCCGTCGATCGCGCCTTCCGATTGCGCCAGCGCCAGCAGCACCGGCACCAGCGACGCATTGGGATGCGCGGGCGCCCGGTCGAAGGCATCCTCATAATCCACCGCATGGGCCAGCGCGCCATTGGCCAGTGCCGCGCCGAGCGGTTGCACCCGCTGCTTCGTGCCCAGAATGGTGCACGGCCCAGGGCCGTTGGCGCGGGCCAGCGCGATGAACGGCGCAGCTTCCGGCGCGAGGCCACTGGCCGCAAAGGTCACGCCGAGCGCATCCAGCAGCACGCGCCGCGCCCCGTCACGTGCCGCTTCGGGCAAATCCTCCCACCGGACGGAGGCGATGTGATCTGCAAGGATGTCGCTGACGGGCAAGCTCATCTGCGCGTTCCTGCCAATGGCCAGCGCAGCAATGCGGCATCATGCTCGCACGTCCACGCCCCGCCCCGCAGCCGTGCGGATCGGGGGAATGCGCAGATGGGCCGGCTCAGCGTTGCGCTATCGGTTACCTTCTGTGCTTCGATGCGGTCCGGGGCCTCGCCGCGCTCTACCCAGCGGATCAACGACCAGAGCATATCCCTTGAAGCATCGTCGCCCGCTGGTGCATGCCCCGATGCGCCAAAGCTATCTGCGCCAGGACCGCCCCGGCAGTGGTACATGCCGGGCACCATGAACAGGCGCACATTCCGTGACAGCCTGGCATAGCCGCCATTATCGCGCGCAAGCGCGCCATAATAGGAAAGGGTCGGGCCGGCATTGGTCGAAGGGTCCTGCCAACCCTGATAGAGGATTGCCCGGCGACCATCGGCGATGAACGGGCCAATGCCGGTGGCATCGGCACGCAGGTGCGGCATGATCCGGTGGATCGTGGCCAGATCGCCGGTGCGGCTGAAGCTCAGCGCGTCCCATTCGGGATCGTCATGGGCGGCATCGGCCCACATCGCCCGCAGCAGCGGCGATGGCGGGCCGGGGCGCGTGCGCACGGACGGAAACAGGCCGCGGTCCATGGCCTTGCCGCGCTCGTCCCGCAACGGCGCGATGATGCTGTCCAGCATGGCGAGCTTCGGCGCGGTCAGACAGTTGCCCGGCTGTCCGGGCTGACACAGCAAACTCGCCGTCCTGAACCGGCATTTCAGCGGATCGGTGATGATCCCGTCTGCCTTGCCGTCCAGACCGTCGCAAGCAGCGGTCACCCGGCTTTCATACAGTGACCAGTCGGCATCGTTAAGGGCGGCTGCGGGTTTGCGTTGCGCCTCCAGCGCGAACCACATCATCCGTACCGATTGCAGCGGCATGTTCGGCCCCGGCGCGCCTGCGATCACGCCGTCATAGTCCAGCGGATAGACCTGCATTTCCTTCAGCGCCTGCCGCCCGCCGCCCGAGCACCCTGTAAAGTAGCTGCGGTCGACCGGCCGTGCATAAAACCGCGCGGCGATGTCTTTCGCGGCTTTTGCGGTCAGGTGGACGGCTCGGTGTTCGTAATCGGTGCGGGCCTTGGCATTGCGCATCCAGTGCGCATCGCTCGCCTTGTGGCCCGCATCGGTGGTGACCGTGGCAAATCCCTGCCCCACCCGCAGGCTCATGTCGATGTAGTTGAACACACCTGCATCGCCGCCCACGCCCGCACCCAGCAGGCGGCCGTTCCATGCGATCGGCAGCCACAGTTCAAAGCCGATAGTGCCTTCGATCCGCCCTTCCACGCGGCAGAACGCCGCCGATACCGGCACGGATCTATAGAACGTGCCGGTATCGTCAGGTTTGAACGCCGTATTGGCAGGTATCGCGGAAGTCCTGTCGACCACCACGTCTCCAGTGGTGCCCAGAAGGGCGCTGCAATCGCCGGGGCGGGCCGTGGCGATACTTGCCGCAGCCATCAGCGAAAGCAGCGCGATCATCAGAACTTTACCCCGGCCGTCATCGAGAACATGCGCGGGATCGGGTTCGCTGACTGGGCATCGTAACCGCGCGTGGTGTCCACAAACGGCGGGTCTTCGTTCAGCAGGTTGCGCACATCAAAACCGATCCGCAGCCGCTCGTTCACCTCCACGTTGATCCCCAGATCGAACGTATCGTAATTCGAAACCTTCTGGAACGGGGTGACCGTGGTGTTGGTATAGGATGCCAGATGGTTCCATGTCAGACGGCCGGAAAAAATGCCCGCCTGCGCCCCGATATCGGCCTGTGACCGGAACTTCTGCGGGAAATTGATCAGCCCCGCGACACTGGTGACCGCCGCTCCCGGCAGTGCCTGGAACAGATATTTGGTAAAGTACGTTCCCTGTACACCAGCATCGAACTTCACGGCGCCCAGCGTCCAGTCGAGATAGGCGCCGAAATCGATCCCGCGCACCTGTGACCGGCCAAGGTTCTGTCGCCGTCCATCGACAATGAACTGCACCTGGTTGGTATTGATCACGGCGTTGAGCGGCAGCCCCGAATTGACCAGTGCCGTCACTTGCGCCGCGCTTGGATTGAGATTCACGAACGAGGCGTAGATCGGGTTGGTCAGGATGCCCGGCGTGCCGCGCAAGGCCTGGATCTGATCCTTGTAGTCGATATCGAAGTAGTTGATTGTCAGGCGCAGTGCGCTGATCGGCCGGAATTCCCCGCCGACTGACCAGGTCGTCGCCGTTTCGGGCTTCAGCCCGGGGTTGCCACCGGCAATGCCGATGCCGACCAGATTGCCCGAAGCCCCCGGCAGCGTATCGTAGTAGAGCCCCGCCCCGCCGGCGATGGTCGATACTTCCGTAAACGTCGGCGCACGGAACGATGTGCCGTAACTCGCGCGCAAGGTCAGTGTGTCCACAGGCTTCCACGTCAGCCCGATCTTGGGATTGGTCGTGCTGCCAAAGTCGCTGTATTTTTCGTATCGGCCCGCGATGGACAGCGAAAGCTGTTCGATGAAGGGTACGGCATTGCCGCTGCCGACGATGGGCACGAACAGCTCACCGAACACGGCCTTCACGTTGCGCGTGCCCGCATCCGACACGCTGCGTGGGGTCGCGGCCTGCCCGGTAAGCAGGTCGGTATAGGTGTACTCTTCGCGATATTCGCCGCCCAGGGCCACGCGCACCGCGCCGCCGGGCAGATCGAACAGCGATCCGTCCATCTGCACGTTGGCCACGTCCAGCCTGGTTCTGCCAGTGATCACGAACAGGTTGTCGCGGATTTTCGCCAGCGTCGCCGGGTTGTTGCGTCCGCCGAACACGTTGAGCGCTGTTGCCGGGTTGGTGTCAGCCAGCGCCGCGTTGAGCGCGGCAGTGTTCACGCCCAGACGGCGGTCTGCAACGTCTTCGGATTCACCGTGTGCGTAATAGGCCGTGGCCTTGAAATCGCCCACCAGGTTCGCCTCGATCCCGGCCACGACGTTCCACGATTGCCCGTGATAGGGATTGAAGTCGGGTCCGAGTTCGGGAACCATCGACCACAGCACCGTCTGTTGCGTGGTCCCCGGCACCGGCGTTACAAAGAACGGGTTCGTGCTGCGCACCGTTGCGCTGATGTTGTTGATGCCCGAAATCGTGCCGTTGCGGTAGGAATAGAACCCGTCAGCAAACACGCGCAGGCTGTCGCCGATGTTCTGCGATATCGCGGCCGTGACGTTGTAGCGCTTCTGTTCGGGAATGACCGTGTCCTGCGCATTGTAGAAACAGCGGTTGGCCGTTCCTGCAACCAGCGAACCGACGTTTGCCGCGGTAACGCCGCCCTGGGGAATGGCGTAAGTGCGTCCGCCGGTGCTGATCGTGCCGGGATTGCAGTTCTGCACCCGCAGATCGCGCCCTCCGCGAAACCGGTTGTCGTCCTGATAGAAATCGAGATCATAGCCACGAAGATGTGAGTTGGTGGTGAACTCTGCGGCAACCATGGCCGAGCCGGTATCCCACTTGCGTCCCAGCAGCGCCGCGATCTGCTTTTCAGTATAGCCGCCCTCGGCCATGCCGGCACGCGCGCGAACTTCCACGCCATCAAAATTGCGGCGCAGGATGAAGTTCACCACCCCCGCGATCGCGTCCGATCCATAGACCGCCGATGCGCCATCGGCGACAACTTCGACCCGCTCCAGGGCGATCGTGGGAATGACCGAGGGATCGGTGAACTGCCCTTGCGTGCCCTGCGGCGGAAAACGGCGGCCATCGTACAACAGCAGCGTCGCGTTGGTGGAAATGCCGCGCAAGTTGATACCTGCCCCGCGTGTGGCATTGGCCGCCCCATTCTGTGCCGAACCTCCGTTGCGGTTCGCCCCCAGCGACACGATCTGCGGCACGCGGCGCAACAGATCCGCGGTCGAGGTCACCGGTTCCTGCGCGATATCGGCCGCGCCGATAGCGATCACGTTCGACCCGACGGCCTCGATTCCGCGAATGCGGCTGCCGGTGACGACGATCGCCTGATTTTCCGCAGCCGCATCAGCGCTGCTCTCCGCCTGCGCCTCCTGCGCCTGCGCGCTCAGCGGTGCAAGCGCTATCACTGCGGCACTTGCAAACAGGCTCAACTTGATGGTGTTGACGTTCCCCATTGTACTCTCCCTTGAAATTTTCAGACCGGCCCTACCCCGACCAGTGGATTGCTGAATTCATGTCGTCTCGATGATTGCCTCGCTCCGGCCGGCAAGTTCGCGCTTCGCGGCAAGGCGCGGCGCCACCGACAGCAGCACAATCGCTGCCACCAGCACGCCTGCGCCGATAAGTTCCGCATCGCGCGGCATGCGCAGGCCCCAGAACCATGCCAGCAGCACCGATCCGCCGATCCCGGCCACCAGGCTCGCCGCGCGCTCCAGCGGCACGCAGTAGGCGTTCTCGCGCGGGTCCAGCAGGATGATGATCGCCAGCACCGAGATCACCGTCAGGGTCGCGCCGATCCAGAACAGGTCGGCCAGCACCGGATCGCCCCACACGCTGACAAAGCCCCAGGCCAGTTCACCCGATTGGCCAGCGCCGGAACCGCCCACGCCGCTGGCCGAGATCAACCCCAGGATCACCACCGACATCGGCAGCGCAATCACCTTCTCTTCCACGAAATAGCGCCGCACCGACGCTGGATCGCCGCTTTTCGAGATCTTCGTCATCACGAACAGGCGCAGGAAATAGCCGATGGTATAGAGCACCACGGTCAGGATCGCGATCGGTGGCAGCTTCAGCCCGCCCCGGTCCGAAAGCGCGATGACCAGCGCCACCAGCACCATCGCCAGCGCCGTCCAGCTCCACCAGCGCACGCGGCGGCCAAACATCAGGTCCACCAGCGGGGCGATGATCAGGATATCGCCGCGCATCAGCAACTGGATGAACGGAATGCTCACGCCGGGAATGGTGAAGCTCAGCGGCACGGTAAACAGGACCATCGCAGTGCCGATGCCGGAAAGCAGGGTGTAACGCGTCGGGAACGGCACCCGCAGCGGCCCCAGCGCCACCTTGTTGGCATCCTTGTGCCATCCCGATGCCCAGATGAAGGCCCAGGTCAGCACCATGCTGATGATCAGCGATGCCGGCAGCGTTTCCAGCCCGGTCAGCGGACGGCCCAGGCCCGGATGCGGCAGCGACGTGACCAGCTTGGTCACGATCACATTGGGCAGGTAGGCCAGCAGATAGAGGGCAACGAAGCCTTCCAGCGGGAAGCCGGCCTTCCGCGCCGTCATGTCGCAGCTTCCAGCAGCACCATGTCGGCCGCCGGGCGGTAGCGCGCATTCAGGCCCGCCTCCTGCGTCACCGCGCTCAGGTAACCGACCACGG
>JAPLPG010000244.1:42310-53945 GCA_026400375.1 Novosphingobium sp. | reverse complement strand
GGAATGGCGGGTACGAGCCGGTGAAACGGGCGTTCGCGATGGGCCCGGACGCCGTGATCGAGGAAGTGAAGAAGTCCGGCCTGCGCGGGCGCGGCGGGGCGGGCTTCCCGGCGGGGATCAAGTGGACGACCGTCGCCAAGGCGAATGCTGAACGCAAATACATCGTCTGCAACGCCGACGAGGGTGACAGCGCGACCTTTGCCGCCCGCATGGCGATGGAGGGCGATCCCTTCATGCTGATCGAGGGCATGGCCATCGCCGCCCACGCCGTCGGCGCGCAGAAGGGCTTCGTCTATATCCGCAGCGAATATCCGCACGCGATTGCCAGGATGGAAGCGGCAATCCGCGCCAGCGCGCATCTGGTTGCGCCGTTCGAACTCGAAGTGCGCGTGGGTGCCGGTGCCTATGTCTGCGGCGAGGAAACCTCGCTGCTCAACAGCCTGGAAGGCAAGCGCGGCGAAGTGCGCGCCAAGCCGCCGCTGCCCGCACTGGAAGGCCTGTTCGGCAAGCCGACCGTGGTCAACAACGTGCTGACGCTGGCCGCCGTGCCGTGGATCATGGCCCATGGCGGCGCGGCCTATGCGGCGGTCGGCTTTGGCCGGTCGAAAGGCACGATGCCGGTCCAGATCGCCGGCAACGTGAAGCGCGGCGGGCTGTTCGAGGTCGGCTTCGGCATCACGCTGGGTGAACTGGTGAACGACATCGGCGGCGGCACCGCATCGGGCCGTCCGGTGCGCGCGGTGCAGGTGGGCGGGCCGCTGGGTGCCTATCACACGCCCGCCGATTTCCACCTGCCCTTCGACTACGAGGCTTTTGCCGCCGCCGATGGCCTGATCGGCCATGCCGGGATCACGGTGTTCGACGATACCGCCGACATGAGCGCGCAGGCACGTTTTGCCATGAAGTTCTGCGCCGTCGAATCCTGCGGCAAATGCACTCCCTGCCGCATCGGATCGACGCGCGGCGTGGAACTGATCGACCGCATCCGCGCACGTTCTGGCCGCGCGCCGGACCGGGTCGAGGCGCTGCCGCAGATGCACAATGCCCGCAAGGTCGAACGCGCGCTGGCTGACGAGATCACCCTGCTCGAAGACCTGTGCGAAACGATGAAGTTCGGCTCGCTCTGCGCGCTGGGCGGCTTCACGCCCTATCCGGTGCTGTCGGCGCTGCGCAACTTCCCCGAAGATTTCGGGGTGGACGCCGAAAGGCAAGCGGCGGAGTGATGTGCGGGGTGGGCATCCTTCGACAGGCTGAGGATGGGCGGGTCTTGGTAAAGGCAATGTCTTCAAACCCGCTCATGCTGAGCCTGTCGAAGCATGCCCGCGCAACGGTGCAGCCATGATCCTCGGCGCTGTCCTCGCCGGGGGCCAATCCACCCGCTTCGGCAGCGACAAGGCGCTGGCCGAACTCGGCGGGCGCACGCTGCTGGCCCGCGCGGTGGAAGCGCTGGCAGGTCTGTGCGATGCCGTGGTCGTGGTTGGTCGTGAAACCGCGCCTGTGCCGACCCTGCCCGATTGGCCGCGCGCGGGCATGGGGCCATTGGGAGGCATTGCCGCCGCGCTGCACCATGCGCGCGATGCGGGCTTCACCGAGGTGCTGACCTGTTCTGTCGACAGCGTCGACCTGGGCACCGATCTTGTCGCGCAACTGCAACCTGCGCCCGCCTATTGCGAGAGCCAGCCGGTGATCGGCCTGTGGCCAGTCAGCGCATCAGGCACGCTCGATGCGCTGCTGGCCAGCGACGCGCGCCATTCGATGCGCGCCTTTGCGCAGGGCGTCGGCGCGCGGGCCGTGCGCTTTCAAACAAATCCTGCTAATATCAATACACCGGCGGACTTGATGGCCGCCGAGGAGCGATGCGATGGGCTATGAACGTCAAGCTGATTTCGGCACGCCTGAGGTCCGTTCGGACACGCAGGTAACCTGCTTCATCGACGGGCGCGAAGTTACCGTGCCTGCCGGCACCACGGTGATGCGCGCTGCCGCCCTGACCGGCGGTTCGATCCCCAAGCTCTGTGCGACCGACAACCTCAAGCAGTTCGGTTCCTGCCGCCTGTGCCTTGTCGAAATCGATGGCATGCGCGGAACGCCCGCCAGCTGCACCACGCCCGTCGCGCCGGGCATGCAGGTCCACACCCAGACGCCGAAGCTGCACAAGCTGCGCAAGGGCGTGATGGAACTCTACATTTCCGATCACCCGCTCGACTGCCTGACCTGCAGCGCCAACAACGATTGCGAATTGCAGGACCAGGCCGCCGCCGTGGGCCTGCGCGATGTGCGCTATGGCTATGAGGGTGAGAATCATCTGGGCGAGATGCCCGACATTTCGAACCCCTACTTCGATTTCGATCCGTCCAAATGCATCGTCTGTTCGCGCTGCGTCCGTGCCTGCGATGAAGTGCAGGGCACGCTGGCGCTGACCATCGACGGGCGCGGGTTCGATTCGAAGGTTTCGGCAGGGCTGACGTCGGACAGCTTCCTGTCGTCAGAATGCGTTTCGTGCGGGGCCTGCGTCTCGGCCTGCCCCACCGCCACCTTGCAGGAAAAGGCGGTCAAGGAGATCGGCAAGCCCGAACGCTCGGTCATCACCACCTGCGCCTATTGCGGCGTGGGCTGCACCTTCCGCGCCGAGATGCGCGGTGAACAGGTGGTGCGGATGGTGCCGTGGAAGGACGGCAAGGCCAATCGCGGGCACTCCTGCGTCAAGGGCCGCTTCGCCTGGGGCTATGCCCAGCATCAGGAACGCATCCTGTCGCCGATGATCCGCGAGAGCATCGACATGCCCTGGCGCGAGGTTTCGTGGGAAGAGGCGCTGTCCCACACCGCGCGCGAGATCAACCGCATCCGCGATACTTATGGTCGCAATGCTCTGGGCGGCATCGTCTCCAGCCGCTGCACCAACGAGGAAGGCTTCCTCGTGCAGAAACTGGTCCGGGCAGGCTTTGGCACCAACAATGTCGATACGTGCGCCCGCGTCTGCCATTCGCCCACCGGCTATGGGTTGAAGACAACGTTCGGCACCTCTGCCGGCACGCAGGACTTTGACAGCGTCGAAGACAGCGACGTGATGCTGGTGATCGGCGCGAACCCCACCGATGGGCATCCGGTCTTCGCCAGCCGCATGAAGCGCCGCTTGCGCAAGGGCGCCAAGCTGATCGTCATCGATCCGCGCCGCACCGATCTGGTGCGCTCACCCCATATCGAGGCCGATTTCCACCTGCCGCTGCGCCCCGGCACCAACGTGGCCATCCTCACCGCAATGGCCCACGTGATCGTCACCGAGGGCCTCGCCGACGAAGCCTTCATCCGCGAACGCTGCGATTGGGACGAATACCAGCACTGGGCCGAATTCGTTTCGGCAGAGCGCAACAGCCCGGAATTCCTGTCGCCGGTGATCGGCGTCGAGGCCGAAGCCATTCGCGGTGCGGCGCGGTTGTTCGCGACAGGCGGCAATGGGGCGATTTATTACGGCCTTGGCGTGACCGAACATAGCCAGGGCTCCTCCACCGTCATGGCCATTGCCAACCTGGCGATGGTCACCGGCAACATCGGGCGGCGCGGCGTCGGCGTGAACCCCTTGCGCGGGCAGAACAACGTGCAGGGCGCCTGTGACATGGGCAGCTTCCCGCACGAGCTGTCCGGCTACCGCCATGTGTCCGACGCCGCCACTCGCGCGCTGTTCGAAGCCGAATGGGGCGTGCCGATCGATCCTGAACCGGGCCTGCGCATTCCCAACATGCTCGATGCCGCCACCGATGGCGAATTCAAGGCGCTGTACATTCAGGGCGAGGACATTCTCCAGTCCGACCCCGATACCAAGCACGTGATGGCCGGCCTTGCCGCGATGGAATGCGTGATCGTCCACGATCTCTTCCTGAACGAGACGGCGAACTACGCACATGTGTTCCTGCCGGGATCGACCTTCCTGGAAAAGAACGGCACCTTCACCAATGCCGAACGCCGCATCCAGCCGGTGCGCAAGGTGATGGAGCCGCTCAATGGATACGAGGACTGGCAGGTCACGCAGGAACTGGCCCGCGCCGTGGGGCTGGACTGGAACTATACGCACCCCAGCGAAATCATGGACGAGATCGCGCGGCTTACCCCCACCTTTGCTGGCGTGAACTACAAGCGGCTCGATGCCGAAGGTTCGCTGCAATGGCCGGTCACCGATGCCGCGCCCGATGGCTCGCCCATCATGCACATCGACAGTTTCGTGCGCGGCAAGGGCAAGTTCGTGGTGACCGACTACGTGCCGACAGACGAACGTACCGGCCCGCGCTTCCCGTTGCTGCTGACCACGGGCCGCATCCTCAGCCAGTACAACGTCGGCGCGCAAACGCGGCGCACGGCCAATGTCGTGTGGCACGAGGAAGACCTGCTGGAAATCCACCCGACCGATGCCGAGAATCGCGGCCTGAAGTCGGGCGACTGGGTGAAGCTCGCCAGCCGTTCGGGCGAGACGACGCTGCGCGCGACAGTGACAGATCGCGTGGCACCGGGCGTCGTTTACACCACGTTCCACCACCCCGCCACGCAGGCCAACGTTGTCACCACCGACTATTCGGACTGGGCCACCAATTGCCCTGAATACAAGGTTACCGCCGTGCAGATCACGCCCAGCAACGGGCCGACCGAATGGCAGGAAGACTATGACGCGCAGGCCACCCGCTCGCGGCGGATCGCAGGCGTCACTGGGCTGCAGGGCGCGATGGAGCCTGCCGAATGAGCGGACAGACAGCGGAAAAGCTGGCCTACATGGCCAACCAGATCGCGCGCAATCTGGTGCATGACGCTGCGCCCGTGGCCAGTGTGGCAGACCATATCGTCACCTTCTGGACCCCGCGCATGATCGATATCCTCGTGGCGCAAGGCCGTAGCGGGCTTGATCCGGTTGCAGCCGATGCGATCACGCAGATCGTCGCAGGGCGCATTCCGCCGTCGCAAAGCCGGGCAACGGACCCCTTGGTGCACGGCTCTGATGCCGGTTGATGGGGCACGCCCTTTCGGCTTTCGCGAACAGTTTGCCGATGGCCGTCCCGCGCAAGAGATAACCCGCGCACTGGCCGAAGAAGCCCCGGTTGCCATAGAGATCAACGGCGTGGGCTATGCGGTGATGATGGCCACGCCGACCGACCTCCACGATTATGCGCTCGGCTTTTGCCTGTCCGAACAACTGATCTCTTCGGTGGCTGAATTCCTGTCGGCCGATGCCGCCCCGGTCGATGCGGGAGGCTGGATGCTGCGCGTGCAGCTTGCCGCATCGGGTGCGGGGCCGCTGCTGGAACGCGCGCGCCTGCGCCTGTCCGAAGGCAGCTGCGGGCTGTGCGGGATCGAAAGCCTCGAACAGGTGATGCGGCCCTTGCCCCCGGTCACCGCGCGGCTTGCGGTGGAACCTGCCGCCCTGTTCCGCGCAGCCGATGCGCTGGGCGACCAGCAGGCGCTGGGGCGGGAAACGCGCGCGGCCCATGCCGCAGCGCTCTGTGCGCCAGACGGCACCATCCTGCTCGTCCGCGAAGACGTCGGGCGGCACAATGCCTTCGACAAGCTGCTTGGTGCGGCCGCACGGGCCGGGCTTGATCCGGCAGCGCATTTCGTGCTGCTGACCGCGCGATGCAGCTTCGAACTGGTGCAGAAGGCGGTGATCGCCGGCGTCCCGCTGCTCGCCACGATCTCGGCGGCTTCGACCCTGGCGGTCGAGCAGGCGGCGGCGCATGGCTTGCAACTGGTCAGCCTGGTGCGGCGGGACAGCCTGCTGACGTCCTGATCCGTCCGGGTTAGACCATTCATGCGGCGCAAAACCGCCATCAAGTGCGTTATGCCGCTGTGATGGACGAGGCACCCGCCGATTTGCAGCGCTATACCGACCAGACCGGCTCCGGGCAGACGCGCGTGGCCGCCACCGGCCTTGCCGTGGCGCTTCACCTGCTGGTGCTGTGGGGCGTGGTTCACGGCTTTGGGGGCGTGCCGGTCCTGCCCCTGCTGTCAGATGCGCGTTTCACCACGCAAACCTTTGACGTTCCACTGGAAACGCCCACGCCAAAGCCCACTCCCACCATGCCCGAACCGGCCGGGGCTTCGGGAGAGGAAGGGAAGAAGGCGGTTGCCAAGCCGTTCGTGGCCAAGGCCCGCGTTCCGGCAAAGCCGCAACCGGCACCGCCCGTCGCCTCGACCGGCACGGCCGACCGATCCGGCGCGGCGGCGCAGGGGCAGGGGACCGGCGGCGGTGGCACCGGCATGGGCACGGGCAGCGGCGCCAGCGGCAACGGATCTGGCGGCGGATTGACGCGCAAGGCCGAAAAGATCGCTGGCGATATCCGCTCCGCCCGCGATTATCCTGCCGCTAGCCGCGATGCCCGCATCGGCAAGCGGGTGGTGATCCTGCTGACGGTGGAGGCGGACGGCCGCGTATCGGACTGCAAGGTCTGGCGGGCCAGCGGCGTGCCGGAAGCCGATGCCATAACCTGCAAGCTGGCGCGCGAGCGTTTCCGTTTCCGCCCGGCAACCGATGCCGATGGCAATCCGGTGGCGTCCACATTCGGATGGGAACAGCGCTGGTTTGCGCCTTGATTTGAAACGCTTTATCAGACGGCTGGTAGAGGATTTCACCACCGCTTTGCGATGGATCGCGCAGAAAATTCGATTGCGCGTGGTCAAACCTTGCAACCGCGCGGCGCCAAACGCGTTTGGACAGTGACGGTCAAGGGTTTCGTCACATCGGCGAAACCGGCCCTGCGGAAGACCACTGTCCATGATTGCCAGCAATGATACCTCGGGATTCGCCAATGCGGTTGCCGGTGATGTCCTGTCCTTTCGCCGCCATCCCCGCGCCAAGGGCGTGCGCCGCCTTGCGCTGATCGGTGGCTTTCGCCCGCGCAAATGCGGCATCGCCACGTTCACCACGGACATCTACGAGCAGCTTGGTGCATCTTGCGGCACCTTGGCAATCGACATGCACGTGATCGACGATGACCGCTCGGGCCTGGTTTATGAAGACGTGCGCAGCGTCATCCGGGCAGAGCGCGCCGAGGATTACATCGCCGCGGCACGCACCATGAACGCCGACGGCGTCGACGCGGTATGGCTGCAGCACGAATATGGCATCTTTGGCGGAGAGGCCGGGGCCATGGTGCTGGAACTGGTAGACCACGTGGCGGCGCCCCTGATCGTGACGCTGCACACCGTGCTGGCCGATCCTTCGCCTGCACAACGCAAGGTGCTGGAGCACATCCTCAGCCGGGCCTCGAAGATCATGGTCATGTCGCAGCACGCCGCATCGCTGCTGCACGACGTGCACCGGGTCGATCACGCCCGGATCGCGGTGATCCCGCATGGCGCGCCTGACCGGCCCTTCGGTCGTGGTGACGAACTCAAGGCCCGCGCCGGGCTGACCGGTCGCAAGGTGATGATGACCTTCGGCCTGCTGGGCCACGGCAAGGGGCTGGAAACGGTGATCGAGGCACTCCCCGCCATCGTCGCGCGCCACCCCGACGTCCTCTACAACATCGTCGGCGCCACGCACCCCAACCTGGTGGCATGCGAGGGCGAGGCCTATCGCGAAAGCCTTGCTGCCCTTGCCGAAAAGCTGGGCGTTGCCGACCATGTCCGGTGGGACAACCGGTTCGTCGACAATGACGAATTGCTCGACCAGCTGGAGGCCTGCGACGTCTACCTCACGCCTTATCACAACCTCGGCCAATCCACATCGGGCACGCTGAGCTACGCCGTGGCGCTGGGCAAGGCCGTGGTTTCGACGCCCTATGTCCATGCGCGCGAACTCCTTGCCGATGGCGTTGGCCTGCTGGTGGAGCCCAGCAGCGCCATGCAGATCGCCCAAGCGGTAAACGGCCTGTTCGACGATGCCGAAGCCTTGCGCGCCATGCAGCGCCGCGCGTGGGAAAAGGGCCGCGAAACGATCTGGCCGCGCTTTGCCGCCGCCACCCAGGCGCTGGTGGAAAATGCCGTCGCCCGGCCGGTGCGCCCGATGCCGCTGCTGGCCACGCCGGGCTTTGCCGGGGTCGCGGCGATGTCGGACGCCACGGGCATGTTGCAGCATGCGATCGGCACGATCCCGGACCGGCGGCACGGCTACTGCCTGGATGACAACGTCCGCGCGCTGATGCTGATGGGCGTGGCCGATGCCGTCCCTCTGGCCGAACGCCAGCGCTGGGCCACGGTCTATGCCGCGTTCATCCAGTTCGCCTGGAACCCCGATGCCGGCGCTTTCCGCAATTTCATGAACTACGAGCGGACCTGGTGCGAAAGCATCGGATCGGAAGACAGCAACGGCCGCACGATCTGGGCGCTGGGCAGCGCGATGAACCACGCGCCCGATGATGGCTTGCGGGCCTGGGCAGCGCAGTGGTTCGACATCGCCCTCCCATCGATCGCGGCCTTGACGTCGCCGCGCACGATCGCCTTCGTGATGCTCGGCTGTGTCGAGGCGCTGCGGGCAAATCCTGCGCATCCCGGCGCACGCAAGGCGCTGGCGCTGGGCGGGGCCGAGCTTTCCCGACTGTACGATGCGTCGCACCGGCCCGGATGGGAATGGTTCGAAGCAGGGCTGGGATACGACAACGTCCGCCTTTCGCAGGCCCTGATTGCGGCAGCGGGCGTCCTGAACAATGAGGAATGGCTCGAGCAGGGGCTTGCCAGCCTGCGCTTCATGGCCGCGCAGCAACGCTCGGCCCAGGGCCATTTCCGTCCGGTCGGGTCCGAAACCTTCGGCAAGCGCCATGAGAACCTGCCTTTCGACCAGCAACCGGTCGAGGCGTGGGCGGCGGTCGAGGCCAGCGCTACCGCCTGGGCGGCGACCGGTGACGATGCCTGGCTGGATCATGCCGAGATGGCTTATCGCTGGTTTCTGGGAAGCAATGACCGGGGCGTGGTGCTGGCCGACTTTGCCAGCGGGCGCTGTCGCGACGGGGTAACGCCGCAAGGCGTGAACCTGAACTGCGGCGCCGAATCGATCCTTGCCTTCCAACTCGCCCATTATGCCCTTGCCGGATTGCGCAAGCTGACCGGCGCGCAGCACGTCATCGGGCAGGGTCCGGTCGATGCCGACCCCGGCAAGGCGCGCCCAAACGACAGGGCCGCCGACAGGGCCGAAGCCATCAACAGCAAAGGTGCGCACAATCTTGCAGGTGCTTGATCTGAGGTTGCACGCCGACCCTTCGCGGGTCGTGCTTCGTCCGTTTCATCTTGGCTGGCAGGGCATCGGCGGCGACCGTGCCCGCGCCGCCAAGCTGGTCGATGATGTCATCGCCCTGTCCGAGGCAGAGGCGGCGGCCGAGTATGCCGAAGTGCTGCGCGATTTCGCCGAACGGCACTGGCAAACCGAAAAGCTGTTCGAAGCGCGCTATGCCGAAATCGAAACCATGCTCGACATGCATGACGCGCCGATTTCGCTGTCGCGCAAACGGCTGATCGGGGCCTACTTCTGCCACGAATATACATATGCTGCCGCCGCGCTGATGAACCCCAGCATCGTGCCCCATCCCGACCAGTCGGGCATGAACGACGGCGCGGTGCGCTTTGTCATGAGCCTGCGTGCCGTGGGCGAGGGGCACATCAGCTCGGTGGCCTTCCGCGAAGGCATCGCCACCGCCGACGGCAGCTTCGATCTGTGGCCGCAAAGCCACTTTGCCACATCGATGCTGCCCGATGACAGCGGCCTTGCCTGCAAGAGCGGGGAGTGCGCGGTAACGCTGCACCGCGATCCCGAAAGCACGCTGTCAAACAGCGTGATCTTCCCGATTACCGAAAAGCAGGCCGGCGGGCTGGAGGATCTCCGCCTTGTCCGGTTCGACCACGGTGACGGGGACTTCGAATGGATCGGCACCTATACCGCCTATTCCGGAAGTTCCATCCGTTCCGAACTGATGCGCACGCGCGACTTCCGCAGCATCCTGCTCGAACCTATCGAAGGCCGCGCCGGACGCAACAAGGGCATGGCCCTGTTCCCGCAGAAGATCGGCGGACAATTCTGCATGGTCGGCCGGCAGGACGGCAAGAACCTCTACCTGCTGCGATCGGACAGCCTGGAGCGCTGGGACGACGAAGGCGTCCTGCTGATGGAGCCGGAATTTCCTTGGGAATTCGTGCAGATCGGCAATTGCGGCAGTCCACTGCTGACGGACGAGGGCTGGCTGCTGCTGACCCATGGCGTCGGCGCGATGCGGCGTTATGCGCTGGGATGCGCGCTGCTTGACCGCGACGATCCATCCAAGGTCATCGCGAGATCCCGCAAACCTTTGCTGACGGCGACTGACGCTGATCGCTTCGGCTATGTGCCCAACGTGGTCTATACGTGCGGTGCGCTGCTGGTGGGCGAACAGATCATCGTGCCTTATGGCATTTCCGACAGCGCGGTGGGATTTGCAACGCAAACGGTTTCAGAGCTGTTGGCAATGATGCGATAACTCGACTAATGCCAACCGCTATAGTGCACCTGCGAAATTCAAGAGCAAACATCAGAAAGTCTCACTCTTGCCCGGGCTGAATATGATAGAAATCGTCCCCGTTGTTCTTTGTGGTGGCAGCGGCACTCGCCTGTGGCCCAAGTCTCGCAAGACCAAGCCCAAGCCGTTCCTGCAACTGGTGGGCGAAGACACGCTGTTTACTGCCACCGTGTTGCGCTGCCCGCCGGGCCAGGGATTTTCCGCGCCGATCATCGTCACCGGCGCTGCCCATCTCGACCATGTCGAAGATCAGCTTCCCGATCGGGAAAGCACACAGATCATCGTCGAACCCGAGGCCCGCAACACGGCGGCGGCAATCGCGCTTGCTGCGCTGAGCCTGCCCGAAGATGCGATCATGCTGGTCTGCCCGAGCGACCACCATATCGGCGATGGCGATGCCTTCCGGGCTGCGGCAAAGGAGGCCGCTGCCTTGGCCGCGGATGGTTGGCTGGTATCGTTCGGAATCGTGCCGACCGCGCCCGAAATCGGCTTCGGCTATCTCAAGCAGGGTGAACGGATTGACGGCACCGCCGCATTCAAGGTGGAGCGCTTTGTCGAGAAGCCCGATTTCGCACGGGCGATGGAATTCCTGTCGAGCGGCGATTACGCCTGGAACGGCGGCATCTTCGCTTTCCGCGCAGGCACGTTCCTGGAAGAGCTTGGCAAGCACCGCCCATTGATCCTCGCTGCGGTGCGTGAATCGGTGGCAGCCGGGCGCGCCGATGGGCAGCGCTTCCTTCCCGATGCCGCCGCCTTTGCCACCGTGCCAAGCGAATCGGTCGATTACGCCGTCATGGAAAACACCGATCGCGCAGCGATGGTCCCGGCGGTGATGGCGTGGTCGGATATCGGCAACTGGCAGGCCCTGCGTGAGGCGCTGGTGTGCGATGATTCCGGTAACGCGGTCAATGGCACGGTCGAACTCAAGGACTGCACCAACGTGCTGGTGATGAGCGATGGGCCACGCGTTTCGGTGGTCGGCGCCGCAAACCTGATCGTGGTGGTCGATGGCAATGACGTCATGGTCTGCACTCCCGAAGGCGCGCAGAACGTGGGCAAGCTTTCCGGAGCCGCCAACCAGTGAGGCTGCTCACGACGAAGATCGTGGAAAAGCCGTGGGGCGCAGATGTGCTTCCGGCACAGTTCGATGTGCCCGAGGGCAAGCGCATCGGCGA
>JAPLPG010000244.1:0-42266 GCA_026400375.1 Novosphingobium sp. | reverse complement strand
GGGCAAGCGCATCGGCGAAGTGTGGTTCGAACCGCCGGCGGAAATGCCCGATACGCTGGTCAAGTACATCTTCACTAGCGAGAAGCTGTCGGTTCAGGTTCACCCCAGCGACGCGCAGGCCGCCGAACTGGGCGAGGCCGATCGCGGCAAGGAGGAGTGCTGGCTGGTCATCGCAGCGGAACCCGGCGCGAAACTGGGCATCGGGTTCAAGCAGCCGATCGATGCGGAAACCATGCGCCGTGCGGCGGTCGACGGCAGCATCGAGGATATGATGGCGTGGCACCCGGTCAAGCCGGGGGATTTCTTCTACATTCCCGCCAACACCGTTCACGCGATCGGGGCGGGCATCACGCTGATCGAAATCCAGCAGAACAGCGACATTACCTACCGCCTTTACGATTACGGCCGCCCGAGGGAGCTGCATCTGGACAAGGGCATGCAGGTTGCAAGCTCTGCGCCTTATCAAGGCGGAAAAAGGATCGACTGGCCCGATCATGGCGCCGCCCCACTGGTGCAGGGACCGTACTTCTCGGCCTATCTCGTAACAGGCGGCGTGGAGCCAGCGGGCTGGCCTCTGCCGGACCGTCCCGCTCTGCTGATCCCGATCAGCGGGGCGTTCGATACAGCGGGGATTAATGCCGCGGCGGGCACGGCAGCCGTCATCCGGCAATCCGGAAACCTGCGCGGAGGCAAGCAAAGTCATGCAATCCTGGTCTGCCCGCCTATCCGGGATGAGGGCTGAGAAGCTGATCCAGGCCAATCGCCCGGCCTCTGCTCGTTTGGTGCCCTGCCATGGCATATCTGCACCGGGCCGTTCCCTGTGCGGTATGTCACACATCGATGCCGGCAATTGGTCGATTCTGACGGATGTTGCTGCGTGACTCGTTTTGACAAGACGGGACAGGGCACGCTAACAGCGCCACCGTTACCGGCCCGGTCGCTGCCTTTTGTGCGTTGTGTCGCTGCGGGCGCTTGCCCGAGATTGTATAAGAAGCCCCTCTATGTCTGATTGCCGATCCCCCGCGCAGCGGTTGCGCTTCCGTTCAATCCGCGTGCTGCCGCTCGCCGGAATGGTCATGTTGGCAGCGTGCAACCCCTACGGGCCTGGCAGGAACGCGATACTCAATGCCGGAGCGGTCCCGGCAGGGCCGGATCAGCCGGCCAGCAGCATCAAGGTCGTCGAAGTCAGCGGTGCCATGGCCACGAAGCTGAAGACGCCGGAACCCTGGCCCGCCTTTGCCGATGTCCTGTCAGGTGCAAGGCCGGTGGGCACGGTCGTCGGCACGGGCGATGCGCTTGAAGTGACGATCTGGGAGGCGCCGCCTGCGATCCTGTTCGGCGCCGGTGCAGCCGATACCCGCATCGGTTCGGCCATCAGCACGGCGCGGCCGACCACGCTTCCCGAATTGCTCGTCGGCAAGGACGGCGTCATTCCGGTGCCGTTTGCCGGGCTGGTGCCGGCCACCGGCCGCTCCCTGCGCGAGATCGAGGCAGACATCACGCGCCGTCTGCGCGGGCGGGCCAATGCCCCGCAGGTAACGGCACGTCTCGTGCGCAACGCCACGTCGACGGTGACCGTGGTCGGCGAAGTCAATCAGTCGGCGCGGTTGCCGCTCAGCCCTCGCGGCGAACGGCTGCTGGATGCGCTGGCGCAAGTCGGCGGGGTGAAGGCTCCGGTGAACCTGACGACGATCCAGGTCACGCGCGGCGGCCGCAGCTATCGCATGGCGATGTCGGACATCATCGAACGTACCGAAAACAATGTCGTCCTCGCCAGCGACGATGTCGTCACCGCGCTGTACCAGCCCTACAGCTTCACCGTGCTCGGCGCTGCCGGGCGCAATGACGAAATCCGGTTCGAAGCTTTCGGCATCACCCTGGCCCAGGCCCTCGGCCGGTTCGGCGGCCTGCAGGATGGCCGGGCCAATCCGCGCGGCGTGTTCCTGTTTCGCTGGGAAGATCCCGAAGTTCCCGGCGGCCCGCGCGTTCCGGTCATCTACAGCTTCGACCTGAAGGATCCGGCGGTCTATTTCCTGGCGCAACAGTTCAGGATGAGCGACCGGGACATCATCTACGTCACCAATTCGCCGACGGCGGAACTGCAACGCTTTGTCGGGATTGTGTCGCAGACCATTCTGCCGGTCGCCACGGTGACCTCCGTCATCCAGCAGAATTGACGAAGTGCTCCGGAATGGATCGCGACGTTTGGTCCGGTCTGCAGTTGAATTTTCCGTCATGGAATGGTTGAGCGTTGATAAGACGCCCGGTCGGAATGGCAATGGCAAGGTACGCGGTGGTTTCCGGTCTGAAACCGTCGGCGCTCTGGTCTCGTTAGGATAGTTATCCGTGTCGCAAGGAATTGAAGCAGTTCACCATACGGACCAGGTGATCCTGAACGATCCGCTGTCGTCCTCGTCGGCTCGGCCCGCAGGGGTGTTTGCCGCCATGGCCCGCAAGCTGCGCAAGCTCGGGCCGTTGTTCTGGTTCGTGGTCCTCCTGCCCACGGCAATCAGCACGGTCTATTTCGGCATCCTGGTGTCCGACGTCTACATTTCGGAAAGCCGCTTCGTCGTCCGCAGCCCCGATCGTCCGGCACGGACGGGCCTTGGCGTTGTCCTCGCCTCGGCCGGATTCAGCACCGCCAGCGACGAGGTTCGCGCTGCACAGGGGTACATCCAGTCACGCGATGCCCTCCAATCGCTCGACCGCGATGGCTTTGCCCGCCGCGCGTGGAGCGCGCCTTCGATTTCGATCTTCAATCGCTTCGATCCGATGGGCTGGTCGGGATCGTTCGAAGAGCTGTACCGCTATTACGAGGAAAAGGTCGCGATTAAGTTCGACAGCGAAACCGGCATCACGACCTTGACCGTCAAGGCGTTCGATCCCCAGGCTTCGCAGCAGATCAACCGCCGCCTGCTCGAACAGGCCGAAGGCCTCGTCAACCAGCTGAACGACCGTGGCCAGTCCGACATGGTGCGCAACGCCCAGCGCGAAGTGGACGAGGCACAGGTCCAGTCGCGCGCTGCCGCCGAGGCGCTCGCTGCCTATCGCAACCAGGTGGGCGTGATCGATCCCGAGCGTCAGGCGACGGTGCAGTTGCAGATGATCTCCAAGCTGCAGGACGAACTGATCGGCGCCCGCATGCAACTGCTGCAGATGTCGGCCATCGGTGGGCAGAACCCGCAGATCCCCACGCTCCGCCTCCGCATCGATGGGCTGAAGAAGGCGATCGACGAACAGCTTGGCGAGGTCGCCGGCAACTCGCGTTCGCTTTCGGCGACGGCGGTAAAGTTCCAGCGCCTGCAGCTGCAGCGCGAATTTTCCGACAAGCAGCTGGGCGCGTCGCTCGCCGCGTTGCAGGACGCCAAGAATGAAGCCCGCCGTCAGCGCGCCTATGTCGAACGCATTGCCGAACCCAGCAAGCCGGACAAGGCGATGGAGCCGCGGCGGCTGCGCGGCGTGCTGGCCACGCTCGTCGTCAGCCTTGTGGCATGGGCCATTCTGGTGATGCTGCTGGCAGGCGTACGCGAACACCGCGCCTGATGATGCAAGACTCGCTCGCCAACTCCTGGATAATCCAGCGCCGCGTGATCGGCGCATTGTTGATGCGCGAAATCCTCACCCGCTATGGCCGCCACAACATCGGCTTCCTGTGGCTTTTCGCCGAGCCGATGCTGTTCACGCTGGGCGTTACCACGTTGTGGTCGCTGTCGGGCGCGCATCACCTGTCTGCCATACCGATCGTGGCCTTTGCCATCACCGGGTATTCCAGCGTGCTGCTGTGGCGTTCGATGCCGTCCCGCTGCATTTCGGCGATAGAGCCGAACCTGCCGCTGCTGCATCACCGCAATGTCCGCCTGATCGACGTGTTCCTGTCGCGCATCCTGCTCGAAGCGGTCGGCACGACGATCTCGTTCGTTGTCCTGGTCCTGTTCTTCTGGGGTCTCGAATGGCTCAAACCCCCTGAAGACGCCGTGAAAGTGGCGCTTGGATGGGTCATGCTGTCGTGGTTCGGCGCTTCGCTGGCGATCTTTCTCGGGGCGCTGTCAGCCAGCAGCGAACTCGTCGAAAAGTTCTGGCACCCTGCTGCCTACATCCTGTTTCCCCTGTCGGGCGCAGCGTTCCTGGTCGATGGTCTGCCGACCGCTGCACAGGAATATGCGTTGTTTCTCCCAATGGTCCACGGCGTGGAATTGCTGCGCGAGGGATATTTCGGCTCCGCCATCCGCGCCCATTACGACATTGGCTACATGGCTTTATGGAACGCCGGTCTTACCGTGGCCGGCCTGCTCCGGCTGCGCGTCGTATCGCGCGAAGTGCGCCCCGAATGATCGCGCTCCAAGGGGTCCGCAAAGCCTACGCCACGTCGTCCGGGCCAAGCCAGATCCTCGAAAACGTCGATCTGAAAGTCGATCGCGGCGATTCCATCGGGATACTCGGGCGCAACGGTGCTGGCAAATCCACGCTGCTGCGTATCATCGGCGGGGTGGAGCAGCCGGACCAGGGCACCGTCACGCAGACCATGAGCATTTCATGGCCTCTCGCCTTTGCGGGCGGCTTCCAGTCGGCCCTGACCGGGGCAGACAATGTCCGCTTCATCTGCCGCATCTACGGTGTCGATCCTGACGCGAGCATGCCCTACGTCGAGGCATTCACCGAACTGGGCAAATACCTGCACGAGCCTGTGCGCACCTATTCTTCCGGCATGCGCGCCCGGCTTGCCTTTGCCAGCTCGATGGTGGTCGAATTCGATTGCTATCTCATCGACGAGATCGTGGCCGTCGGGGACAGCCGCTTTCAGACAAAGTGCCACGAGGAATTGTTCGAAAAGCGGTCCGACAGAGCCAAGATCATCGTTTCCCACGATGCAGGCTACATCCGCGAGCATTGCCAGCGCGCCGCCGTGCTGCTCAAGGGCGTGCTCTGGCATTTCGATTCAGTCGATGAAGCCTACGACGTCTATTCCGCATCGATGAAGTGACGGCCGCCGTGTTGCCGCCCTCACCAGCCTCGTTGACAGGATCGCTGCGCCGCCGGCTGCATTCGCACAAGTACCATTTCGAACGTACCGACCATCCCGGCAGGCGCCAGCTGCTGGTAGACGTGTCGACGATCGTCAGGGCCGATGTCCGCACCGGGATACAGCGGGTGGTCCGCGCGATCCTGGGGCAACTGGTTGCAGAGAGACTTGCCGGCGTGATCGTGCAGCCGGTGTTTGCCACGCGCAATCATGGTTTCTGCAAGGCAGCGTTTACCCCCGATGGACGTGTCATCAATGCGGCCAGCCGCAAGGACGGGTTGCAGCCCGTCGCGGTGGCGCAAGGCGATGTGTTTCTCGGTCTCGATCTGGCCGCCCACACGCTGCCCCTGCTCGAAGGTCGCCTGCGCCAATGGCAACGGGCGGGCGTCTCGATCAACATCATGGTCTATGATCTCCTCCCGTTGAGCCATCCCGCCTGGTTCTCCCGGCGGCTCGGCCGGAATTTCCGGCGCTGGTTCAGGGTACTCGCGCGTCGGGCCGATCGCTGCCTGTGCATTTCCAATGCAACAGCGCAGGACCTGGCACGGCATCTCGATGCTTTCGGGGCGAAGTCGCCGCCGGCAATCGTGACCACGCCACTCGGGGCGGATCTGGCTGCGAGTTTTCCCAGCAAGGGCGTCCCGGGCGATTTCCCCGATCTGATCGCCTGGGTTCGCGGGTGGCGCACGGCGCTTGCCGTCGGCACGATCGAGCCGCGCAAGGGCCATGACCACCTGCTGGCCGCGTTCGACCACTTGTGGCAGGCCGAACCCGACGGAAACATCGCCCTGGTCATCGTCGGGCGTGCGGGCTGGAAGACCGAGTCGCTGCAGCAGCAGATCCGGACGCATCCCGAATTCGGCAAACGACTGATGTGGATCGAGCAGGCCAGCGACGATGTCCTGTCCGGGCTTTATCGCGAGTGTGCAGGTCTTGTCGGTGCCTCGCTTGCCGAGGGTTTCGGGCTGCCGCTGATCGAAGCGCTGGCGCACGGCATGCCGGTTCTTGCGCGTGACATTCCTGTCTTCCGCGAAGTTGGCGGAGACCTGTTTGATTACTTCGATGACGATGCACCGGCTGCTCTTGGCCAATCGGTCCGCCAATGGCTGGCAAATCCGCGGATTCCGACCAGTGAGATGATTTCCACGTTGCCTCGCTGGGAAACCAGTGGTGCAATGATCCTGGCCCATCTCGGTCTCGAACCCGATCCACGGAATGCCTCCTGATGAACGAGCCCTTTGTCAGCTTTGCGCAGAATTTCGAGGATGTCAGGCTGTGGCGTGCATTTTCGGACATCGCGCAAGGCCGCTATATCGACATCGGCGCACAGGACCCGGTGCAGGATTCGGTAAGCCTTGCGTTTTACCGGGCCGGATGGCGCGGCGTCCACGTTGAAGCCACGCCGACCTATGCCGAGGCTCTGCGCGAGGCGCGTCCCGACGAAATCGTGATACAGGCCGCGGTCTCGACCGACCCTGGGCCGATCTCGTTCTTCGAGATTTCCGGGACGGGCCTGTCCACGGGCGTCACCCAACTGGCTGATCGCCACAAGGAAAGCGGCTGGCAGCATCAGGAAATTTGGGTGCCGACCGTCACTTTGGCAGCCGTTCTCGACATGGCCGGCAAGGATCCGATCCACTGGCTGAAGGTTGACGTCGAAGGCATGGAAGCCGACGTCCTGCGAAGCTGGGGCGATCATCCGGCGCGGCCTGCCGCGCTGGTGATCGAGGCGACCGCCCCTTCGACCCAGATCCCTGCGCATCATGCGTGGTACGATCTGGTGCTGTCACGCGGCTATCGGGACGTGCTGTTCGACGGACTGAGCCGATACTTCATTCACGAGGCGCACGCCGGGCGGGGTGAGGCGCTGGCGCTCGCGCCCAACGTCTTCGATGGCTTCCAGGTGGCGATCTCGCACTTCTCGGCCGGCAGGGTTGCTGCCGAAAAGGTGGCGGAGGTCGAAGAGACCCGCCGGCAGGGGGCAGCGCAGCTTGAGACGGCCCTTGCCGATCAACAGGCCCGGGCCGAAGCACAGGAGGCTGCGCTCCGCACCGATCTGGAAGGCAGGCTTGCTGCGCGCGAAGTCGCTCTGGCCAAGGCGACTGCAGCAGAGCAGGCCGGCCTGGAAGAGTTACGCGCCTTGTCGCGCGACGCGGCCCGGATGGAGGACCAGCTTGCCGCGCAGGCGGAATATCTTGCGGCCCAGGCGCTGACCGCGGCTGCCCAGCGCCGCGAACTGCAAGACCGGATCACCGTTGCCGAAGAGGCGCGCGATGCCGCCCGCGCTAGCCTTGCCGATGTGCGGGTGCAGACCGCAACACTTTCGGGCGAACATGCCCTCGCACTGGCGCAGGCCGAATGGACGAGCGAAGCGCTGCAGGCCCGCGTGACCGCGCTGACCGGGGAGATTGCGCAAGCCCGCTCGGACATGGCAGCGCGCCACGCCGCGTGGCTGGCCGCCGAGGCGGAGCTTGGCGCGACACTTCGCGACCGCGACATGCAGATCGCCGGTCTGACCGCCACGGTCGCGCAGATCCGGGCGGAGGCTGCCCGGCGCGAGGAGGCCTGGGCCGCTGCCGATGCGGCGCGGGGGGCGGCCCTTGCTGAAGGGGAGGCGCAGATCGGCGGGCTTAACGCCACGATCGCGCAGATCCGGACGGAGGTTGCCCGGCGCGAGGAGGCCTGGGCCGCTGCCGATGCGGCGCGCGCGGCGGCTCTTGCTGAAGGCGAGGCGCAGGCCCTGGCGTTTCAGGCCGAAACGGATCGACTTCGCGAGCAGATCGTCATCGCCGAAACCCGGCTGGCAACCGCCGCGCAACTGCTTGAGGGGCCGCCGGACGGGCTGGCAGGCTGGCCGCGCAAACTGGCGACGACGCTGGCCCGCATGGCCGGGCGCAGGCCTGAAGAGGCCCTGCGGGCGCACGACGAAGCCATAACCGCATGGCGCCTCGGGCTGTCGGCACCGGCACCGCTGGCGCCAGAATGGACGGAATTGCCCCTTGCTGATGCCGGATTGACGGCAGAGGGGAATAGCAACGACAAGGGTTTTGAGATGGCCGCGGATCACGGTGCGATAACGACAGTACCAGCGCTTCTTGCGCCACACGATGCCGAATTCATCGAGATCGCCTATCAGGCGGTGTTGGGACGGGAACCCGACCCCGAGGGGCGGGCCTATTACCTTGCGCGCCTGCGCACGGGCACGCACAAGCTGGAAATCCTGAAGCAGCTTCGGCGTTCGAACGAAGGGCAGAACTTTGTGCCAGGTGTGGCCGGTCTAGACCGGGCGATCCGCCGTTTCAGGCTGGCTAAGACGCCAATCATCGGCTCGGTCCTCCGGCTCTTTTCCAGCCATGATGGAGATTCCCCTCAGGAACGACAATTGCGAATGGTCGTTAACGAGCTTGGCCGCGCCAACAGCATGCAGACATCGATTTATGGAGCAACACGTGAAATTGGCGCGCGGCTGGATCAAATCGCGACTGGTCAGCAAGCCTTGCTGACTACGGCAGCGACGATGGCCGCAGCGAGAGTTGGGACTGCCGAAATCAGCGGGGCCGACTTCGGCAATTCCGCCGTGGGCGGAAATGATCTCCACCAAAAGGTATCTGATCATCAGTCAAAGATCGGACATCTGGTTACCGATTATCTTGCGAGGCGTTGAATGCACATCCTTATAGACATTCAAGGCGCGCAGAATGGCAGCCGACATCGCGGAATTGGCCGATATACCCGGGCGTTGGTAAACCAGTTGAGCCGATTGAGCCTTGGTCGTCACCGCATCTCGCTGCTGGCGAACGGCGCGTTTGACAATGTCGACGACTTGAAAAAGATGTTCGCTGGCTACGTCCACGAAGCAGACGTGCATGTCTGGTATCCTTTCGGCGATCCTTCATTTCGCTGGGTCGGCAACAATCTCCGTCGCAAGGCTTCCGAATATCTTCGAGAAGCTGTGATCCACGAAATCCAGCCCGACATTTTGCTGGTCAGCAGCGCTGTTGAAGGCTGCGATGACGCGACAGTAATCACGATCAACAAGCACTTCGACGATGTGTTCACCAGTGCGATCTTTTACGACGCAATTCCGGCAATATATGAAAAAGAATATCTGGCCGACGCACGCAGCCATGAATGGTACTACGAAAAGATTGAACAGCTTAAGCGTGCAAACGCAATTTTTTCGATTTCTGAGTCTTCCAAGACGGAAGCGATAGAATATTTCAATATTAGTGAGAGCGTTGTCACCAACATCTCGACGGCGGTCAGTGATGATTTCTGTGCGAGCGCTAGAACCGCAAAGCAATGCGCCAACGTGCTGAATCGGCTTTCTATAGGCAGCAATTATTTGCTCTATAGCGGGGCGTCGGATGCTCGCAAGAATTTGCCACGGCTTATTGAGGCGTTTTCTGTGCTCTCGCCTGACCTTCAGGCGACTTACCAGCTTGTCTTGGCCGGAGGCATGCCACAAGTGCATATCGACCAGCTACGCACTGTCAGCCGAAGCGTGGGACTGAATGACGAGCAGGTCATTTTTACAGGCTGGGTCAGTGATGACGAACTCGCAGCGATTTATGCAAGTGCGACTCTGTTCGTGTTCCCATCATTTCACGAGGGGTTCGGCCTCCCCATCTTGGAGGCAATGAATTACGGCATACCGGTCATTGCTGCCAACGTTTCAAGCATACCTGAAGTCGTAAAACTCGAAGAAGCGCTGTTCGATCCGATGGATACGCATGCCATTGCGGACAAGATTGAATCCGCTCTTCTGGATCGGGGTTTGCGCGACCGGCTGATTGCCAATTCAGAAGACCGCCGTCAGGCATTTTCCTGGCAGCGAACCGCGCAAGCTGCGCTGGACGTCATCGAAGGTATCAGACCGCGCTCGCGCCGAGCGCGTGATGCGCAAGCGCACGCGCGCCACGTCCAGCATATCTTAGATCTTTTGGGGCCGGATGCGGCTTTGATGCCGCCCAAAGACATCATAGGTCCAATCGAAAGATCACTACCGCAAGACGCTCAGCCGATCCAGATATTTGTGGACGTTTCGGAACTTCACGCGCGCGATTCTAAGACCGGTATTCAGCGCGTTGTTCGGAACATACTTGCGCACCTGCAGGAGGCAGCGGGCAAGAAATACGCCGTGGTGCCGGTGGCAACGGATTTGACTACAGAGTACCGTGTGTCAAACAAGGTTGGACTTCAATTGATCTCAAACTTTGCGCCAATTGCAAACCCCGTGCCGAATTTCCGTCGGGGCGATGTGTTCCTAGGGTTGGATCTTCAGGATGTTCTGGTGCCACATCGGGCGGATTTCTTCGAAAAGCTGCATGAATCCGGCATTCTTTGCTACTTTGTCGTCTACGATATGCTTCCTTTGAAGTTACGCGAGTATTTTCCAGATGCAGTCTCGCGCAATTTCAACGGCTGGCTCAATACAGTAGCCCGAAGCGATGGCCTTGTTGCAATTTCGCGATCGGTAATGATGGATATTCAGGCGTGGGCTGAGAAAACGAAGTTGCCTTTGCGTCGCCCGCTGCGCCTAGGCCATTTCAGGCTTGGCGCTGATATTGAAAGCGAAGTTGAAGAAGCGCCGAATAGGGCAATTGTCGAGTGGCTCGAGAAACGACGAAAATCTCGAGTGTTCGTGACGATCGGCACAATTGAGCCCAGAAAGCGGCACGATCAGATTGTGGATGCGATGAACAACCTGTGGAAAGGCCGCGATGACGTTTCGCTTGTCATCATCGGCAAAGTCGGCTGGCAGTGCGATGATCTTGTCGAGTCAATCAGGTCTCATAATGAGTTTGGAAGACGGTTGCTTTGGCTTGAAGGAGCGACCGATGCAGACTTACTTGCAGTCCTGCGATCAGCTGACGCTCTCGTCGCTGCGTCCGAAGGAGAAGGGTTTGGGTTGCCGCTTGTGGAAGCCCAGCGCCTTGGCGTGCCTATCATCGCAAGAGATCTGCCGGTCTTTCGCGAGGTTGCAGGTGATGATGCTGTATATTTCACAGGTTTCTCTGGGAGTGAATTATCCGATTGTTTAGATCAGTGGTTGAACAATAATAAGAAAATGGCAAGTAGAATAGAGAAAGAAATTGACTTTACGTGGTCAGACGCAGCTAATAGCATAGCGAAAGTCATCTGCGAAAATCGTTGGTCAAGTACAATATTTTAAGTGCTGGATTTTTGCTAAATCAATTTCGGAGATTTCAGCCATGCTTGTGGGTAAACGGGTAGAAGTACATCAGGCCACTCCCTCATCACCGGAAGCGGCAATGCCCACACTCGACGCGAACTTCATTGCAGAGATTGACGCTTTTTTGACACGGTTAGAAGGTGCCAAGGATGACGAGGAAATGCGTCAATTTTTCGAAACCTTTAGCGAAAAATATGAGTTGGATGTTCCATCCGATCCATTTTCGTGTGAATATCGTCGTTTTCAATTCGAAATTTATGAGCAACTCGCCGGAAAAGTTTATTCGCCTAGCAACGAAGTGACCAAGTTTGACGTTACTCAGTTGGCCCAGAGGCCGTTCCCATATCTACACGGATCGAGCGGTCTTGTAGGCGATCATCTTATGGCGATTGGTTTCGCGATCAAGGCGATGAACTTGCCGCAAGGCTCTCGCATCCTCGAGTTTGGGCCGGGGTGGGGGAATATAACTCTTGCACTAGCGAAAATGGGGCACTCAGTTACCGCGATCGATGTAGAGGAGGACTTCATAAATCTGATACGGCGTCGCGCTGAAATGGAACAGCTTAGCATTGATTTAATACTTGGGGATTTTACTTCAATTCAGTCGCTTAATGAGAAATACGACGCGATTCTTTTCTTCGAATGCTTTCATCATTGTGCTGATCATATTAGCTTAATCGAAGGCTGTGAGAGGATCCTCAATCCGGAGGGGATGATTTGTTTCGCTGCGGAACCGATAAATGAGCATTTTCCAATCCCGTGGGGGTTGCGAATGGATGGTCAGTCCTTATGGGCTATCCGCAAGAATGGCTGGCTCGAACTTGGCTTTAATGTGAGATACTTTACTGAGGCACTCAGTCGGTCAGGCTTTAGGTGCGAGGAAAAGAGGGGGCTTGATAGCCCCGCGTCTCATGTCCTGATCGCTCGGCGAGCCTCTGAATTTTCGCAGTCTCAGTCTGCAGGCACATTTACGTTCAGCGAAGGCGATCTGCGCAACGCATGTGGATTCGTCAGTGACGGAACTCTATCGATTGCGGCGCATGATACCGGTTTTGCATGCTTTGGACCGTATCGCCCGTTTCCGCCTGGAAATTATGAGTTGGTAATCGAATTTAGCGGCTATCCGTCGTGTCAAGGTGAAGTACGCATAGAAGTAACCAGCAATGTCGGCGCTAAGGATTTAGCAATTTTTGACGATGTTAAAGTGGTTGAACACGAAAGCTTTAGGCGCCAGTTTAGCTTGCCTTTTTTTGTTACAGATTTAGAAGTTAGGATATTCACGAAAGGGGGGGCGAGTTTCGAGATGCGAGAGATTCATATCATAAAGGTCACCCCTTTTTCTATCTGAAAGCAGCGCAACTGATTGCGTAGGAGCTATTTAATGAAAACTGCCATCATTACCGGCATCAGCGGCCAAGACGGCGCCTATCTGGCAGAGCTTTTGCTGGGCAAGGGCTATACCGTCTACGGCACTTACCGCCGCACGAGTTCGGTCAACTTCTGGCGGATCGAGGAAGTCGGGGTTGCCGGGCATCCCAACCTGAAGCTGGTCGAATTCGACCTGACCGACATGTCCTCGGCCATCCGCCTGTTGCAGACCAGCGGGGCGACCGAGGTGTACAACCTTGCGGCGCAAAGCTTTGTCGGCGTGTCGTTCGATCAGCCGGTGACCACGGCAGAGATCACTGGCGTCGGCGCGCTGAACCTGCTGGAGGCGATCCGCATCGTCAATCCGGCGATCCGCTTCTACCAAGCCAGCACGTCGGAAATGTTCGGCAAGGTCCAAGCGATCCCGCAGATCGAAACGACGCCGTTCTGGCCGCGCAGCCCCTATGGCGTGGCCAAGCTCTATGCCCACTGGATCACGGTGAACTACCGCGAAAGCTATGACATCTTCGGCTCCAGCGGCATCCTGTTCAACCATGAGAGCCCGCTGCGTGGCCGCGAGTTCGTGACGCGCAAGATCACCGACAGCGTCGCCAAGATCCGTCTGGGCAAGCTCGATTGCCTCGAACTGGGCAATCTCGATGCCAAGCGCGACTGGGGCTTTGCCAAGGAATACGTCGAGGGCATGTGGCGCATGCTGCAGGCGGACCGTCCCGATACCTACGTGCTGGCGACCAACCGGACGGAAACGGTTCGGGACTTCGTGCGTATGGCGTTCAAGGCCGCCGAGATCGAGGTCGATTTCCGCGGCGCCGACGCCGAGGAGATTGCGGTGGACACCAGCACAGGCAAGACCGTGATGCGGATCAATGCACAGTTCCATCGCCCGGCCGAGGTCGACCTGCTGATCGGCGATCCGGCCAAGGCGAAAGCCGAACTGGGCTGGGAGCCGAAGACGACGCTGGAAGACCTGTGCCGGATGATGGTGGAAGCAGACCTGCGCCGCAACCAGCTCAACATGTCGTTCTGATCGGCCATGGCACGCGTACTCGTTACCGGCGCGAACGGCTTTACCGGAAGATACCTCGTCGATCGCCTGGTGCAGGACGATCACGAACTGTTCGGACTTGTCCACAGCGACGATGGAGGTGCGGCGGACTCGCTGGCAGGGCGGGTTGTCGCGGATCTGCGCGACCATTCGGCGGTGGAGCGAATCGTTGCCGATCTGCAGCCGGAAATCGTCGTGCATCTGGCGGCCATCGCCAACGTGGCACACGGCGATGTGTCGGACCTCTATTCGTCCAACGTGGTCGGTACGCGCAATCTGCTGCACGCGCTGTCGCGTCAGGGAGGCAGTCCGGCAAAGGTGATGATCGCCAGCAGCGCCAACGTCTATGGCAACCGGCGCGCGGGCGTGTTGACCGAGGACATGGAGCCGGCGCCGGCCAACGACTATGGCGTCTCGAAAGTGGCGGGCGAAGTGCTGGCCGGGGTCTATGCGGATCGCTTGCCGATCATCACGGTGCGGCCGTTCAACTACACCGGCCGGGGGCAATCGGAAAACTTCCTGATCCCGAAGATCATCGGCCACCTTCGGCGCAAGGCAGAGGTGATCGAGCTTGGCAACATCGATGTTGCCCGCGATTTCTCGGACGTGCGCAACGTGGTCGATTCGTATGCGCGGTTGTTGTCTGCGCCCGAAGCGGTCGGCGGCGTCTTCAACATCTGTTCCGGTGAGGCACGGACCCTGGCCGAGGTGCTGGACCTCGCAGGCCGCATCTCGGGGCACGAAATGAAGGTGCAGGTCAATCCGGCATTCGTGCGTTCGGACGAAGTGCGCACCCTGTCCGGCAGCAAGGCACGGGTGGAAAGCGTGATCGGCCCCGTCGTGATGACCGATCTGTCGCAAACGCTTGCCTGGATGCTGGATGCCTGAGCAATTCGACGTCGCGTTTTCCGTCGATGCCCTGGGACCGCAGCTTACCGGCATCGGGCGGTACGCCCTAGAACTGGCGCGCGGTCTGCAGCGGATCGATCTGGTCGGGCGTGTTTCATATTTCCGGGGTAACCAGTGGATCGATGACTTCGAACCTATGCTGGCCCCGGGCTGGCAGGATCGGCGCGGCAAGTTTCTGCGCGCGGCAAGCTCCCTGCGGGGGCGTCTGACCGCCCGCAACGCCATTGTGCACGGGCCGAACTACTTCCTCCCCGACTGGGCCAAGGGGGGCGTCATCACCGTGCATGACCTGTCGGTGCTGCTCTACCCCGAAACCCATCCGATCGAGCGGGTGAGGGATTTCGAATTGCGCTTTCGCAGCTCGCTCGACCGCGCACAATGCGTGATCACCGACAGCGAGACCGTGCGGCGCGAAGTGATCGATGTCCTCGGCATCAGGGATGACCACGTCTTTCACGTTCCACTTGGCGTAAATCCTCCGGCCGGAGCGTTGGCAACCGGCGACGATTCCGGCATGTCGGAGACACTAGGCGGCCTTGATCTGGCTGCCGGGCATTACACCCTGTGCGTCAGCACGCTTGAGCCGCGCAAGCGCATCGACAAGCTGATTGCGGCCTATGGCCGGCTGCCCGAACCGGTTCGGCGCAACATCCCTCTTGTTCTCGCCGGGGCCAGGGGGTGGAAATCCGAAGCTCTCGATGCAGCGATCGCGCAGGCCGGGCAGGCAGGCTGGCTGAGGTCTCTGCACTATGTCGCAGATCATGAGCGGGATGCGTTGTATCGCGGCGCGCGCCTCTTCGTCTATCCGTCGCTTTACGAAGGGTTTGGCTTGCCCCCGCTCGAAGCGATGGCGTTCGGCATTCCCACCATCGTCGGTGATGCGCAGACCCTGATCGAGGTGACCAAGGGCGCGGCCCGCGTGGTCAACGTCGAGGATGCCGACCAGTTTGCCCAGGCAGTGCATGAAATGCTCGAAGACGAGCCGTTGCGGCGGGCCTATGCAGCATCAGGCCAGGCGGTTGCGGGGTCCTATACCTGGGCAAAATGCGTGACCGAAACCGTAGGTGTCTATCAGAAGCTCGCAGCGGGCCTGACCTGACCGCAAGTTTCGGTCCGGTGTCACGTCCCTGCCTGACCATGGTTCCCGGTCTGGAACCGGGCAATCGCGCCGTGGACGACCAGATCGAGCGCTTCTTCCGAAAAGAACCCGCCCGGGATCAGGCAGCGGTCGATGAGTACGCGGCGGAAGGCATCGAACGTTGCCGCGTCGGGCTGCGGCGGCGCTCGCCAGAATGCGTCCAGCCCGTCCTGAGCGGTAATGCCCGGCACGTCGTAGATGGCCGTGCCAAGCACAACGGCCGGAATGCCCATGGAAAGGCCCAGCGTTCCGCTGGTGCTGTTGATGGTGACCATGCCGAGCGAGCGTGCCGCCACCGGCACGATGTCGCCGCTGGGCAGGTAATCGATGCGATCGGCAACATCGAACCGGGTGGCCAGATCGCGGGAGATCTGCTCCCAGTCGCGCACGCCGTTGTCGAGGGGGTGCTCCTTGATCACCAGGCGCGTGTCTGCCGGGGCGTGGGCCGCAAAGGACCCGATCACCACCTTCATCGCCTCGGCAATGCCGGCGAACGGGGAGTGGAGGCGGATCTGGGCGTCCGAATCCAGCTGCAACGGGAAGAGGAAGTACGGCTGTCCCGATTGTTCGAGCCGGACCAGCAGCCTGCCCGCTTGCGCGTCCCGCTCCTTGCGCTGCCGCAGCTTGCGCCACCAGCCCATGCCTTCGACCAGCGGGTGCCAGGGGCGGTGGTTGTTCCAGTTGGAATAATGCCAGCGGGTCAGCACGTCGGCCAGGTTGTAGACCAGCCCCTCGGTCGCGCGGCGGCGGAAGGATGATGGCACCTGTTTGTGCTCCGGCGCCGGAGGCAGCTTCGCCGCTTCGGCGCGATACCAATCAGGATCGCGCGGGAGCGACGAATGGCCGTTGACGCCGCCCTGTTCGAACGTCACCCAATCGGGCCGGATATAACCCTCTTCAAAGACGTGCACCGGAATGCCGCACTCCCGGCAGACCTTCGTCGCGATCATGTGGTGATCGCGGCAATCGCCGAACAGGATGACGTCGGTGATCTGCTTTTCCGCAAGGATTCGTGCGAGCGCATCCGGCCATTCATCCAGTGTGCCGCGATAATCGATGCCGCCGGGGAGGCGCCAGAAGAGGCGGTCGCCGCCGTTGAAGTTGATCTTGTACACGCTGTGGCCGGCTTTTGACAAACCCTGGCCGAGGCGGCGGAAGAGGGGGCCCATGAGGCCCTGCAGCATGAGGACGCGGCGCTGGGGGCGGCTTGGGACAGGCATGGGGCGGCTCTAACGCCAAGGATCGGCCGGGTCGATGGCCGTGTTGGAGATTTCCAACAGCAATTGCATCCGCCCGGGTGGCCGGGGCCGGTGACATCGACCGGCGCGGTTGATAAGGCGCGCGGGAGTGTTTGCGATTATTGCACTGATGGCCGGGTCCGCGATGCTCGATGCCCTGGCCCGCCCGAGAGCGCGCGCCGTGCCGTGGCCGCGTTCGCTGGCGGGAGCGTGGCTGCTGGGCCTGATCGCGCTGCTGCCGCTGGGCGTGTTCCTGACCATCAGCGGAAACCTGGCGGTATCGACAGGGCTGGCGCTGGCGCTGGTCGGCCTGTTCACGATGATATCGAACGCCAAGCGGGCCATGCTGGGCGAGGCGCTGGTGTTTTCGGACCTGGCGCTGCTGGGCGCGGTGTTCCGGCACCCGCAGTTCTACTTCTCTGCGCTGTCGGCCACGCAAAAGGCGCTGCTGGCCTGCGCCGCGCCGATCGTGCCCGCCCTGCTGTGGTGGGTCTTCGTGCCGGATGCCATTGCCCACCTGACCGGCATTGCGCTGCTGGTGGGGGCCGCAGCACTGCTGGCCCCGACCATGACCATGCCGCCGTGGACGAGGCTTGCCGCGGTGCCCGACAGCGAGGCAGACGTGCAGCGGCACGGCCTGATCCCGACCGTGGCCCTGCACTGGTGGCGCTGGCGCAAGACGAAAGACCCGGTGCCGCTGCCCGCAATCGCCGGACGCCCGCCGCAACCGGACGAGCTGGCGATAATCATCCAGTGCGAATCGTTTGCCGATCCGGCCCAACTGTTCGGCGATGCGGCGATCATGCTGCCGGGACTTGTCGCGGCGCGGGACATGGCATGGGCGAGCGGCACGCTCTGCGTTCATGGCTTTGGTGCCTATACGATGCGCACTGAATATGGCGTGGTGTTCGGCAGGAGCCAGGAAGCGCTGGGCTTTCGCCGGTTCGACCCCTTCCTGACGGCGCTGGGCGAGGCGAGTTACGCCCTGCCGCAGCGGATCGCACCATCGGGGTGGCGCAGCCTGTTCGTCCATCCCCACGACATGCGGTTCTATAACCGGCAGGCGATCATGACCGCAGCCGGCTTTGCCGAACTGGTCGGCGAGGAGCGCTTTGCCCCGCCGCGGCCCGAAGAGGGCCGATACGTGACCGATGCGGCGATGGCAGCCGAGATCCTGTCGCTGGCGCAGGCGGCAACCGGGCCGACGATGATCTATGCGGTGACGATCGAGAACCACGGCCCCTGGACATCGGGCCCGCACGATGCAGACTTGCGCGCCGGGTATCTGCGCCTGCTGGGCAAGGGCGATGCGATGCTGGCCACGCTGGCCGAAGGACTGGCGCAGCTGAAGCGCCCGGCCACGCTGGTGTTCTTCGGCGATCACCGGCCCAGCATTCCCGGCCACACCAGCCCCGATGGCGCGCGCGATACGCCTTATGTGATGCTGCGCCTGGACCGCAACGGTCAGCCGATCAGACGCGAAGGCGCCAGCCGAGACGCGGCGGTGACGCCGGCGGGGCTGCACCAACTGATCCTGGACGTGCTGCTGGGCAACGATTGAACCGTTTCGTGACCTGCGCGACCGGCGGTCAGATACCAGGCGGCGCCAGCGACCGCAGCAGGGGATCGCGCAGCACGCGCGGAAGCGCCGCCACGATCAGGCGCAGGATGGCAAACGGCCAGGGCACGATGGCGTGGCCCTTGCCGCGCAATGTTGCGGCCAGCACCGCGCGTGCCGCCCGGTCCGGCGACAGCATGAAGGGCTTTGGCCCCGGCACGCGGTGCGCGGCAGCGGTATCGATGAAGCCGGGCGACACGAGGGTGACGCTGACGCCGTGCGGACGCATGGCGATGCGCAGGGCATCGGCAAAACGGGCAAGACCGGCCTTGGAGCTGGCATAGGTGGCGGCGAAGGGCAGGGCGTGGAAACTGGCGGCTGAACCTATCAAGCCAATCCGCCCGTGCCTGCGCCCGGCCATGCGCTGCGCCAGCGCGGAAGCCAGCGCGGAGGGTGCAAGGAAGTTGACCGAGACCAGCCGGGCGACAAGCTGCGGGTTTTCGAACGATTGTCCCGCGCCGCGAATGTCGCCCAGGCCTGCGGCAAACACGGCCATGTCGAAAGGGCTTTCATCGTCCTCTGCGGCGATGGCGCGCAAGGCTGCGTCGAGATCGCGCAGGTCAAGCGATCGGATGGAGACGGCGCGAGCCCCGGCGGCAAGGCATTGTGCGCTGGCGCGTTCGAGTTTTTGCGAATCGCGCCCCCACAAGGAGAGGCTGGCCCCGGCGCGGGCGCAGGCAGCGGCGAGTGCGCCACCCAATTCGCCTGACGCACCAACGATCAGCACGCGGAAACCGGGTGGCATAGTTCCGAACTGGAGCATTCCCGATCCCCGCTGCGACCAAGTTCGTTCAATGTGCGTAAAGATCGATCACGACAATCAGGAACAAAGTCAATCATTGCTGCGTTGCGCAAAGTTCGGGAAAGCTTTGGTGAATGGATTTGTTGTTCGCCCATGTTGTTGAGCGATTGGCCAAACTTTGAGGCAAGAGGGCGCATTCGGACTGAATTGTGATTGACAGAAACCGTCCCGTGAGGTCCAGAAAGACGCTAATGGCAGAGTCTACTTCGCAAGCGCAGCAAGTTCAGCTTTTCCGCCATGCGTGGCTGGAGCGACTCACGGTGATTACGCCGGTGGGCTTTGCGATCACGTGGGCTATCCTGATGCCGTTGCTGGTCTGGCTGGCCTGGGGATCGGCCAACGTGCTGCAAGCGGCTGTGCTGGGCCTGGCCGGCCTGATGTTCTGGGGAATCTTCGAATACGTGATTCATCGGTATTCCTTCCATTGGAAGCCGAAGAGCAAGCTGTTTCAAAGCTTTGTCTATATCATGCACGGCAACCATCATGATGTGCCGAATGATCCCCTGCGCAATCTGATGCCGCCGATTGCCAGCATTCCGATCACCGGTTCGGTGTGGCTGCTGTTCATCGCGCTGTTCGGGTTCGTCAGCACCTGGGCCTTCATCGGCTTCCTGGTCGGCTATATCGTGTACGACATGCTGCATTATGCCTGCCACCAGTGGCCGATGAAAAGCCGGTTGTGGCTGCCGTTCAAGAAGCATCACATGCGCCATCACTTTGGCGCAAATGAAGGAAATTACGCGATTACCGCGCTGTTCCTGGACCGGGTGATGGGATCGCGGGTCGAGTCGCTCAAGGCCGAGCGGTAACGGGCCGGCCGCGCGATCACGCGCGGCGTTGCAGATCCTGAATGGCTGCTGCCACGATGGCCATGTGATCCTGCCATGTCGGGGCCTGCCACCGGGCAAGCCGCGCCATCTGCGCAGACCAGCGCGGCCCCTTGCCGGCGTAATCGAGGATGAGGGCTTTCCAGCCCGGCCCATCGAGCGGATCGACATAATCGGGCGCAGCATTGCCGACTTCGTGATGGGCCGGAATATCGCTGCAGATCACCGGAACGCCGACAGACAGCGCTTCGGCCACGGGCATGCCGAAGCCTTCGGCGAACGAGGGCATCAGCAGCGCGTTGGCGCCGCGCAGCAAGGTGGCCAGTTGCCAGTCCGGACAGCCCGAAAGCTCTTCGACATGGGGCTGCAGCGCCGGGCAGCGGTCGAGCATGTCGAGCACCTGTTCGTTTTCCCACCCGCGACGGCCGATCACCACCAGCCGCGGAATCTGTGCCGCGGGCAGCGTTTCAGCGAAGGTGCGCCACAGATTGAGCAGGGCGAGGTGATTCTTGCGCGGCTCGATCGTGCCAAGGCAGACGAAATAGGGCCGGGCGGGCGGCGGGGTGTCTGCCGCCGGGGGCAGCGGCTCTGTCCCCAGCAAGGCAACGTGCGTGGCAATGCTGCGGCCGCTGCTGGCAATCCACGGCTGGAACGAACGGCCGGTGGCGGCCGAATTGACGATGACGGCATCGGCACAGGCCGCAACCGTATCCATGCGCCGGCGGTGCAGCGCAGCGCCCGTGGGCCGCGCATATTCGGGATATTCGATCGGGATCAGATCATGGATCATGCACACGAAGCGGGCGTTTTCGGTGCGAAGGATGCCGCTGACCTTATGGCGGTCGGTCAGGTGATGCGGGGAGACCTGCACATAGACCGGCCTTTGTACGCCAGTGCCGGGCAGCGTGCGGGCCAGCAGTCGGGGTGGCGTGCGCGGCAGCAAGCGCATCATCCACGGCAGCACCTGCATGATGGAGCGCTGGCTCCGGCCGCCGCTTTCCTGCGACCAGCGGCGTTCGAGTTCTGCCAGATAGGCGAGCGCGGCTTCGTTTCCGATCCTGCCGTAGCGCCCGGTGGGGTGGACCGCGGCAAAGGCCAGATCATCGCCATAGATCCCGAGCAGGCCACGGGCATAGGCCATTTCGACCCGGTCAACCCCCGAAGGCGTTGCGTGCCGCACGCGCGAAATCAGGCGCGAGATATCGAGGATGACCGAATTCATCGCAGGCGTGCCCTGACCTTGGCCATGAACCGGCCCTGCCAGCGGCGCAAGGGCGCCACCCATCCCAGCCGATTCGTTGCCTGCGCGCCTGCCATGCGGGCAACCAGCACCTCTGGCGGGCAGGGCAGGCCGGTGACCGGATCGAGGTAGCGCGGGTAGAGGATCAGCACGCCGGCGACGAGTTCATCGAGCGAGAGCTGCCGCCCTCGCCCGGGTGGCGGGGGAACCAGATCCTGCGTCAGGCCCCAACCGGCATAGAACGGCGTGCCGTGGCAGGTGACCGCACGCCCGCGCATCAGGGCTTCGAACCCGGTCAGCGAGGTGAGCACGTGGACGGCATCGACCACATCGAGCAGCGGCGCCATGCCACCGCCGCGCACGATGCGATCGGCGTGGCGCAGGGCCTGATCATCGGGAACCGCGCCCTTGCGATGGCCAGCATCGACATCGGGGTGCGGGCGGAACCAGATTTCCGCATCGGGTTCCAGCGCCCGGACGCGGCGCAGCAGTTCCAGATTGGAGGTGAGGCCGCCGCCGCCGGCAAGGACCGACATGTCGTCTTCGACTTGCGCCGGGACCAGAACCAGCTTGCGGCCGGGCTGGCGCGGCGGCAGCGCGGCGGCGGGGCCTGCGGCATACTTGCTGATCCCGGCGGCCACGATGGTCTGGCGCAGGGCCCTGGCGCGGGCGGTGAGCGCCGGGGCGAAGGGGGTGGTAGCAAGGATATGTTCAAGATCGCTGGGCGTGGCCGGATCGAAATGAATGCCGCGCGCATCGACCACCACCGAGGACGGCGGCACCAGATTGCTGCCCAGCCCGACCGAGCGGACGAAGCCATCCTCTACCCGCACGATGCCGGTGTGCTGCGCCGCGGCATCGGCCAGCAGTTGCGGCGAGACGCGTGAGGGCCAGACGGCCACGCTGCCGCCCAGGCGCCGGGCAATGCGCAGGGCGCTGGCGGCGCTGCGCACGATGTGCAGGCGGCGTTCGGGCACCCACAGGAAGCGCCGGATTTCGCGCCGTTTCCACCAGGCCATCCCACTGGCGGCAACGATGGCGCGATTGGCCGCAATCTCGCGCCGCCACTGCGCCAGCAGGTCTACCGTGGCGGCAAAGGTGGTGGCCTTGCCGGTGAACGGATCAAGGCAGTCGCAGGCGGCCAGCGCTATGGCAAGGCGCGTGCGCAGGGCTTCGGGTTCATCGCCGGGCGCGCCGTATCGCCCCGGGGACAGGACGGTGACCGCCGCGCCGAGCACGGTGGCGATGGCGATCCGTTCGTCATCGCCGTGGGCGGTGACGCTGCCTGCGCTTTCAATGGCGGCCCAGGGGTCGTCGCTTTCCCAGAACGCGCCACCGACGCGTGCGCTGCGCAGCAGGGCGATGGCATCGGGCGGCACGGTGCTGCGGCCTTGGGCGGGCGCGGTGATGACGGCATTGTGCTGCGGGAAGGGGGGCGCGCGCAGGAAGGGGGGCGGGGTCACGGGCGCTGGTCCCATGCTGCGACAACGGGCGATCCCGCCGCGTCGCACCGGATGATGCCATAGCTGCCGGTGCGCAGCTTCAGGGTGTGCGCAGGGGGCGCGGGCAGGGCGATGAGCGCGAAGCGGGCGGCGCCGTTGCTGGTGACGAGGAGGGTCGGCGGCTGATCGGGGGCGAGCGCTTCGATCAAGGCGCGCCAGGCGGCGAGGCGTTCGTCGGCGCCCACTGTCCAGCCGGGCGGGGCGATGGCGCGTTCGTCCCATGCGGCGAGGGCGGGTTGGCCGATGCGGGCGAGGACTTCGGCCTCGGTGCGGTTCTCGTCAGGGCCGTGATCGATCTCGCGCAGGAAATCGGCGCTTTGTACGGGAGGCGGCGCGGGTTGGGCGGCGAGGATGGCTTCGGCCGTCTGGCGCGTGCGCAGGAGCGGGGAGACGAGGGCGCGGGCAAAGTGCCAGCCCAGTTTGGCGAAGTGTGCGCCAAGCGCCTCGGCCTGGGTGATGCCTTGCGCCGTCAGCGGCAGGTCGGTGCGTGCGCCGATGCGGCGGGGCGGCTCCCCGGCGGTGAAGGTGTTGCCGTGGCGGACGATGACTAACATGAACAGGAAGGCTCAGGCCGGGAAGGGATCGCCGTAGCGGGTAATCGATTCCTCGGCGCTGGCAAGGTCCTGCGGGGTATCGATCCCCGACAGCAGGTGGGCGGGGACTTCGACCGGGACGGTATCGACCCGCAGCCCGCCTTCGAGAAAGCGAAGCTGTTCAAGGCCTTCGAGGGCTTCATAGGCGCCGGGCGGGGCGGCGGCGAACCAGTCCAGCGCAGGCAGGGTGTAGCCGTAGAGCCCGAGATGCTGCCATACCGGCGAGAGCGGGGCGGCGGCGCGCAAGTCTGCCTCGTTGCGCAGGGCGGGGATGATCGCCTTGGAAAACCACAGCGCCCGGCCGTCGGCGGCGCGGATGCAGGTGGTGCCGCTGAACGGGGCGGCCTGCTTGTGCGCGCGCAGGCGATCGAGGCGGGGCCAGTCGAGCGCGAAGACAGGGGTGGCGACGTCTGCGCTGCCGCTGCGCAGGGTTTGCAGGAGGTTGGCGACGATGGCGGGGGGGATGAACGGGGCATCGCCCTGGAGGTTGATGACGCGCAGAGGCGGCGACGCTTGCTGGCGGGCGGCGGCGTGGGCGCGGACGGTGCCGGAATCGAGATCGGGCGCGGTCATGGCGCAGGCGACGCCGAGCGCGCGCGCGTGATCGGCGATGCGCTGGTCATCGGTGGCGACCAGCACGGCGCAGTTCCCGGCGAGGTCTGCGGCTGCGCGGGCGATGGCGACGACGCGTTCGAGCAGGGTGCGGCCGGCTATGGGGAGCAGCGGCTTGCCGGGCAGGCGGCTTGATCCGTAGCGCGCGGGAACGACGATCAGGTCGGGGACCGGGGGTCCGCCTGCGGCTTCACACAATGCCGGTCCTGACCACATCGTGCATGTGCACCACGCCGACGACCTTGCCCTTGTCTTCGACGAAGAGCACCGACACGGCGTTTTCGTTCATGATGCGCAGGGCTTCGCTGCACAGGGTGCCGGGCGGGACGGAGACCGGATTGGGCGACATGTGCAGTTCGATGGCGTCACCCAGATCGTGCACGGCGATGCAGCGGCGCAGATCGCCATCGGTGAACACGCCGACGAGCTTGTCGCCATCATCGACGACGGCGGTGGCGCCATAGCGCTTCCTGCTCATCTCGATGGTGGCCATGCTGAGCGTGGCCGTGCGGCCGACCTTGGGGATCGCGGCATCCGTGCCCATGATCTGATCGACGATGACCAGCTTTGCCCCGAGATTGCCGCCGGGATGAAACACCCGGAAATCCGAAGGCGAGAAGCCGCGTGCCTCGATCAGGGCGACGGCCAGCACATCGCCCAGCACGATCTGGAGCGTGGTCGAGGTAGTCGGCGCAAGATCGTTCGGGCAGGCTTCGCGCACCAGCGGCAGGTTCAAGCAGATGTCGGCGGCCTGCGCGGCCGTGCTTTCGGGCCATGCCGTCGCCACGATCAAAGTTACACCGAAACGGTTGCAATAGTCGTAGATATCCGTGAGTTCGCTGGTTTCACCCGACCAGGTGATCGCAAAGACGACGTCCTTGTCGGAAATCAGCCCGAGGTCTCCGTGGCTGGCTTCGCCCGGATGCAGGAACAGCGCCGGGGTGCCGGTGGAGCGCAAGGTGGCGGCAATCTTCCGGCCGACATGGCCGCTTTTTCCCATTCCGCTGACGATGATGCGGCCTTCGGTGCGCGCCATGGCAATGATCGCGCGATCGAGCGCGCTGCGGAAGGATGGCGTTTCAAGAATTGCCTTGAGCGACTGCAGGCCTTGTATTTCGGTTTCGAGAGTCTTCAGCGCCGATGGCGCGTAGCTTTGTGGGAGATTGCTGGATCGCATCTGGGATCTGGTAGCAGCCATAGAACACGATTTCCACTTACTACGGTTCGGCGCAGGATGCCGACAGGAACAGAGTTCTCGCTTCGTGATTGCAGGTGGCCCGATACAACGACTATGCGAGTGAGTATGTGCACTGCATCACTTGGGCCGACTGGCTGTGTTTCAGCGCTGATCGCTCGATAGTCGGGCCCTAACCAAAGTTGGAAAGAGAATGCTCCTATTTGGTCGAGAAATCGGCGGGAAAGCTCCATTGTTTGTCATTGCGGGCCCCTGCGTCATTGAAAGTGAACAACACACACTCTCGGTCGCCGAGCATCTTGCCAAGACTGCCGACAGACTAGGCTTGATGCTGGTGTTCAAGAGTTCGTTCGACAAAGCGAACCGTTCATCGGACAAATCGTTCCGCGGGCCGGGAATATACGAAGGTTTGCGTATCCTGGAGAAAGTCCGCAGCGAAACCGGCCTGCCGGTGCTGACCGATGTGCACGAGCGTGAACAGGTGCAGGCCGTGGCCGACGTGGTCGACGTGTTGCAGACGCCGGCTTTCCTCGCGCGACAGACGGATTTCATTGCCGCGGTGGCAGCTTCGGGCAAGCCGGTAAACATCAAGAAGGCGCAATTCATGGCCCCGGCCGACATGCGCCAGGTTGCCGCCAAGGCGCGCAATGCCGCCAGTGCGGCGGGCAAGGACCCCGATGCCTTCATGCTGTGCGAGCGCGGGGCATCGTTCGGCTACAACACGCTGGTGACCGACATGCGCGGGCTGGCGATCATGGCCGAAACAGGGTGCCCGGTGGTGTTCGATGCGACCCATTCGGTGCAACAGCCCGGCGGGTTGGGAGAGCGGTCCGGCGGGCAGCGCGAACATGTGCCGCTGCTGGCCCGCGCCGCCGTGGCGGCAGGCGTGGCGGGCGTGTTCATGGAGACGCATCCCGATCCCGATGCGGCGCTGTCCGATGGCCCCAATGCCCTGCCCCTGGCGGACTTCGAGCCGCTGGTGCAGCGATTGCTGGCAATTGACGCGGTGGTGAAGCAGGATTAGGCGCAAGGGCAGGCGGGCGTGGTTTAGCAAGAGAAGTCCATTGCCATGCGCATGATCGGCAAGACAATGCTGGCCCCGGCCCGGGGGATCGTCTGGGCGCTCCAGCTGCTCACCGGTGCCAAGAGCTTTCTCGACAATCCGCTGATCGGGTCGGCGGCGCTCAACCGGCGCGGGCTGCATCTTGGCCGGGTGCGGCTGGCGGCAGCGCTGTGCACCTGGCGCAGGCGGCGGCTGGCACGCCATGTCCGGCCCGAGTGGCGCGCCGCGTTTGACCGCGATGGCTTCGTGGTCATTCCCGATATCGTGCCCGAGGCGGAATTCCCGGCGTTGCGCGCGGCGATCCTGTCCTATCAGGCCCCCGCGCGCGAGATGCGGCAAGGCGATGCGATCACCCGCAGGATCGCCATCGACGCGCCGATGCTGCAACGCATCCCCGCCTTGCGCCACCTGTTGGCGCGGCGCGATATCGTGGCGCTGCTCCACTATGTCGCCAGCTTTCGCACGACCCCGCTGCACTATGTCCAGACGATCGTGAGCCATGTGGATGGCAACGAGCCTGATCCGCAGGAAGCGCTGCACGCCGACACGTTTCATTCGTCGCTGAAATCCTGGCTGTTCCTCAATCCCGTGGCGGCAGACCAGGGTCCGTTCACCTATGTGCGCGGATCACATCGCTTCACGCCCGAGCGACTGGCGTGGGAGCGCCAGCGCAGTCTGGCCGATCCCAAGGCGATCGATCGCCTGTCGGCGCGGGGATCGCCGCGCGTTGACGCGGCCGATCTGGCGGCGATGAAGCTCCCCGCCGCCGAAGGGCTGGCCGTTCCCGGCAATACGCTGGTGGTGGCCGATACCGTCGGCTTTCATGCCCGTGGCATGGCCATGCAATCGGGTGAACGCGTGGAAATCTGGTCCTATGCCCGGCGCAATCCCTTCCTGCCCTGGCTCGGCGGCGACTTGCTCAGCCTGCCTGGCCTTGCCGAGCGCCGCGTCGGCTGGGTGTGGGCCCTGCGCGACCGGCTGGAAACACGGATCGGCCAGCCGTGGAAACCGGTGGGCCGGCGCGCGCCGGTTGACTGAAGACCGGCGTTCGCAGGTGCCGGGGCACCGTTGCCAAAGCGGGCGGACATCGCGCGGATCAGCCACTTGCCAGCCAAGCGCCACCCTTTTTGCCAACAGACGTAATGTTATCTTGTAACATCCATGGCGCTGCGCTAATGGCGGCCGCGGATCGCCGGGCTGGCAGGCGCGGCGCTTCGGGCATTGCTTGCAAAAGGACAGGATTCCATGCGTCTCATCGCACTTCTCGCCGGCACCGCCATCGGCAGCATGGCTCTGGTTCCGGTTGCCATGGCCGCCGCTGCGCCTGCGGCGAGCGAGGCAGCCGGGGCCGCTTCGCAAGTGGCGGACAATGGTGACGATCATGCCCCGCCTTCGACGCAGATCGTGGTGACAGCACCGTTCCAGCGCGAACGGCAGGATGTCATTTCGGGCGTTTCGGTGTTGCAGGGGCAGGAACTGACCCAGGTTCTGCGGCCGACGATCGGCGAGACGCTGGACCGGCTGCCGGGCGTTTCGGCCACGTCGTTCGGTCCCAATGCCTCGCGCCCGGTCCTGCGCGGATTGCAGGGTGAGCGGGTGCGCATCCTGACCGACGGCATCGGCGCCTTCGACGTATCGAACACCAGCGCCGATCACGCCGTGGTGATCGATCCGCTGCTGGCCGAGCGCATCGAGGTGCTGCGCGGCCCGGCCACGCTGCTTTATGGATCGGCCGCTATCGGCGGTGTCGTCAACGTGATCGACAAGCGCATTCCGCGCAGCATTCCCACTGAAGCGGCGCATGTCGATGCCCTTGCCACGTATGGTTCAGCAGCGAACGAGCGCAATATCGGCGGTGCGGTGGACGTGCCGGTGGGCGACAGGTTCGTCGTCCATGCCGATGGCAGCTATCTGAAAACCGGCAATCTGCGCATCGGTGACTTCGCGCTGGCCCCTTCTGCCAAGGCAGTGGCCCAGGCCAATGCCGGGCGCGAGACCGCCGAGCAGATCGACGAGGGCGTGAGCTTCGCCGATAATGCGGCGCTGCGGGGCCGCTTGCCCAATTCGGCGGCGGAAACCTGGACCGCAGGCGTGGGCGCGGCGCTGATTACCGACACCGGCAATCTTGGCGTGTCCTACAGCCATTACGACAGCCTTTACGGCATCCCCACCCGCTATGCGATCCGCCCCGGCGAGGAGCAGGAATCGCCCCGACTGGACGTGGCGCAGGATCGGGTAGACCTGCGCACCGAAGTGGAAACCGGGGGCGGCCTGCTCAAGTCGATCAAGGCACGGGCGGGATTTGCCTCCTATCGCCACTTCGAGCTTGAGCCCGATGGCGGCATCGGCACGGCGTTCTACAACAAGGGCATCGAAGGCCGCGTGGAACTGGTCCAGGCGGATCGCGGGGCGTGGAAGGGTGCCAGCGGGGTCCAGTACTTCGTGCGCGATTTCAACGTGATCGGCGATGAAGCCTTCCTGCCGAAGAACTCCACCCAGCAGCTTGGCGTGTTTACCCTGCAGCAGCTGGATCTGGGCGCGCTGAAGCTGGAGGGCGGGGCGCGATACGAACACACCGTGCTCGAGGGCAAGCCGCTCGGCGACCAGCCGCAATTCTTTGCAGGCAAGCGCACGTTCGACACCTTCTCCGGCTCGGCGGGTGCGTCCTATGGCCTGGCACCGGGCTGGCGCCTCGGCGTCAACCTCAGCCGCACGGTGCGTGCGCCATCGGCCGAGGAGCTGTTTGCCAACGGGCCGCATGCCGGCACGCAGGCGTTCGAGGTGGGCAATCCCGACTTCCGGACAGAGCGCGCCTGGGGCCTGGAAGGGGTGCTGCGCGGGGCTGGCCCTGGCTACACGCTCGAAGCCTCGGTCTATCACAACTGGTTCGACAACTTCATCTACGAGAGCCTGACCGGCGCGGTGGAAGACGGATTGCCGGTGTTCCAGTTCAACCAGACCAGCGCGCGCTATTACGGCTTTGAATTGCAGGGCACGGCGACGCTGGCCCGGCTTGGCAGCTTCGATCTGGTGGCCGATGGCGTGGCCGATTATGTCCATGCGCAGATCGTGGGGGTTGGCCCGGCGCCACGCATTCCGCCCTTGCGCCTGCTTGGCGGGCTGGGCCTGAAGGGCGAGAAGGTGGACCTGCGCGGCGAGGTGGAATGGAGCGACAGCCAGCCGCGCCTTGCCGGTTTCGAGACGCCGACGGCCAGCTTCACCATGGTCAACGCCGAGGTCAACGTCCGCCCGTGGGGCAACGATCGCCCGCTGTCGTTCGCGCTATCGGCCAACAACATCTTCGATGTCGACGCGCGGCGCCATGCCTCGTTCCTCAAGGATTTTGCGCCGCTGGCAGGCCGCGACATACGTGTGAGTGCGAGGGTGAGTTTCTGAACCGGGCGGTCAGCCCAGCTTCTCGGGTCCGTTTGCACCAAGCACATGCGTGCATGCCAGCGCCTGCGCACTGTCCGCATCGCTGAGCGCCGCCACGGTACGCCAGCCAATCGAGCGCAACCGCGCCGCCTCGTCACGATCATGCCCCAACGGAAGGAACACGCGGTCCTCCGGGGTTTCGCTGGCCGAAAGCAAGTCGATCAGCGCGTCGGGGTAGAGCGAGAAGCCGGTGGCGGGCTCGTCCTGACCGTTGCCCGCAATGCGATAGGTGCCGCCGCGGCCGACCGGGCCGCGCGCGCCTTCGGCGTAGAGGGTGAAGCCGAACCAGGTCTGGTATTCGAAGCCGTGGCGTTCGCTGGGGTCGAGCGTCAGCCGCGCCTGGCCGTTCAGGCTGGCGGCGATCTGCCGGAGCGCGGTGATGCGGCTGGCGAGGGCACCGCCTGCATCGATGGCGAAGAGCTTTTCGATGGCGCTGTCGAATTCGCCGGTGGCGTAGAGGAGGGGCACATAGGCCTCGCCGCCGACATCGCGCAGGCCGCCGGCGTCCTTGGTGTCGAGTTCGCGGCGGACCGCCTCGATCCGGGCAGGGTCGAGCGGGAAGGCCTTGGCGGCCAGCGTATCGACCAGATCGGGCAGGGTGAAATCGACGCTGATGCCGCTGGCGCCGGTGGCCTGCAGCGCTTCGACCGCGAGCGCGACGATTTCGGTGGCGGCGGCGACATTGTCCGCGCCGATCAGTTCGGCGCCGCACTGCAGCTTTTCACGCGCGGGATCGAGGCCGTCGCTCTTGATGGTGAGGACCTGGCCGGCATACATCAGGCGCAACGGGCGCGCGGCTTCAGCGAGGCGGGTCTGCGCGATGCGGCCGATCTGCGGGGTGTGGTCCGATCGCAGGGCCATCATGCGCAGGCTCGATGGATCGGTGAAGCGGAACATGCGCCGGGATTGAATGCCAGCCATGCGCGTGGCGAGGCTCTTTTCGAACTCGATCATCGGCGGCAGCACGCGGTGATAGCCGTGGCTGTGCATCACGTCCTGCAGGCTGCGCATCACGCGCGTGGTGGTTGCCGCCTCGGCAGGCAGGCGGTCCTCAAGCCCCTCGGGCAGCAAGCTGGAATCGACGTCGGTCATGGGGCCGCGCTTAGCGGGATGGATGGGAAATGTCGAACCCGTGGTTGCGCTTGAATGTGTTTCGCGCAGAGGCGCAGAGGAAGCAGAGATCGCAGAGATGTGGCACTTGCGGCGAAGCCATTCGGCAATGCGGATGTTCGCGCCAAACGGCAGGTCTCCGGGAGAAGCGGACAAGCGGCCGGGAGCTCTCTCTCTCTCTCTCTCTCTCTCTCTCTGCGCCCTTCGCTTCCTCTGCGCCTCGGCGCGAAACAGAAAGCCACGCAGCACCACGCCGGAAAACCTAAAGGCGGGCGCATTTCTGCACCCGCCCCTCGATTTCACGCGAACTCCGGATCAGACGAACTTCAGCGCCTTGACCGTGCGCACGCCCTGGATGGCGCAGGCTTGCTTGAGCACGTCCTGCGGGACCGGGTTGTCGAGCGAGAGCAGCAGCACCGCCTCGCCACCGGCTTCGCGGCGGCCAAGGTGGAAGGTGCCGATGTTGATGCCGTTTTCGCCCAGCAGCGTGCCGATGCGGCCGATGAAGCCCGGCGCGTCGGAGTTGACGATGTAGAGCATGTCGCCGTCGAGATCGGCCTCGATGCCGATGCCGAAGATCTCGACGAGGCGCGGCTGGCCGTTGCCGAACAGCGTGCCCGCAATCGAGCGTTCGCCCTGGTCGGTGCTGACCGTGACGCGCACCAGCGTGTGGTAGACGCCTTCGCGATCATGGCGCACTTCGCGCACGTCAAGCCCGCGCTCCTTGGCGAGGAACGGCGCGTTGACCATGTTCACGGTCTGCGAATACTGGCTCATCAGGCCCGCCAGCACGGCCGCGGTGATCGGCTTCTGGTTGAGCTGCGCGGCGGCGCCTTCGACCTCGATGGCGATCTTGGTCAGGTTGTCGTGCGCCAGCTGACCCACCAGCTTGCCGAGCTTTTCGGCGAGCGCCATGTAGGGCTTGAGCTTCGGCGCTTCTTCGGCCGAGAGCGAGGGCATGTTGAGCGCGTTGGTAACGCCGCCGGTGACGAGGAAATCGGCCATCTGTTCGGCCACCTGCAGCGCGACGTTGACTTGCGCTTCGGTGGTGCTGGCACCCAGATGCGGGGTGCAGATGAAATTCGGCGTGCCGAACAGCGGCGATTCCTTGGCAGGTTCGGTCTCGAACACGTCGAGCGCGGCGCCGGCAACCTGGCCCGAATCGAGCGCAGCCTTGAGCGCGGCCTCATCGATCAGACCGCCACGCGCGCAGTTGATGATGCGCACGCCCTTCTTGCACTTGGCGATGTTTTCAGCCGACAGGATGTTGCGCGTCTGGTCGGTCAGCGGGGTGTGCAGGGTGATGAAGTCCGCCTTGGCCAGCAGCGTATCGAGATCGGCCTTTTCCACGCCCATTTCCACGGCGCGTTCCGGCGTCAGGAACGGATCGAAGGCGACGACCTTCATCTTCAGGCCGAGCGCGCGGCTGGCGACGATCGAGCCGATGTTGCCCGCGCCGATCAGGCCCAGCGTCTTGCCGGTAACCTCGATGCCCATGAAGCCGTTCTTGGGCCACGTGCCGGCCTGGGTCTGCGCGTTGGCTTCGGGGATCTGGCGGGCGAGCGCGAACATCATGGCGATGGCGTGTTCGGCGGTGGTGATCGAGTTGCCGAACGGGGTGTTCATCACCACCACGCCCTTGCCCGAGGCATAGGGGATATCGACGTTGTCGACGCCGATGCCGGCGCGGCCGATGACCTTGAGGTTGGTGGCGGCATCAAGGATCGCCTTGGTCACCTTGGTCGAGGAACGGATGGCCAGGCCATCGTATTCGGCGATGCGGGCGATCAGCTGTTCGGGCGTTTCGCCGGTGATGACGTCGACGTCGCAGCCCATCTCGGTGAAGATACGGGCGGCGTTCGGGTCCATCTTGTCGGAAATGAGGACTTTGGGCTTGGGGGTGGTCTGGGTCATGTTTCGATCCAATCCGTGCGTCCCCGCGAAGGCGGGGACCTTGTTGTTGTTACGCGGGGGTGGTTGCGTGCCGAGGGAGGCCCCCGCCTTCGCGGGGGCGCAGCCTGCTATTGCTCAGGCCGCGGCGAGTTCCGCCTTGGTCGCTTCATAGGCCCAGTCGAGCCACGGGCCGAGATCGGCGATATCTTCGGCGTTGACGGTTGCGCCGCACCAGATGCGCAGGCCCGCCGGGGCATCGCGGTAGCCGGCGATGTCATAGGCGGCATCGTGCTTTTCGAGCAGGCTCGCGAACTTCTTGATGAAGTCTGCGTCCGCGCCTTCGACCGACAGGCAGACCGAGGTCTTGGACCGGGTCGCTTCGTCGGCGCAAAGGTGCGAGAGCCACGAACGCTCCTGCACGATCTTGTCGAGCGCGGCGGCATTGGCGTCGCTGCGGGCCTTGAGGCCTTCGAGACCACCCAGATCCTTGGCCCATTCGAGCGCGAAGATCGCGTCTTCGACGGCGAGCATCGAGGGGGTGTTGATCGTCTCGCCCTTGAACACGCCTTCGGCAAGCTTGCCCTTGGAAACAAGGCGGAACACCTTTGGCAGCGGCCAGGCAGGGGTGTAGGTTTCAAGCCGCTCGACCGCGCGGGGGCCGAGGATCAGCACGCCGTGGCCGCCTTCGCCGCCAAGGACCTTCTGCCACGAGAAGGTGGCAACGTCGATCTTCGACCAGTCGATGTCGTAGGCGAAGACCGCCGAGGTGGAGTCTGCAAAGGACAGGCCTTCGCGATTTGCCGGGATGAAATCCGCGTTCGGCACGCGCACGCCCGAGGTGGTGCCGTTCCAGGTGAACAGCACGTCGTTCGACCAGTCGATCGCGTTCAGATCGGGGATCTGGCCATAATCGGCGCGCAGGATCGTGGGATCGATCTTGAGCTGCTTGGCGGCATCGGTGACCCAACCTTCACCGAACGATTCCCAGGCCAGCGTGGTGACGGGGCGAGCGCCGAGCATCGTCCACATCGCCATTTCGAAAGCGCCGGTATCGGACCCCGGGACGATACCGATGCGGTGCGTATCGGGCAGCTCCAGCACTTCGCGCATCAGGTCGATGCAGTACTGAAGGCGCGTCTTGCCGATCTTGGCGCGGTGTGACCGGCCCAGCGATTCGGTAGCGAGTTTTTCGGGGGAGTATCCGGGCGGCTTGGCGCAGGGACCGGACGAGAAATAGGGGCGCGCAGGCTTGCGAGCCGGAATCGTAGCAGACATGTAGTCTCTCCTTACAGAGAGCACGCGCGGCGTTGGGACCGCGTGGCCCGCCGACCGCCCTAGTGGCGCGCGGGGATTTGTCAAACTGTTGTTGGGTGGTCTTTGGTGCGCCCCTGTCGTCATTGCGAGCGGCCGAAGGGCGCGGCAATCCACAGCGTGCCTGTGCGGCTCTGGATTGCTTCGTCGCTGCGCTCCTCGCAATGACGAAGCCTATAGCTTGCATTTTCCATTTTTTCGTCATTGCGAGCGTAGCGAAGCAATCCAGAGCCGGTCAGCGCTACGCACAAATCTCGGCAAAAAGGTCACGCCAAAGCGGGTTCATCGCCTCGATCAACGCCAGTTTCCGTTTCCTTGATCCGCCCTTGATCTGCTTTTCACGCGCAATCGCATATTCCATTGTCGCGTGGACTTCGAACCAAACGAGCAACTTGCAGCCGTGCCTGGCGGTGAAACCGTCAACCACGCCCTCACGGTGTTGCCATGTGCGTTTCGGCAGATTGCTGGTCACGCCGACGTAAAGAGTCCCGTTGCGCCGGGACGCCAACATATAGACCGCAGGCTGGAAATTGCGCTTCGTCCCGCTGGATTGCTTCGTCGCTGCGCTCCTCGCAATGACAAATTTGGGACGAATTTTGGCGGAATGAGGAGAGTGGTGGGTTACTTCCCCAAAGTCTCCGCCAGCATTGCGGCGGTGCGCGGGCCGGACCAATCGTGTGCGCCGATCATGCGCCACACTTCCTTGCCTTGCTTGTCGTAGAGCACGGTGGTGGGCAGCATCCCGGTTTCATAGAAGAATCCGAGGTTGTTTTCAGGATCGAGCCACGGTTCCAGCTTCGCGAACCTGTTTTCCGCGTAATAGGGCGCGACCTTGGCTGCGCCATCGATATCCTGCGAGACGGTGAGGACGCGCAAGGCGCCGGTCTTGTCCGCCGCCAGCTTGTCCAGTTCGGGCATTTCCAGCTTGCAGGGGCCGCACCAGGTGGCCCAGACGTTGACGAGAACCGGCGTTCCCTTGAGCTCGCGCAGCTTCAGCGCCTTGCCTGCAGGGTCGGTCACGGTGAAATCGGGCATGTCCTTGCCGCGATTGGTGATGTCGAGCGTGCCGTTGAATTCGGACTTTGCGGCGCTTTCCGTTGGCGCTGCACTGCTCTGCGGTTGCGAGTCGGGCGCGGCTTGCCTATCGCACCCCGCGACGGCAAGCGCCGGGACCAGCATCAGCACTGTGAGTGAACGGACGGACATGGGCGACAATTCAGGCTCCAACCAGATGTGGGGCGGGCGCTTCGCAGGCGGTCCCTCGGCGATCATGCGCGAGATCAATGCCTCGATTCCCTTCGACAAGGCCTTGTGGCGGCAGGACATCGCCGCGTCAAAGGCCCATGTGGACATGCTGGGCGCGCAGGGCATCGTTTCGGCCGAGGATGCGGCGCTGATTGCCGGTGGGCTGGATCAGGTTGCGGCAGAGTACGAAGCCAGCGGCGTGCCCGAGAACTGGGACCTCGAAGACATCCACATGACCACCGAGAGCCGCCTTGCCGAACTGATCGGCCCGGCGGCGGGGCGCCTGCACACCGCGCGCAGCCGCAACGACCAGGTGGCAACCGACTTCCGCCTGTGGGTGCGCGATGCGATGGACCAGGCCGAGCATGGGCTGAAGCAGTTGCAGGTGGCGCTGGTGAGCCGCGCTGGCGAACACGCCGGGTCGATCATGCCCGGCTTCACCCACCTGCAGACCGCGCAACCGGTGACGCTGGGGCATCACCTGATGGCCTATTACGAAATGATCGGCCGCGATCGTTCGCGCTTCGCCGATGCGCGGGTGCGGATGAACCGCAGCCCGCTGGGTGCAGCGGCGCTGGCGGGCACCGGCTTTCCCATCGACCGCTTTCGCACGGCGCAGGCGCTGGGTTTTGACGGTCCGACCGACAACAGCCTCGATTCGGTGTCCGACCGCGATTTTGCGCTCGATTACCTGATGGCCGCGGCGCAGTGTTCGCTGCACCTTTCGCGGCTGGCCGAAGAGTTCATCATCTGGGCAAGCCAGCCCTTCGGCTTCGTGACGCTGCCCGACAGCCTTTCGACCGGCAGCAGCATCATGCCGCAGAAGAAGAACCCCGATGCCGCCGAACTGGTGCGTGGCCATTCGGGGCGGATCGTGGGGTGCCTGACCGCGCTGATGATCACCATGAAGGGCCTGCCGCTGGCCTATTCGAAGGACATGCAGGACGACAAGCCGCCGGTCTTCGAAGCCGCCAGCCTGCTCGCCCTGTCGATTGCGGCGATGACCGGGATGGTGGCGGAGGCGAAGTTCCGTGAGCAGCGGATGCGCGCGGCGGCAGAGCTGGGCTATGCCACGGCGACCGATCTTGCCGACTGGCTGGTGCGGCAGGCCAACATTCCGTTCCGCGAAGCGCACCACATCACCGGCAGCGCGGTGAAGCTGGCGGAAAGCCGGGGCGTGGCGCTGGACCAGCTTTCGATCGAGGACCTGACGGCGATCGACGAGCGCATCGACGATCGCGTCTATGCCGCGCTTTCGGTCGAGGCGAGCGTGGCGGCGCGTTGCAGCCATGGCGGAACCGCGCCGGACGAGGTAAGGAAGCGGGTAGCCGAGGCGCGCGTGGCGCTGGGGCTGGAGGAATCGGCTTGAGCGTTTCGCGCAATATCCTGCTGGTCGGCCTTGGCGCGCTCGCTCTTGCGGGCTGTGGCAACCGGGCTGAGCTGAAGCTGGCGCCCGATCAGACTTCGCCGCCGATCCCCTATGGCCGCGAAGTGCAGCCGGGCGCGGACGATCTGCTCAAACCTCCCGCGCAGGCAGCCCCTGCGCGCAATGTCGAGCCGCGTCGCCGCTCGCAGGATCGTGAGGACGATCCTTTTGATCTGCCACCCGAAGGCTGAGTTTCTCCGATGGATCATTTTGAACTGAAGAACGGCGTGCTGCATGCCGAAGATGTGCCGCTGCCGGTGATTGCGGCGCAAGTGGGCACGCCCGTCTATGTCTATTCGCGCGCCACGCTGACGCGCCATGCCCGCGTGTTCCGCGATGCGCTGGGCGTGCTGCGCAATGCCCGGATCGCCTTTGCGGTGAAATCCAACCCCAACCTGTCGGTGCTGAAGGTGCTGGCGGCAGAGGGCTATGGCGCCGATGTCGTCTCGGGCGGCGAGATGGAGCGGGCGCTGGCGGCGGGCATGGCGCCCGACGGCATCGTGTTTTCGGGCGTTGGCAAGACCGCGGCGGAAATGCGCCGGGGGATCGAGGCGGGGATCGGCCAGTTCAACCTTGAAAGCGAGGAAGAAGGGCTGGAACTGGCGGAAATCGCCGCCTCGATGGGCAGGGTTGCCTCTGCCGCGCTGCGCGTGAATCCGGATGTGGATGCCGGGACGCACGGCAAGATCTCCACCGGCAAGGCCGAGAACAAGTTCGGCGTGCCGTTTGACCGGGCGGCGGCGATCTATGCGCGGCTGGCGGGGACGCCGGGGCTGAACATGCGGGGCCTTACGCTGCACATCGGCAGCCAGCTGTCGAAGCTGGAGCCGCTGGAAGCTGCCTTCACCAAGGTCGGCGGCTTGATGGAAGAGATCCGCGCAGGCGGCCACACCGTCACCCACATGGACCTGGGCGGCGGGATCGGCGTGCCCTACAAGGCGGGCGAGGTGTTCCCGCAGCCCGAGGAATACGCCGCGATGGTGGCGCGTGTGACCGGCAACTGGGGCGTGACGCTGATGTTCGAACCGGGCCGCGTGATCACCGGCAACACCGGCGTGCTGGTGACGCAGGTGATCCGGGTGAAGGAAGGGGCGGGCAACCCGTGGGTCGTGGTCGATGCCGCGATGAACGATCTGGCGCGGCCGGCGCTTTATGATGCGTGGCACGATTTCGTGGCGGTGGAGCCGAAGGGCGAGACGTTCGAGGCCAACATCGTCGGCCCGATCTGCGAAAGTTCCGACACCTTTGCCATGGCGCGCACCATCGACACGGTGGTGCGCGGCGATCTGGCGGTGTTCCGCACGGCGGGGGCCTATGGCGCGACGATGGCCAACACCTACAACTCGCGGCCGCTGGTACCCGAGGTGATGGTGGATGGTGACAAGTGGGCCGTGGTGGCCGACCGCATCGATCCCGCCACGATCCTGGCGGCAGAGCGCGTGCCGGAATGGCTTGCGTGATGCTTCGACAAGCTCGGCATGAACGGACGTGGGAGAATATATCCCGCCAACCCCCGTTCGTCCTGAGCCTGTCGAAGGACGCACGCGCAAACCCATGACCCTGCACAGCCTCCCCCTGTTCCATCGCATCGCGGGCCAGCCGGTGATCCTGCTGGGCGAGGGGGATGCCGCCGCCGCCAAGCAGCGCCTGATCGAGCGCGCGGGCGGGGTGATCTATCGCGAGATCAGTGCCGGGATCGACGACGGCGCGCGGCTGGCCTTCATCGCGCACGACAATCCCGACATGGCGCAGGGCGATGCGATCCGGCTGCGCTGTGCCGGGCTGCTGGTCAACGTGGTCGACCGGCCCGAACTGTGCGATTTCACCACGCCTTCGATCCTCGATCGTGACCCGGTGCTGATCGCGGTGGGCACTGGCGGGGCCTCGGCGGGCCTGGCCAAGATCCTGCGCCTGCGGCTGGAGCGGCTGCTGCCGCAAGGGCTGGGCGCGCTGGCCCGAGCGCTGGAGGACGCGCGCGAGGGCATGCGCAAGCGCTGGTCCTCGGTCGCGGATCGGCGGCGTGCGCTGGATGCGGCGTTGGATGAAGGCGGGGAGTTGGACCTGTTTCGCGCGGGGAGCGAGGCGCGGGTTGGCGCATGGCTGGCTTCGGGCGCGGAGGGACAGTCCGGGCGGTTCGAGATCGTGCTGACGTCGAACGACCCCGAAGACCTCACCCTGCGCGCGGCGCGCTTGCTGGGGCAGGCGGACGTGGTGGTGCATGATGCCGGCGTTGCGCTGGAAGTGCTGTCACGCGCACGGGCCGATGCGGTGCGGGTGCTGGCGGGGGGGCTGGTGCCTGAGGGTGGGATTGTGGTGGTCCTGAGGTTGGGGTGACTTAACTTCAGCCCACCCACACCGTCCCGGACTTGATCCGGGACCCGGCTTGTCTTTTCCGACGCTTCATCCACCGGCGAGGTTGAAAAGGTAGCCCAGCCCCGGATCAAGTCCGGGGCGACGGATATTCAAAGTGATGCGCTCTGTGAATCCAGGCCGCCTCACCCCTTCGCCGCTTGCAATTGCCCAATGATCACGTGCGCCTGTTCCGGCCCTGACCGCGGCACGAAATCGCCGGCGCGGTCGCTGATCTTGGCCCAGTTGGCGGCGAAGCCTTCGACGGTTTGTTCGGCGGGGGGCAGGAGGACGCCCTTGTTCATGGTGACCCAAGCCGAGTGGTAGCCGCCTGCGCCTGCGCCGACGATGGCGTTGGTGGGGGCGTTCTCCGACACCAGATAGAGCGCGGCGGGGACGACGGATTCGGGATTGAACAGGGCAAAGGCCTCTTCGGGGAAGATGTCCTCGGTCATCCGCGTGGCGGCGACGGGGGCGAGGGTGTTGACCTTGATGTTGTTCTTTGCGCCTTCGAGGTAGAGCGTCTTGGTCAGGCCGGCGACGCCGAGCTTGGCCGCGCCGTAGTTGGCCTGGCCGAAGTTGCCGAACAGGCCGGAGGACGAGGCGGTCATCAGGATGCGGCCGTAGTTCTGTTCGCGCATCAGGTCCCAGCAGGCCTTGGTGGCGAAGGCCGAGCCGATCAGGTGGACCTTTACCACCATCTCGAAATCGGCAGGCTCCATCTTGGTGAAGCTTTTGTCGCGCAGGATGCCGGCGTTGTTGATCAGCACGTGGACGCCGCCCCAGCGCTCACGGGCCCTGGCGACCATTTCGACCATCTGGTCGTATTCGCTGACCGAGCCGCCGTTCGACATCGCCTCGCCGCCCGCCGCCTCGATTTCCTTGACCACCTTGAGCGCGGCGTCGGAATGGCCGGTGCCATCGCGCGATCCGCCCAGATCGTTGACCACGACCTTGGCACCGCGACGGGCAAGTTCGAGCGCATAGGCGCGGCCCAATCCGCCGCCCGCGCCGGTGACGATGGCCACGCGGCCTTCGAACGAAATGCTCATGCCAGACACTCCACGCTCCGCCCTAATCGGACGCTTAACCGATGGGCAGCGATGCCATGGCGGGCGCGGGAAGGCAACGGCTCAGCCGGTTTACGGCGTTGGTGATAAATTCGCCAAGAAACAGTCAACAAAATGTAACACAACAGACATATTCGGCCGCACATCGATCTGGCCAAGGAATTGTCATGAAGCTCGTCGCGCGTGTCTCGATCACTGCCCTGGCCTGTGCCGCAGGATGGGCCGTCCCGGCCGAGGCGGCGAGCGCCGACGCCGACCTTGCCGCGATGCAGGCCCAGCTTCGCCAGATGCAGGCGCAGATGCAAAGCCAGATGGATGCGATGACCGCGATGCAGCGGCAGATCGCAACGCTGCAGGGCCAGCTGGCAGAAGCCAAGGCGCAGACTGCTGCGACTGCCACCGCCGTGGCTGCGATCCCCGCGCCGACCGTGACCGGCAAGCCGCCGGTGAGCATCACCTGGGATGGCGCGCCGCGCATCGAAGCGGCGGTGGACCCGAAGAATCCCGCTGCCGGCAAGTGGAGCTTCAAGCCGCGCGGGCGCTTGCAGATCGATACGGCAACGGTTTCGGCACCATCGGCCATCGGCAGCAAGAGCCTTGGCCTGGCCACCGAATTCCGCCGTGCCTACTTCGGCTTCGATGGCACGATCCCCGGCAACTTCGGCTACCGCATCGAGGCGGACATCGCCAACAGCAGCATCGATCCGACCGACATCTACCTGACCTATACCGGCATCAGGAACCTGACGCTGACCCTGGGCCAGCACAAGCCGTTCGAATCGATGGAAGACACCGAGTCGGACCTGTTCACCAGCTTCATCGAGCGCGCCTCGTTCAACACCGCGTTCGGGTTCGAGCGGCGGCTGGGGCTTTCGGCGCAGTATCAGAAGGGCATGGTGCTGGCCCAGGTCGGCGTGTTCACCGACAACGTGACCGACCTCAACGCCGATACCGACAACAGCTATTCGATCGACGGACGCCTTGCCCTGCAGCCCATGGTGGCGGGCGGGCAGGCGCATATTGGCGGATCGGCGCACTATCACGACCTGAACGACGGTGCGGCCACGGTGCGGTATCGCGCGCGACCCTTTACCCACACCACCGATCTGCGCTTTGTCGATACCAAGGCGATCAGCGCGGTTTCGGAAACCAATTATGGCGTGGAACTGGGCTGGACGCGCGGGCCGGTGCATTTCACGGCGGAATCGCAGTGGATGCGGGTGGACCGCCCCGGCGCCCTTGCCGATCCCACGTTCAACGGCGGGTATGTCGAAGCAGGGGTGTTCCTGACCAAGGGCGATACCCTGCCCTACAAGGCGAGCGAGGGCACCTGGACCCGGATCAAGCCGAAGAACGGCCTCGACAAGGGCGGCATCGGCGCGGTGCAGGTGAATGCGCGCTACGACTGGCTCGATCTCAACGACGTGGACGGCGCCGGTGGAGGCGTGATTGGCGGGCGGCAGCAGCTGGCCGGGGCCTCGCTGCTGTGGGTGCCGACCGACTATGTCCGCTTCATCCTCGACTATGGCCATCTCTGGCTGAAGGATGCCGCGGTCGCGGCGGGGACGGACCGCAACTATGGCGCCGATGTCGTGGGCCTGCGCGCGCAGTTCGATTTCTGATTGCGTGCCTTGCCCCTGCGCAGGCGGGCCGCAGGGTGCAGCCAAGTGTTCCGTAACAACCCCGAGGCCCCCGCCTGCGCGGGGGTGAAAGGTGGCTTGCGCAGGGATCAGGCGATGCGGCTGACCCAACCATGCGTGTCGGCAATCTCGCCGCGCTGGATGCCCACCAGCTTGTTGCGCAAGCTTTGCGTCAACTGGCCGGGGCCGCCCGATCCGATGGTGAATTCGCCCGCGTGGCTGGCAACCTTGCCCACCGGAGTCACGACCGCCGCGGTGCCGCAGGCAAAGGTTTCAATCAGCCTGCCCGAGGCGGCATCGGCTTGCCACTGGTCCAGGCTGTAGCGGCCTTCGCGCACGGTCAGGCCTTCTTCGGCAGCCAGCGTCAGCAGGCTGGAGCGGGTGATGCCGGGCAGGCTCG
>JAPLPG010000281.1:1289-4796 GCA_026400375.1 Novosphingobium sp. | reverse complement strand
GGCGGATCTGGCGGCGGGCCCCGTGGCGGGCCGGGCGGCTTCGGCGGCGATGGGCGCGGCCGCTGGAACCTGTCGATCTTCCATACCGTGCGTTTCCAGCAAACCGTCCAGATCGCACCGGGCGGGGAAGTGCTCGACCTGCTCGATGGACAGGCGCTCAGCGGCAGCGTCGCGCGCCACGCCATCGAAATGGAAGGCGGCGGCTTCTATCGCGGCTTCGGCCTGCGGATGAGCGGCACCTACACCGGCGGATCGCGCATCGATGCCAGCGGCCTGCCGGGATCGACGACGCTGCGCTTTGCCCCGATCGCAACCTTCAACTTGCGCGTCTTTGCCGATCTTGGCCGCAAGGAAAAGCTGGTGGAAAAAGTGCCCTTCCTCAAGGGCTCGCGCCTCTCGTTCTCGGTCGACAACGTCTTCAACGCCCAGCAGCGCGTGACCGACGATACCGGCGCCGTGCCGCTGCGCTACAACCCCGGCTACCTCGATCCGCGCGGCGCGGTGTTCGAAGTGGAATTTCGCAAGCAGTTCTGAGCGGTGGCGCTTTGAAATTGGAAATTAGCCCTTGTTGAAGACAGGGGCTGGCCGTTGTGTTACAGTGTACACACTCAAACGGAGGATTGCGGCATGGGTGTCAGCACGACGATGACGATACGGGTAACGCCCGATCTCAAGGAAAAGCTCGGTCGCCTCGCGCAGGACACGCGCCGCACGAAGTCATTTCTCGCTGCCGAAGCGCTTGATGCCTACGTGAACCGTGAATTGCAGATCATCGAAGGCATCCAGCGCGGTCTGGCCGATATGGCGGCGGGTAGGGTAACGCCGCATGAAGAGGTTATGGCGGCGGCCGAGCGAATCATTGCGGAAGCTCGGCAGAAGCGAGTTGACGGTCGGTGAGAAAAATTGCCTGGTCGGACGATGCCCGCGACGACTACTTTGGAATTCTTCATTATATCGCCGATGATAACCCTGATGCTGCGGAACGGGTAGTTCGCGCAATCAGCAAGACAGGGAACGCACTCGCCGATTTTGCCACAGGCCACCCCGGGCGCGTATCGGGCACTTACGAAAAATCGGTCAGCCGGCTGCCCTACGTCATCGTCTATGCGCTGGGCGATGACGACAAGTCCCTGACGATCCTGCGCGTGCTGCACACGTCGCGCGATTGGCCGGAATAGCGCCCGATCACAGCGTCTTTGATCGCCCCTGAACCCATGCGCGGGCGCGCTCCAGGTTGCGTTCGCGTTCGGTCGTTTCAAAGCTGTCGGCAACGTGGCGCAGGGTGACCACTTGCGCCAGCGGGATCTTCTCGTCGAACATGAAGCCGCAGCGGCCGTGGCGCGCCCAGCGGATCAGCCCGAACGCTTCGAGATGTTCGCAGATCATGATCGCCGATGCGCCGGGCTGAGGCAGTGCGCCTTGCGGGATGATCGCCGCCCCGGTGACCGAAAGATCTTCCAGAATGCACTGCTGCGTACCCGCAAGCATCACCAGCCGGGCAGGCAGATGCAGCCGCACGCGGGCGTCCGATCGGCGTCCCGGCACGATCGTGCTGCTGCGCGTGCCAAAGGTGGGGGATGGTTTCCCGTTCATGCATCACCAGTGCCGCAACACGCCTAAAAACCGCCGAAACGGACCATGCGGGTTAACCCTGATTGAAGCGGGGAAACTGGTGGTTCGCCCATTGCTTGCAGCGGCCGAACGACTATCTGCCAACCATGGCCCGCAAGCCCGCCGCCCCGCCTGATCGCGATACCGAACGGTTCCACGAAGACCGCGCGGCCACGACCGTGCGCGGATCGGACCGGCCCGATATCGATCTTGGCGTCTCGGTCATCCGCGATACGGTGAACACGCTCAAGCCCAAGCCCGGCGTCTACCGGATGCTCGATGCCAAGGGCGACGTGCTCTATGTGGGCAAGGCCCGCGCGCTGAAGAACCGCGTGGCCAATTACACACAGGTCGATCGCCTGCCCAACCGCCTGCGCCGCATGGTCAGCCAGACGCGCAGCATGACGATCATCACCACCAATTCCGAAGCCGATGCGCTGCTGCTGGAAGCGCAGCTGATCAAGCGCTTCCGGCCGCCCTACAACGTGCTGTTGCGCGATGATAAATCGTTTCCGTTCATCCTGTTGCGCGGCGATCACGCCTACCCGCGGATCCAGAAGCATCGCGGCGCCAGGAAGGCAAAGGGCAATTACTACGGCCCCTTTGCCAGCGCCGGCAGCGTCAACACCACGATCAACGCGCTGCAGAAGCTGTTCCTGCTGCGCAGCTGCAACGATGGCTTCATGGCGCGGCGCGACCGGCCCTGCCTGCTCTATCAGATCAAGCGCTGTTCGGCCCCGTGCGTGGACCGCATCAGCCCTGAAGATTATGGCGAACTGGTGCGGCAGGCCAAGGATTTCCTTGGCGGCAAATCGGGCGCGGTGCAGCGCGAGATCGAAGTGCAGATGCAGGCCGCGGCAGAGGCGCTCGACTTCGAACGCGCGGCCATGCTGCGCGACCGGTTGCGCGCGGCCACCTTCATCCAGGGCAGCCAGGCGGTCAACGCCGAGGGCGTGGGCAACGCCGATGTCTTTGCCATGGCGGTCAAGGGCGGGCAGGTGGCGGTGCAGGCGTTCTTCATCCGGGGCGGCCAGAACTGGGGCCACCGCGCGTTCTTTCCCAGCCACACCGAAGGCCTGACCGAAGAAGAGGTGATGACCGCCTTCCTTGCGCAGTTCTATGAAGAGGTGCCCCCGGCGCGGCTCATTCTGGTCGATCGCGAACTGCCCGAAGCCGCCCTGCTCGCCGAAGCCCTGTGCGAAGGTGCGGGCGGCAAGGTGGAAGTGTCCGTGCCGCAGCGCGGGGATCGGCGGCGGCTGATGGAGCAGGCGCAGCGCAACGCCGTGGAATCGCTCGACCGGCGGCTGGCGGAAAGCGGCACCAAGGCCCGCGTCATGCGCGAACTGGCCGAATTCCTTGAACTTCCCGAAGTGCCGCAGCGGATCGAGGTTTACGACAACAGCCACATCCAGGGCACCAATGCGCTGGGCGCGATGATCGTGGCGGGGCCGGAAGGCTTCGTGAAGGCGCAGTATCGCAAGTGGAACATCAAGACCGCGCAGACCAACGACGATTTCGGCATGATGCGCGAAGTGATGACCCGCCGCTTCGGGAAAGTTCAGGAAGACGATCCTGATCGCGAGAGCGGGATGTGGCCCGATCTGGTACTGATCGATGGCGGCAAGGGGCAGATGTCGGCGGTGAAGGAGGCGCTGGGCGAACTGGGCATCGAGGACGTGGCCCTGATCGCCATCGCCAAGGGGCCGCATCACGGGCGCGACGGGCGCGAAGTGTTCCATTTTCCCGATGGCCGCGAAAAGATGCTCCCCGTGAATTCGCCGCTGCTGTTCCACCTGCAGAACATGCGCGACGAGGTGCACCGCTTTGCCATCGGCGCGCACCGCGCCAAGCGCAGCCGGGCGATCACGGCCAGCCCGCTCGACGAGATTCCGGGCA
>JAPLPG010000281.1:0-1279 GCA_026400375.1 Novosphingobium sp. | reverse complement strand
CTCGGCAGTGGCGCAGACGGTCTACGATTTCTACCATCCGAACGGCTGAAAACGGTGCAATCCTGAAGTGCACCTAGATGCACCTAGGCGCACCTAAGGCGCACCGGATGGTGCCCGAAAGCCGCGCAGAACACGGTTTCTGACGGCTTAACCGCACTTGTTTGCGGGGCGTTCAATCTCCTCGTGTCTGATGCATGACGGGACATCCCCTGCATCGCCTCCGGACCGGGTGATGCCGGGTTGGAGACGAACACCATGACCTCAAGAACCGGCTGCCCGATGGCCCGATCTGCAATTTGCAGCGCAATTGCCGCAAGCCTGCTTCTGGCCGCTGGCCCGCTCCATGCGCAAGGCGCGAACGGTGTGGGCACGCCCTTCGAACTGGCATTCTGGCAATCGGTGGCCGGCAGCGACGATGCTGCGGTCTATGAGGCCTATCTGGCGCAATATCCGTCGGGCACGTTCAGCGGTCTGGCGAAGGCGAAGCTGGCGACATTGCGCCCTGCCGCAGCGCTCGCCGAGCGGGCGGCTGCGGCGCCGGCGGCGAAGCCGGCGGTTGGACGCACGCAAGAGCCGGCCGCTGCGGGCAGCGACGTGGCCTTGCTGAGTGCGTTGGCCAGATCGCAGGAAGCCGGTGAGGGGGCAGAGAAAGTCGCTGCGTTGCAAGGCTTTGCCTTGCCAGCGCGGCCAGCGTTGCCGCCGGTTGCGGAATTGACGCTGCCGGCATCGTTCTGTTCGGCGGAGCAGCGCAACGCTTTCTACGAAACGCGCTACAAGCCTGTGCTGGAGCAGGCGCGGGCCAACAACGCAGCGGCGATCGCGCACATGCAGGTGCTGCAGCAGACCTATGACAGCCACCAGCTTTCGCGCGATCCGACCCCGATGAACGCGCTGGCTGCCGAGGCGCGCGAATATCAGCAGCAGGTGGCGGCGGTGACCTATAGCCGGCAGGCCGCCGTGGTGCGTCAGTTCGATACGGTGATGGCGGTGCCGGTGACATCGTGCCAGCTTGCGCAGGCATCGCAGTGAAGCGTCTGGCAGCAGCTATTGCATTGACTTCCTTGCCTTTTGCGCAAGGCGCGCAGGCGCAGGCTTGCCTCGATCCGCAGACGCTGGTTGCGGCGCGGCTGCACGAATTCGAAGCGATGATGATGGCCGTGACGCTGCGCTGCCGCGCCATCCGCGTGGACATCAGCGCCGGCACTGACGCGATGGGGCAGACGCACCGCCCAGTCTTTGCCGCCGCCGAGCGACACTTGCGGGCGTTCTTTGGCGATGG
>JAPLPG010000156.1 GCA_026400375.1 Novosphingobium sp. | reverse complement strand
GGCAAGGGCATGTGGCTTACCGATGCCGCCGGCAACACCCTGCTCGATGCCTTTGCCGGGCTGTGGTGCGTCAATGTCGGCTATGGGCAGGATTCCATCGTCGAGGCGGCGGCGGCGCAGATGCGCAAGCTGCCTTATGCCACCGGCTACTTCCATTTCGCCAGCGAACCGGTCATCCGCCTGGCCGGCGAATTGACGGCCGCCGCCCCCGATGGCCTCGATCACGTATTCTTCACGCAAGGCGGATCGGACGCCGTAGACAGCGCCATCCGCTATATCGTGCATTACTGGAACGCGCGCGGCCTGCCCGAAAAGAAGCACTTCATCGCGCTGGAATGGGGCTATCACGGATCGAGCAGTCTCGGCGCGGGGCTCACCGCGCTCGGCAACTTCCACCGCAACTTCGATTTGCCGCGCCCGTGGCAGCACCACATCGCCTCACCCTATCCCTATCGCCACCCCCACGGCGATGATGATGCTGCGGTCATCGCCTCAACCGTCGCCGCGCTCGAAGCCAAGGTGGCGGAACTTGGGCCAGACAATGTTGCCGCCTTCTGCTGCGAACCGATCCAGGGTTCGGGCGGCGTGATCGTGCCGCCGCGCGGCTGGCTCAAGGCCCTGCGCGAAGCGTGTACCCGGCTCGGCATCCTGATGCTGGTCGATGAGGTCATCACCGGCTTCGGCCGCACCGGCCCGCTGTTTGCCTGCCTCGATGAAGGCGTGTCGCCCGATTTCATGACCACGGCCAAGGGGTTGACGTCAGGTTATATCCCGATGGGCGCGATGTTCATGGCCGATCATGTCTATCAGACGATTGCCGATGCCGCGCCTGCCGCTTTGCCCATCGGCCACGGCCAGACCTATTCCGGCCACCCGGTCGCCGCCGCCGTCGCCCTCGAAGTGCTGCGGCTCTATCGCGAAGGCGGCCTGATCGAGAATGGCCGGAAAACCGGTGAGCGGTTCTCGCAGCGCATGGAACGGATCAAGGCGCATCCGCTGGTCGGCGATGTCCGCTGGCGCGGCATGCTCGGCGCGATCGAACTGACCCCCGACAAGGCGACCAGGGCGATCTTCGATCCCGCGCTTGATATCGGCGGCCGCCTGGCAAAGCTTACGTATGCCAATGGCGTGATCGTGCGCTGCTTTGCCAATGCCGTGCTGGGCTTTGCCCCGGCGCTGTGCTGCACGCTGGAAGAAATGGACATGATCTTCGACCGGGTGGAGCGGGCGCTGGACGAACTGCTCGAACAGCCGGATGTTCGCGCGGCCGTCGTCTGCCACGCGGTCTGAACGGGGAGGCCAAACCCATGCTGCCAGGACCCAAGCTGGACCGGATCGACCTGCGGATTCTGGCCAAACTCCAGCAGGAAGGGCGGATCACCAACGTCGAACTGGCGGATGCCGTCGGCCTTTCGCCCAGCCCCTGCCTGACCCGGGTAAAGCGCCTGGAAAAAGCCGGGTACATCGTCGGTTATGGCGCGCACGTGAACCTGGCCAAGCTGGGCGAATTCCTGACGGTGTTTACCCAGGTGACCCTGGCCGAACACCGCCGCGGCGATTTCAGCAGGTTCGAAAGCCGCATCGTCAAGATCGACGAGATCGTCGAATGCCATGTGGTGTCGGGCGGCTACGATTACCTGCTCAAATTCATCGCCCGCGGCGTATCGCACTATCAGCAGATCATCGAAGGCATGCTGGAAAGCGATTACGGGATCGAGAAGTATTTCAGCTACGTCGTTATCAAGACCCCGTTCATCAAGCATCACTTCCCGATCCATAACCTGTTCGGCCAAGCCATATCCGGCCAGACCCATGGATGAGGCGCGCGGCTGACATGACCGATATTGCCGATTTCCTGCCCGATCTGGTCGCGCTGCGCCGCGATATTCACGCCCACCCCGAACTCGGCTTCTGCGAACATCGCACCGCCGCGCGCATTGCCGCCGAATTGCGCAGCCTCGGCATCGCAGTGCACGAAGGCATCGGCACGACGGGCCTTGTCGGCGTGCTGAAAGGCCGGCGCGATGGCAATCGCACCTTGGGCCTGCGCGCAGACATGGATGCGCTGCCGATCGACGAGGCGACCAATCTGCCCTGGGCCAGCAAGACCCCCGGCACGTTCCACGGCTGCGGCCACGATGGCCACGTGGCGATGCTGCTGGGTGCGGCACGCGTCCTTGCTGCCGATCCCGATTTTGCCGGAACGCTGAACTTCATCTTCCAGCCCGCCGAAGAAGGGCAGGGCGGCGCGCGCGTGATGATCGAGGAAGGCCTGTTCACCCGCTTCCCCTGCGACCGCGTCTATGCCCTGCACAACTGGCCGGGGCTGCCCGCCGGCACGATCAGCACCCGCCCCGGCGCGATCATGGGCGCGGCCGACAAGTTCCGCATCACGCTGACCGGCAAGGGCGGCCATGCCGCGATCCCGCAGGACAGCCCCGATGCGATCCTTGCCGCCGCATCGCTGGTGCAGCAGCTCAACACCATCGTCGCCCGCGATGTGCCGCCCTATGCCGCCGCCGTGCTCTCGATCACGCAGATCCACGGTGGCCACGCGCACAATGTCATTCCGGCCGATGTCATGGTCGCCGGCACCGTGCGCACCTTCGATCCGGCGGTGCAGGACCGGATCGAGGCGCGGATACGGGCGATGCTGAAGGGTATCGAAAGCGCCTTTGAAGTGCAGGCGGCGCTCGATTACGATCGCTATTACCCCGCCACGATCAACGATCCGGTGGCCGCCGCCGATGCGCTGGCCGTGGCCGCCACGGTGGCCCACGCGGAACTTGCGGCCGAACCCGCGCCCACTTCGGAAGACTTCTCCTTCATGCTGCAGCAGCGCCCCGGCGCCTATATCTGGCTAGGGCAGGGCACGGCAGACCATGCCGCCCCGCTGCACAATCCGCAGTACGATTTCAACGATACCGTCTTGGAAACCGGCATCCGCCTGCATGTGGCGCTCGCCCGGCACTGGCTGGTCTGACGGCTCAGACGTTAACCGGCCCGTTGATGTCGGCCAGCGCCAGTTCGATCAGCCGCTGCATCGCCTGGCGCGCGGCCGGGCCATCGCCATCGGCCACGGCTTCGAACAACAAACGATGATCGGGCAGCGGATCGCGCGGCAGCTTGCGCGTGCGCTGCTTGTAGATCGTGGTCCAGCGCACCGCGGCCGAAATCGTGCTGGCCAGCGCGATCAGCCCTGCGTTGCCGGTGGCGTTGAGCAGCGTGGCGTGGAACGCCTGATCCGCCGCCTGCCCCTGCGGCGTGGCCAGCGTGTGCCGCGCCATTTCCTCAAGCGCGTGGCCCATTTGCGCCAGTTGCGCGCCGGTCCGGCGCAGCGCGGCAATTTCGGCGGCGGCAGGCTCGATCACCAGGCGCAGTTCGAACAGGTCGTCGATGGCCTTCTGGCTGGGTTCGCCTTCGAATGTCCAGGCCAGCACATCGGGGTCCAGGATGTGCCAGCGCGCCGGGTCAGTGATCTTGGTCCCCGCCTTGGGCCGGCTTTCGACCAGACCCTTGGCGGCAAGGATGCGGATCGCCTCGCGATATGCGGTGCGGGAGATCTGGTGGCGCTCGGCAAAGTCTACCTCGCTGGTCAGCACATGGCCCGGCGGATACTTGCCCGTAACGATGGCAATGCCCAGGTCGCGCGCGATGCTGCCATGCAGGCGCAGCGATTTGTCAGACCGGTCAATCGTCCGATCGGCCTGCGTTCCGCCGTCCTGCTCGTTCTTCTGCGCCACGCCGTACTCCTTGCGCCTGCCCCCTATTTGGCCGCAAATCCGCTAAAGTCCAGCAGTTCCATGCATGGCAAGGCCCGCGCCCGACCGTAAAGGTCACGCGCGGGCCCGGTTACATCAGACTTATGCGATCAGAACCGGTTGAGCATGTTCTCCAGCCATTCCTGTCGCCCGGAAACCGGCGCAGGCCGCAGATCGCGCGCCACCGCCAGATCGGCGATTTCGGCCAGGCTGGATGTGCGAATGGTCTGGCCCAGATCCCCGTTCCACCCGGCATAGCGTTCGGCCACGAAGGCATCGATGCGGCCATCGGCAATGATCGCCTCTGCCCGCAGCAGCGCCTTGGCGATCACATCCACCCCGCCGATGTGGCCGTGGAACAGATCGGCCGCATCCACCGACTGGCGGCGCACCTTGGCGTCGAAGTT
>JAPLPG010000167.1 GCA_026400375.1 Novosphingobium sp. | reverse complement strand
GATGCGCAGGATCGCACGCTGGATCAGGTGGATCGAGGTGGACTCCAGCGGCTCCATGAACCCGCCGGACAAGCCCACCGCCACGCAATTGCGGTGCCATTGCTTGCGCCGCGCGCCGGTGCGGAAGCGGATCGGATTGGGCTTTACCAGCTTCTCCCCCTCGACCGAGGACAGCAGCTTTTCCAGCGCGGCATCGTGGCCGAGGAAATCGCTGCAATAGACCACGCCATTGCCCTGCCGATGCTGCAGCGGAATGCGCCATTGCCAGCCCGCCTCGTGCGCGATGGCGCGGGTGTAGGGCACGGGCGGGCGGACGCTGCTGGTCTGGATCGCGATGGCGCTGTCGCACGGCAGCCAGTGCGACCAATCGTCATAGCCGACGCGCAAGGCCCCCTCGATCAGGAGCGCGCGGAAGCCGGTGCAATCGATGAACAGATCGCCTGCGATCCGCTGGCCACCGTCGAGCAGCAGCGCCGCGATATCGCCGGTCTCGCGATCAAGCTGCACTTGCGCGATCCTGCCTTCGATCCGGTGCGTACCGTCCGCTTCGGCCATGGTGCGCAGGAAGCGGGCATAGAGCCCGGAATCGAGTTGATAGGCATAGTTCATGCGATCATCGGGCAGGTGCGCGAACTTTCCGGCCTCGGCCGCCTTCAGTTCCAGGCAGTATTCGCCGTAGGGCGCGGTGTGGCCGCGGGTCAGGCCGTTCATCCAGAAGTGCTGGAACCCTGCCGACCAGTGATCCTTGCCGGTGCCGCCGAACGAATGGAAATAGGCCTCGCCGACCGCGCGCCAGTTCTCGAAGTTGATGCCCAGCTTGAACGTGGCCTGCGTGGCGCGCATGAACTCGGCCTCGGTGATGCCAAGGATGCGGTTGTAGGCAACCAGCGGCGGGATCGTGCTTTCGCCCACGCCGATCGTGCCGATCTGTTCACTTTCCACCAGCGTGATATGCGCCACAGGCCCGAGCGTGCGGGCAAGCGCGGCGGCGGTCATCCAGCCGGCGGTGCCGCCGCCGGCGATCACGATGCGGCGGGGCAGGTTTGCTGCGGTCATTGGCTGAGGCTCCTGAGCAGGAACTGCTGGATGCGCTGGGCGCTGCGCGCGTCGATGGGGGCGAGGATGCCCTGGCCTTCGGGCGGCACATGGGCGCGGGCATCCTCGCCGCCCGAAAAGACATGGTGTTCGAACATGTCGCGCCAGATCGCGCGTTCAGCCTCGGGCAGATCGCGGATGGCCATGATCGCGTGAGTCATCGCGGTCTGCGGTTGACCAAGGAAGCGCGGCGTATCGCGCCACCAGTAATTGACCAGCACGTTGAACGGCGCGGTCGCATCGACCTGGTGATACCACAACGAGGGGATGAACAGCGCATCGCCCGGGTGCAGTTCGGCCACTTGCGCGTGGGCAAGTGCTTCGCGGTAGCGCGGGTGCCGGGTGAAATCCGGATTGTCGAAATCGACCAGCGAGACCGGGCGGCCTGCGGGCGTGATGTCGAGCGGGCCGAGGTAGAGGTTGGCAAACTGATCGGGCGGAAACAGCGTGAAGCGCCGCTGGCCGACCGCGCAGCAAGCCAGATTGCGTGGATGATCGTTGTGCGCGGCAATCCGCGTGGCACCACCGATCCAGATCGAGGCCAGCGCATCGTGTGGCACGGCGGGCACGTGATTGGCCCCGTGGAGGCCATCGAAATAACGGTGGATGTCGATCGAGCCGAGATAGACGGTCGGCTGCTCTCCGGTTGCATCGAACGTTGCCAGCACATCGGGCAGGCGACCCGACGCCATGCGGAAGTTGACCGCCATCTGCGCATCGTAGAACAGCTTGCCCCCCTGATCCGGCGCGACGATTGAATAGGGCAGATCGACAATGCGGGCGTGGGCCGCCAGATAGCTGCGCGCCGCCTGTGCCGATTCCCGCCCGGCGAGGACCAGCGGCCAATCGCCCACCAGAGCGCGCACCACGAAAGGCTCCTGCCCCGACCCGATCAGGTCGGGCAGATCCCCGGCGTCCACCTCACGGACGGTAGGGAGCGCATTACCCGCCGGCACGAGCGGACTTGCGCGCCACGAGATCGCCAAGGCGGCCCACCGAGGCCACGGCCATGAACAGCGGGAGCAGGGCCCCGGCAGCGTGGAGTTCGCCCAGCACATCGCCCGGCAACGCCCGCAGCCGCTCCTCGTTGATGGTCAGGAAGCCCGACAGGGTCCGGCGCGAACCATCCGCCTGCGGCACTTCGAGCGCGAAGGGTTCGACCAGATCGTGCCGGGCGAGGGGTTGCCCATGTCGTCGAACAGGCGCTCGCCCTCGCCTTGCGCTACGCGGGGGCTGGCAAGATCGATGTGGACTTGCGGCGTCGCTTCGGGATCGGCGGTGCGGCCGATCAGGAACGGCTGCACCGCATGGGCCAGCGGCAGCCACGGCGCGTCCCAGCCATGCTCGCCCAGAAACAGGTTCTCGCCATTTTCGAACCCGAACAGGGCGAGTGCGGACAGCGTTCCGCTTTCCAGATCGCGCCGGAACACGATGGGATAGCAGCCTTGCGCGCGGCGGAATTCGGCGGGCATGACGAGACAGGCCATGACCGCATCGCCCAGCGCGGCGGCACGATCGGTGCGCACGCGCAAGTGGCGGTGGTTCAGCGAATCGAGGACTGTGTGCTGGGTCATGGATTGCCTGACGTCATCCTGCGCGGGTGATGATCTGCGCCATCCGCTCCGCCATCCTCAGGAGAATGGCCGGACCTTTCGGCCCGGCCTTGTCCCACTCTGCTTGAACGTTATCAAGACCTCAGAAGTTGACGCGCGCCCCCACCTGGAAGCGGGCATAGCCCGGCGAGGCGAAGAACACGTTGTTCGTGCTGCGCAGATGGCCACGGCGGCTTGCGCCGGTGATGTTGATGCCTTCGACAAACAGCGTGTAGCCCTTGCGGAATTCCCAGCTCGCACTGGCATCGACCTGGCCATAGGCCTCGATGTAGAACGGGTTGGGGCCGGTGCCGCCGAGGAACTTGTCGCGCCAGTTGTAGGCGACGCGCGCCTGCAAGCCGTCCTTGTCGTAGAACAGCACGGCGTTGGCGCTGTCGGACAGGCCGGTCAGAGCGAACTGCGGCACGCTCGATGGCTGTGTGTTGTCGTACCGCGCATCGCCCTTGACCACGGTGTAGTTCAGGATCGTGCCGAAGCCCGTGTCCCAGAAGCTGTGCTGTACGGCGAACTCGAAGCCATAGAGGTGGGCGGTCTGGTCCGAGTTGATCGGGGTGGTGATCTGGAAGTTCACCTTGCCGTCTTCGGGCAGGCCCAGGATCTTGCCGGTGTAATTGCCCGTCGCCGCATCGAAGCTGTCGACGACGACCGACCCCGGGTAATTGGCGAAGATATAGTTGCGGATCGCGGTCGTGCTGGCGTTGGCCCCCAGCGCGGCGATGGCGGCGCGATAGCGGGGGCCGTTGGCCGGGTTGGTCAGCCCGAAGGCTTCGCTGTCGATCCGGTCCGATGCGATGAAGTTGCTGACGCGCTTGTCGAAGAAGCCGACCGAAAGGTAGCTGGCCTTGTCGTAATACCATTCGGCCGAAACATCGATGTTCTTCGACTTGTAGGGGTTCAGGCCCGGATTGCCCTGGCTGCCGAAGCCACCGCCGATGCGGAACAGCTGGTCCACCGTGCGCCCGCCCTGCATCGAGGCATAATCGGGCCGCGTGATGGTGTGGCTGTAGCTGGCGCGCACCTTGACGTTTTCCACCGGTTCGAAATCGAAATCGACCGCGGGAAGCCAGTTTTCGTAAGAGCCGGTGAACGTGGTGAAATCGGTGGTGTTGCCATAGACGAGGTTGAATTCGTTGGCCGAAACCCACTGCGTACCGGTGGGGATCGGCACCAGCGCCGACGAGGTGATGTTGGTCTTCTCATAGCGCAGACCTGCGCGCAGGTGCGCCGGGTTCTGGAACAGATCGAACTTCGTGTTCGCCTGCACATACGGTGCCACGGTGCGTTCGCGGATGCGACGGTCGGTGTTGAACGGTGAAAGGCAGTTGTTGTCGCCGCCGCAGATCTTGTTCAGCCCGTCAAGGAACTGGACCATGTTCTCGAAATTGAATTTGTAGAAGCTCTGGATCATTGCCGGGTCGTCGGAACCGG
>JAPLPG010000062.1 GCA_026400375.1 Novosphingobium sp. | reverse complement strand
GTTCGAACCGCTGCTGCCTACGTACACCAAGCTGTGGTTCGTGGCATTCGACGAGAGTCCGTTTGCGTTCTTCGTGATCGTCGCGGTCATCATGCTGTTGATGGCCATCAGCGTGTTGCTGGAGAGGATATTGCGCGATCGGACCAGGCAATTGTGGTGGTCGGTGCTGGAGCGCAAGTCGATCGCCGCCAAACCCGATGGCGCGCTGACCCGGCTTCGCCACCGGCGGTGGTATCAATGGATGCTGCAATTCCTGAAGTGGCGGCTGGCGCCCAACCTGCTCGGCGCGTTCATGGCCTTCAGCGTCATTTACCTGGGCCTGGTCACCGTCGCGCAGCTGTATTTCGCACTGGCCGAACGCAGCACGATCTTCTGCCAGACCGGCAGCCGGACGGCGGCGCCGCTGGTATACAGCGCTGGCAATCCCTGCAACGACACGGGCGTCGATCTGACTGCGGGCGAAAAGTTTCGCATGACCTTCACGGTCGATCGGCCAGTAGTGGCGGGCGCACCGGCGGACGCGCCATGGACCGATGACGGCATCGCCAGCCCGTTCGCGGGACGCCCGTCATGGCGCGGCCTCGATCATTTGCCGGAGAGCTTGAAAGCCGTTGCTGCAGCCCCGTTCCGCCGCATCGTGCCGGCGCGCTGGCTGCAGCCGCTTTACGCCGTGCGGGAAAAAGATCCCGAACGCAAAGACGCCGACAAGCTGGGGGACCGCGTTTTCGTGGCGAAGATCCCGTTCTCGACCAGGCGGACGGTCACTAATGCAGATGGCAAGGTTTCACTCGAGTATGCCGCCGATATCACGGCGCCGGTTTCCGGGCGGCTGTTCCTTTTCGCCAACGATGTGGGGGGGCAAGCGGCCTATGCCAACAATCGCGGGACTGCGCGGGTGTGCATCATGTTCCCGAAGGATGGAAATCCCGGGAAGCGGAAAGAATGTTTGACGCCAATTCACCATTGAACGGAGTAGGGCAATGAACCGCAAGCCGATTTTCGACGCCGTACGCACCATGGTCGGAGGTTCCCTGACCCAGGCGCAGGTCGATACGCTGAACCTGGCGTTCGATCTTGCCGAAGCCGGTCCGGGCTTGCCCGAGGCCAAGCCCGCCAGACCGGTTGTCGTGCCGGTTGCTCCTGCTGCGCCTGCGCCCGCGCCCGTTGCGGCACCACCAGCGCACCGGCTTGGCGCGCTTTCGCAGAAGTACGAAAGCGGCAATGGCGGACCCGGCACGGTTTCGTCCGGCAGCGGCGATCCGGGCGGGGTTTCCTATGGCACCTACCAGCTTTCGTCGGCAGCGGGCACGCTCGATGCCTTCGTCAAGGCCGAAGGCAAGCCGTGGGCTGACAAGCTGGCCGTTGGCAAGGGCGGAACCGCGGCATTTTCCGCCGCGTGGAAGCAGATCGCCAAGGACATGCCCGAAGCCTTCGGCGCTGCCCAGCACGCTTTCATCGAACGCACGCACTATCGCCCCGCGGTCGCCTCGGTCATCGCGGCACGGCACCTCGACCTGGATTCCCGCCACGATGCCGTGCGCGATGCGACGTGGTCGGTGGCGGTGCAGCACGCCAGGGCGGTCATCATCCTGACAGAGGCGATCAACGCCTGCGACCTTGCCTGCGCGCGCACCGATCCGGCCTATGATCGCAAGCTGGTGGAATCGATCTACAAGCGCCGGACGGACTATGTGCTGGGCGTTGCCGCCAATCCCAAGCTGAAGAAGGCGGAACAGGACCAGCTGATCTCCATCACCAAGAACCGCTATCCGGCCGAACTGGCCCAGGCGCTGGCCATGATCGATGCCAGGCCTGCTGCCCCGCTGGCTCCGGCGCCGGTGGTTCCTGCGCCGGTGGCACCCGCGCCTGCCCCCGCGCCCGATGCCGGCGGTTCGGTGGACGGCAACGTGATTGCGGCGGCAAACGGTGTCGGCGTGAAGAGCGCGGCGGTCAAGATATCGAAGCTGCACCCGAAGATGGAAGCGGTGATCGTGACCGTGGCCAAGGTTGTCAGGACGCTGGGCCTGCCAACGCCTGTCATCACTTCAGGCAACGACAGCAAGCACATGAACGGCTCGCTGCACTATTCCTGGCGCGCGCTCGATTTCCGGGGCAACAACGTGACCGTGGCAATCGGCAAAAAGTTCGCGCAAGAGGTTTCCGCAAGCCTCGGCAAGGACTATGACGTTGCGTTTGAAACCTTCCTCAATGCATCGAACAACCACCTTCATGTCGAATATGACGCGGATTGATCTACGCTCGCGGCGGTTGGGCGAACCCGTGCTGCGCCCTGCCTTGGGTATGGCGCTGGTGCTGGCAGTCGCCGCCTGCCAGCAAGCGCCATCGCCGACGGAACCTGCTGCAAGCGCTACGGCCGAACCGGCGTCGGTCGCGTCGGTGGCAGCTTCAGGCGCGGCGGACGCAACGGCCGCATCGGCATCGCTGCCGGCGACGATCGATGATCCAGCGGTTGCAACCGACCGTCCGGTGATCGTGGCGCGCCGGGATGAGCCATACCAAGGCAAGCCGATCTGCGTGATCGAGGTCCGTTATCCGGGTGCCGTCGATCAGCCGGTCTACTGGAGCGACGAGGCCTGTGCCGACGTCACTGCTGCGTTCGTCGATGAAAAGCGGCTGGCCGGTTTGCTGGGCGCCAGAACGCTGTCCGAGGAAACCCGCGATGACATCGCGCGGACCGGCGGGACGGTCCTCTATGTCGAAGGGGGGGCGAGTTCATCGCTTTATCCGCTGAACAGCGCAGGCCGGGTCTATCCGGTCCCGCTGGCCGACTGAGTTTGCGGCTTTGCCAATGATGAAAAGGTCACATCAGGGGTTGATCGTGCAGGGCTGACCGATCGCTTGCGGGCAGGCGGCAGCCATGGTTCAGTCGTCGAGCAATCGCAGGGCCTGCCCCACCAGCGCTGCGCCCAGTTCGGCGCGTTCGGGCTCTGGCTGGGGCGTGCGGATCATCGCGCGGTTGGTCTGCAGGGCGAAGCCGAAGACCGAGCACCACAAGGTAGCCGTGCGGATGCCGCGTTCGCGGTCGGACAGGTTGGGCGCGACCGCCAGCATGATTTCGTGCAGCCGCCGGAAGCCGATGTCCTGTGCTTCCTGAATTTCCGGCGCCATCTCCTCGCGCACCAGTTCGCTCTCGTACATCAGCGTGAACAGGCGGCGGTTTTCCGACGAGAAGCGCAGGAAATCGAGCAGCAAGGCGCGCAGTTTCTCGCGCGGATCGCTGCTGGACGTGCCCTGTAGCGATTCCTCGAACATCAGGCGATAACCGTCGGTCGCGACGGCAATGAGCAGCGCGCGGCGATCGGGAAAGTGGTGGTAGGGCGCGGCGGAACTGACGCCGATCTCTTCGGCAAGCCGCCGCATCGAAAGGCTTTCATGCCCTTCGCGCACGATGAACGCCCGCGCGGCATCAAGTAGTTCCTGGCGAAGGTCCTCCCTGTGCGAAGGCCGCCCGCGTCGTTCCTTGGTCAGTTGCTTGGTCGCCATGCCCTGACATGTGCTGCGAAAACGCCTGATCCGCAAGCCTCCGGGGCGATAAAAAGCACTGCTTATTTTGTGCTTGCAGCTTTAATGAACATCGCTTAAAAACCCATAGTGAGCGGTGATCATTAAGATTGCGCGAAAGAGGGATACCCAGTGGCAGGCTTCCGGTACGGCGTTTCGCTGTACAGCTATACCGACGACTTCGGCACGGTGATGACGCTCGACGATGCGTTCGATCACGTGGCCGACACAGGTGCGACCGGCATCGAAATCCTCGGCGAGACCAGCGTGCCGCTTTACCCCGAGCCGCCTGCGGCCTGGCTCGACCACTGGTTTGCGCAACTTGACCGCTTCAAGCTGGAGCCGACCAACTTTGCCGCCTGGGTCGATACGCGCATCCAGCTGGACCGCAACATGAACGTTGCTGAAGGCGCCGCCCAGATCGCGCAGGACCTGCGGCTGGCGCACCGGCTTGGCTTCAGGTTCATGCGACCCAAGTTCGGCGTGATCGATCATGACCTGACGCCCGATCCCATCTGGGAAGGCGCGGTTGAGCGCAATCTCGATCTGGCACATCAGTTGGACATCGTGATCCTGCCCGAGATTCACTCGCCCACGCCGATCCGCCATCCCGTGACGGATGCCTACGTGAAGTTCATCGAGCGTACCGGCACGAAGAACTTCGGCCTGATGATCGACACCGGCATCTTCCAGGATCGCCCGATCGACCACTGGGGCGGGGGCATCACCGACGAGATCCGGAAAGGTGCGCTGAGCTTCCTCGACGGCATCAAAGTTCCGGTCGAACATCTCGCGGACGTGATCCAATACGTGCCGTTTATCCAGGCCAAGTTCCACGATATCGACGAAAACCTCCACGATCACCAGATTCCGTGGGAGCGCATCGTGCCGACGCTGAAGACGCTGGGCTACGCCGGCTACCTTTCGAGCGAATACGAAGGCGCGCGCGATCCCTGGGTTGCGATCGAGCAGGTGCGCCGCCAGCACGCGCTGATCCGCAAGCTCGAAGACGAATACGATGCTGCCCACGGCGCCGCGAACACGGAGACGGCCAATGCTTGAACGCAGCCACGTCCAGAGCACAGGCTTTCGCAACACGGGCCCCGAAGGTGCCCGCACGGGCTTTGAAGTGCGCATTCGCCAGGCCAATTATCGCTCGTCACGGCTCAGCCTGATCGAGGGCGTGGACATTACCGTCGATGGCGTCCTTTACCCGGCCGAGCACAACCTTTTCCGCCTTGGCGATGTGGAATACACGCCGGCGCAGATGAACGAGGCGACGCAGACCCGGCTCTACGTCGGCAATTGCTTCACTGTCGTCGTGCCCAAGGCCGGGGGCCTGACGCGAGGCGTGCATCTGGTCGGCAGCGCGATCCGCTATCGCCACCCCTATTTCCCGCCTGAATTCCAGCCGGCCATTGTCCGCAACGAACGGCACGCAACGATCATCCAGCCCTGAACGGCACAAGCCGTCAGCACAGGACGCCGGAGGCGGACCGGCGAGGAACAACCGTATCCGCAAACACAAAGTCACAAGGGAGGAAAATCCATGACGCTTCGCAGGAAGACCCGGCTTGTCCAGTCGGTTTCAGTTGCCGCGCTGGCGCTTGTCGCGTCCACGCCCGCGTTCGCCCAGGCTGCCGACGCGCAGGCCGGTGAAACCGGTGCCGCAGGCGAGATCATCGTCACCGCGCAGCGCCGTAGCGAGAACGTGCTCAAGGTGCCGGTGAGCGTCACCGTCGTCAGCTCGGAGCAATTGATCCAGCGCGGCGTGAACGACCTGACCGCGGTCACCAAGCTGGCCCCCAGCCTGCAGGTGGCACAGGACAACACCTTTTCGGTGCGCGGCGTTGGCACGGCCACGTTCGCCAACACCGTGGAAGCCAGCGTCTCTCAGGTTGTCGACGACGTAGTCCTTGGCAACCGCGAATACGCCGCCAACGCGTTCTACGACATTGCCCGCGTCGAAGTCCTGAACGGACCGCAGGGCCTGCTGTTCGGCAAGAACGCTTCGGCAGGGCTCGTCAACATCACCACCAACAAGCCAAAGCTGGGCGAAATGTCGTTCATCGCCGATGGCGAACTGGTGCAGCGTGCGCGCCCGGGCGACGATGGCACCGGCTACCAGATCCGTTCGACCATCAACGCACCGCTGGGCGAGAATGCGGCACTTCGCCTCAACGCGATCTACAGCGATAATGACCCGATCACGGTCACCAAGGTCAATCCTGCAGTGCGCAACGATCTTGGCCTTACCAACCTTGGCCTGCGCGCCAAGCTGCTGGTCGAACCGACTGACGCGCTGTCGATCTACGTGATCGGCGACTATAACCGCCAGCGGGGCATCACCGGCCGGTTCGACATCACGTTCCGCCAGTTCGGTCCGGGCAGCCAGTATCCGGCGCGCGGGTTGGTCGCCGGACCGAACAACCTCAACTACAACACCGACGCACCGAATTACCGCGACAGCGACACCGGCGGAGCCCAGGCCAATATCAGCCTTCAGCTGGGCAATGGCATGGAGTTGAGCAGCATTTCAGCGTGGAAAACGGTGTCCATCGACCAGCAGTTTGATTCCGACCAGACGCCGTTCAACTTCTTCAACTTCAATGGCGGGAAGAGCAGCTACGACCAGTATTCGCAGGAGCTTCGCCTCGCCCTGCCGAGCGGCGAGGCACTGTCGGGGCAGTTCGGCCTGTATTATTACCGTTCACAGGGCAACGCGAAGGGGTTCCGCGGCGGAAACAACGGATTCCCCGATTTCGTCGCTGCCGGTTTCCCGTTCTGCATTGGCGCCACCGTTACCCAGGGCCCACC
>JAPLPG010000048.1 GCA_026400375.1 Novosphingobium sp. | reverse complement strand
GCACCACCACGATGGTCTTCCCCGCGTTCTCGGGCAGGTGCGCCAACTTCAGCGCAACGTGCGCCGCAGCACCGCACGAGATGCCAACGAGAATTCCACCGGGCGCCTGGCCGATCCGCGCAGCTTCTGCATCCAGAAGACCTTGCAGGACATTGCCCATGGCGGGGACCTGGACAAGAACCTGATGTTTGCAGGCCACGCGGCCTATCGGTTCAAGCAGGACCCGTTCTATTCCAACAACTTCACGCCAACGGTGAAGCAGCTGGTGGACCGGATTCTGACCGGGGATTGAGCGGGGGGGGGGCAGTCGTGCGTTGCCCCCGTCGCCCCGTGCTTGACACGGGGTTTGGCTTCTCTTTTTGCGGCTTGTCGCGGCGCGCTGGTTTGAGGGTTTGCAGCTTTAACCAGAGCTTGCTGTTGGCGGCCGTGTGGGAAGCCGGCGTCGCAAGGTAGCCAGGCCCCGTGTAAAGCACGGGGCGACGATAATGGGTTGTGGGATTCGAGGGCTTAGTACTGGCCAGTTGCATGGCGGCTTCTGGATCGGCGGCGAATCTGGCGCAATGACGGCGGTTGGACGGGAACAGGAAAGCTGTTTCCGCAATCTATTCGCCGTCGAAAGACCTTGCATCACCGCGTTCTGGCGCCGCCCCTTTTGATTAAGCAACCGTCGTAAACCCACCCCCGGCCCCTCCCTTCAGGGAGGGGAGCGAGACTTACTGAGCCAGCGGCGAAGTTAGTCGCAGCGGGGAGGGTTTCCCGCCTTTCGTCATTCCCGCGCAGATTCAATCCATCTCCCACGCCCGTTCGCCGTGGCTGGTGATGTCGAGGCCTTCGCGTTCCTCGTCCTCGGTCACGCGCATCGGGATGACCATCGAGACCATCAGCGCGCAGACGACGGTGGCAAAGGCGCTCCATAGCGCGACGATGCCGACGCCGGCGATCTGGGCGACGAGCTGGCGGGCTAGGTCCATGCCCTGGGCATAGCCGATGCCGCCGAACGATTCCGAGATGAACGCCGCGAGCAGGACCGAGCCGAGCATGCCGCCGACGCCGTGGACGGCGAAGACATCGAGCGAATCGTCGATTTCGAGACGCTGCTTGACGATCTGGATCATCGGGTAGCAGACCACGGCGGCCAGAGCGCCGAACAGCATGGCGGCGCCCGGGGCGATGTAGCCGGCGGCGGGGGTCACGGTGGCAAGCCCGGCGATGGCGCCGGTGGCAAAGCCAACCGACGTCGGCTTTCCGACCGAGACTTTTTCGATGGCCAGCCAGACGAGCGCGGCGACGCAGGCTGCGACATGGGTGTTGATGATGGCGGAGGCCGCATCGTCATTCGCGGCCAGTGCCGAGCCGCCGTTGAAGCCGAACCAGCCGACCCACAGCAGCGCCGCGCCGGCCATCGTCAGCGAGGGGCTGTGCGGGAGCATGAGCGTCTTGGGGAAACCGGCGCGCTTGCCGAGCAGCATGGCGACGACCAGCGCCGAGATGCCGGCGGTGGTGTGGACGACGATGCCGCCGGCAAAGTCCATCGTGCCGAACTTGGTGGCGAGCCAGCCGCCGCCCCAGACCCAGTGGGCCACGGGCGCGTAGACGATCAGGCCCCACAGTGCGCAGAAGCCGACGACCCAGCCGAAGCGGGCGCGATCGACCCAGGCGCCGGCCATCAGGGCAGGCGTGATCAGCGCGAAGCACATCTGGAACAGCACGAAGGCGCTTTCGGGAATGGTGTATTGGCGCGCACGTTGCCAAGGTTCAGCAGCATCCAGGCATTGCCGCTGCCGAGCCAGCCGCCCGCCACGTTGCCGAAGGCCAGCGTGTAGCCGACCATGATCCACAGCACCGAGGCCACGGCGGCAATCGCGCCGACCTGCACCAGCACGGCGAGAAAGCCCTTGGCGCGCACGAGGCCGCCGTAGAACAGCGTCAGGCCCGGCATGGCCATCATCAGCACGAAGGCGGAGGAGACGAGGATCCATGCGGTGTCGCCGGTATCGGCGACATCTGCCACGCTGACGGTTTCGAGGCCGGTTTGCGCCAGGACGACGCCGGGGACCAGCACGGCACCAAGAGCGGCAAGCGCCGCCATCACGTTTCGCATCAACATAACTCCCCCCGCGCGCCGTCGCCGTGCGCCAGAACCTCTCGCCGCGGCCTTAGAGCAACATTGCGCCACCGCACAAGCGAAGGTGCGATCGATTGTTGTGCGAAACGGGGACGTTTGCGTTCAGACGAGGCCCTGGAGGACCTGATCGGGGGGGCGGTGGCCATCGGCCCAGAAGCGGATGTTGGCCATGACCTTTTCGCCGGACGCCTGCCGTCCTTCGAACGTGGCGCTGCCCATGTGCGGCAGAATCGCCACGTTGTCGTGCGCGAGCAGGCGGGGATCGACTTTGGGCTCGTGTTCGAAAACGTCGAGGCCGGCGCCGCCGATGCGGCGTTCGACAAGGGCGCTGATCAGTGCTTCTTCCTCGATCAGCTGGCCGCGGGCGGTGTTCACCAGATAGGCATGGGGCTTCATCAGGGCGATGCGGCGGGCGTC
>JAPLPG010000181.1 GCA_026400375.1 Novosphingobium sp. | reverse complement strand
TTGGGATCGCGCAGCGACAGCGTCCGGCTCATCATGGCGATGTCGCCGTCGTGATGCAGCAGGGCATCGATCTTGCGCGGCTGGTAGCGATAATACGACCCCAGCCCCTCGCGGCTGTCGTGGATCGGGCCGAGCATGTTGGCGCTGATCCGCAGGCGCCTGACGTCGTCGTCGATCAGCCGCAGGCGCGGGCCGATTTCATCGATCATCCACAGCAACGAGACATAGGACAGGCTTTCATCGGGATAGCCGCCACCGACATCGGCATGCATGCCGGCAAACCACACCTGCTTGACCCGCCCCGGCTTGCAATTGGCCAGCGGATCGACTCGCTTCTTCCTGAAGTCTGCGGCCTCCGGGCTTCCTTCGGGCAGGCGAGCGAGTTCGGCCTGCGCCGTTTCCAGCGCCTGTGCCAGTTCGGCTTCGTGCAATTCGTCCCAGACCAGCGGCTGGAAGCTGTCGCGTTCATCGTCGAGCGCCAGGGCATGGCGCGCGACCTTCACCTTGGGCGAGAGCTTGTAATCGGTCATGCTGAGCGGCGCGACCCACTTGTCGATTCCGCGCGTGATCTCGGTGATCGGACCGCCATAGGCTGCCACGGTATCCCACAGGCCAACGAAGCTTATGTCCGGGCGCGCGATGACATTGGGCTTGCGCCGGGGATCCATCAGCCATGCCGCCGCCCACAGCACCATGTCGCGCAACCAACGGACGGCGACCGTGATGAACGGGAACACCGTCGGCAGGCTGGACCGCATGAAGTCGCGGTAAATGGCGCGCGATCGATAGGCCAGATCGCGCTCGTCGACATATTCGGTCAGCACGCCCTGATCGGCAATCAGCGCCACCAGCATGCGGATGGTAAAGGCCCCCCGGCTGAAGCCGAAGGCCAGGATCTCGTCACCCTCCTTGTAGTTGCGGCACAGGAACCGGTAGAGATGGAGCACGTTGGCCTGCAGCCCGAAACCGAATATCCCGCCAAGTATTGCCAGCGGCTTGAACGAGGATGTCCCCACGCCATTGTTGTAGCTGCCGATCTGCAACAGCTTGCCATCAGGATCAGGGCCGAAATCGATCAGCTGATACATGCGCCAGACATTGGTCTTGAACAGCTTGGCGCTGCTGTTGCCGGTTCCGTCGGAGAACAGGATGATCCTGTTCTTGAGCACGACAGGCGGATTTGCCGAAGCCAGCGAGGCCGCGGAAGGCTGTACCTGCAATTCGGAAAAGCGGAACGGGCAGACCCACAGGATTGCCGCAATCACCAGCGGCACCGACAGGCTGATGTAGCCCCAGCCAAAATCCTCGTGCTTCATCCACAGCGCGGCTTGGAAGGTCAGCAGCAGCAGGACCACCGCGTAGACCTTGCGCCGCAGGTAGATGTTCGGCCACCATGCCGGCCAGCGCGATGAAGGGGAAGCCGCACGCGGCGGACGATCAGCGGTCATGGCGGCCCTTTCCCGGCGAACAATGCATTTCCGCTCCATCCGTCTGGCGTCGAGAATCCCACTTCGGCACTGCCGGACAGGCAATCGTTCTGGCGGGATCGCCGCCGCACAGACCGTCCGCGCAAGTAGATCGGTCGCAGCCAACACGCATCCGCGCGAAAGCCTGCTGGCGTTCACAAGATACGCATGCTGCGTTTTTGATGAATTTGGGGTATTTTCGGTATGATCATGGCCTTGAACAGCCATGGCGACACGAATTGGCAGAAGCCTATGACAGGCATT
>JAPLPG010000262.1 GCA_026400375.1 Novosphingobium sp. | reverse complement strand
GTGCCAAGTGCGGACAAGTGCTTGTTTCCGCTGTCGAACATGACGCAGCCTTGCGGGCTGCGGGGGATGCGCAAAGGCTGGCAGTGGGGGCCGATGGGCTGGTAATCCTGAACAGCACCAAGATGCACCTAGATGACACCAAGCGGCCTTTAGTGGTGATTCAACAGGTCAATAGCGAGACCGGCGTTGTGCAGAATGTCAGCGAGATTGCAGAGGCTGTTCACGCCGCAGGAGGGGTGCTTCTGTGCGATGCGGCGCAAGGGGCGGGCAAGTTGGAGATTCCCGTCGGGGCCGATCTGGTGGTTCTTTCCGCGCACAAATTCGGCGGCCCGGTCGGCGTCGGCGCGTTGCTGGTGCGCGATTGGGCGCTGCTCGATCCAACCGGTGGGCAGGAGCGCGGCTATCGCGGCGGGACCGAGGCCTTGCCGCTGGTGCTGGGCATGATGGCGGCGCTGGAGGCGGGGAGCGAATGGCTCAAGTTCGCTTCAGGTTTGCGGGAATCGCTGACTTATCAACTTCTTGAGAGTGGCGCAGAAGTGGTGGCGGAAGATTCCCCGCGGTGCCCGACGATTGCCGCATACCGCATGCCCGGCAAATCCAGCGCGGCGCAACTGATCCGCTTCGATGGCGCAGGCATTGCCGTTTCGGCCGGCAGCGCCTGTTCGTCAGGCTCGCTGAAGGCCAGCCACGTGCTGACCGCGATGGCCTATCCGCACCCCGCCGAAGTGATCCGCGTATCGATCGGGCGCGAGACGAGCGCTGCGGAGATCGCCCGGTTCGTGGCCGTGTGGAAGGAGATACGCGGTTGATATACCTCGATTATCAGGCAACCACGCCGCTCGCCCCCGAAGCCCGCGAAGCAATGCTGCCGTGGCTGGCGGGGCCGGAAGCTCAAGGATTTGCCAACCCGCACAGCCCCCACCGCGCCGGACGCGCTGCCGCTGCGGCGGTGGAAGTGGCGCGCGATCAGGTGGCGGCGCTGCTGCCGCCGGGCGGGCGCGTCGTGTTTACCTCCGGCGCGACCGAGGCGATCAATCTGGCGATCATCGGGTCGGGCGCGCGGCGCCTGGCGGTAAGCGCGATCGAACATGCGGCGGTGCTCGATACGGCGCGGTTCGTCGATCCCGATGTGGCGCTGCTGCCGGTCGATCCTGCGGGGCTGGTCGATGCTGCTGTACCGTATCGGCAAGGCACTGATCTTGTTGCGGTCATGCAGGTGAACAACGAGATCGGGACGGTGCAGCCGGTCGATGAACTGGCCCGCCGGGCGCGGGCGGCAGGCGCGCTGTTCCTGTGCGATGCGGTCCAGGCCGCAGGCAGGATCGCCGCCCCGTCCCATGCGGATTTCATCGCGATTTCAGCGCACAAGATCCATGGGCCCAAGGGCATCGGTGCGCTGTGGGTGCGCGATGGGGTGCAACTTTCGCCGCTGATCCACGGCGGCGGGCAGGAAGGCGGGTTGCGTTCGGGCACGCTGTCGCCGGCGTTATGCGCAGGGTTCGGGGCTGCGGCCGCGCTGTGCACAAGTCTGTTGGAAAGCGATCGGGTTCATGTGGAAAAGCTGTGGACCAAGGCGCTGGGCCTGTTCCCCGGCTGGACCCTGAACGGCAGCGCCGAGGCGCGCTGGCGCGGCAATCTGAACGTGCGGCTGCCGGGGCTGGATGTGGCCAGACTGTTGTCGGAATGCCGCAACATCGCAATTTCGGCAGGGTCGGCCTGTGCCAGCGGGTCTGGCAGGCCAAGCCATGTCTTGCGCGCCATCGGACTTTCCGACAGGGATAGCAAAACGGCGGTCCGCATCGGATATGGACGCTATACGGGGGATGATGAACTCGAACAGGCGGCAGCGGCGATCAACGCCGCTGCACGGGCGCAGGGAGTCATTTAGGTATGGTCAGTGTCACCTTCGTCACCGCCAAGGGCGAAAAGGTCCGGGCAGAGGTTGAGCCGGGCCAGCGACTGCTGGAAGTGGGCCAGAACATCGGCATGCCGCTGGAGGGCACGTGCGAGGGCCAGATGGCCTGTTCCACCTGCCACGTGGTGATCGCGCCCGACTGGTTCGACCGGCTTCCTGCGGCAGGGGACGACGAGGAAGACATGCTGGATCTTGCCGCGGGCGTCACGCGCACCAGCCGCCTGTCGTGCCAGATCGAGGTTGTCGACGCGCTGGACGGCCTGGTCGTGCATATCCCCATCGAAGCGCGCGACATGCAGGGGCGCTGACCTCCCGGTCGTCTTCTGGCTTCCTGCGGGGTGAAGTGCCGGGAACCATTTGCGGGAACGCCGAACGCCTTCGGGCTTTCCCAAGTACATGCAGATTTCCCCAGACGCCACGCCAGCGGCCTTTTCCGCCAATCCCGAACTCATCGTAGCTGAAACCAGCGGCTGGATTGCCGAAAACTGGCTGCGCATCGCCATCGCGGGCGGCATTGCGGCAGGCATCGTGCTGCTGCTGGTGACCGTCCAGAAAATGGCACGGCGGCTGTGCCGGGAAGACGAGGCGCTGGTCAGCTGGCGCACGATCGCAGGCCGCCTGGCCGCGCGCACCCGGTTCTGGTTTCTGGTCCTGCTTTCGGTGCGGATCGTCGACAGCTATGCCGCCACGCCGCTGTGGCTGGACCGGACGATCGCGTTCCTGTTCACCATCGGCATGACGCTGCAGGCGGCAATCTGGGCCCGCGAACTTGTGCTGGGCGTGGTGGAGCATCGCGCCGGTGGTGCGCAACATGGCAACGGGGCGTTGACGTCGGCGCTGGGCATTATCCGCGCGCTGGTGACGTTCATGGTCTTTGCCATCGCACTGGTGCTGATCCTGGGCAATCTGGGAGTGAACGTGGCGGGGCTGGTGGCGGGCCTTGGCATTGGCGGCATCGCCATCGGCCTTGCCGCGCAGGGGATCTTTTCCGATCTGTTTGCCGGGGTTTCGATCCTGTTCGACCGGCCGTTCAAGGTGGGCGACAACATCAACTGGGGCGACAGCGCCGGCACTGTGGAAACAATCGGCATGCGCACCACGCGCGTGCGCCTGTTCACCGGCGAACTGCTGATCGTGTCCAACAAGAACCTGCTGGACAAGGAAATCCGCAATGTGACGGTGCGCAATCACATCCGGCTGAGCTTCATGCTGGGGGTGACCTACGAGACGAAACCCGAGACGCTGGCGCGCATCCCGGCCATGCTGACCGAGATGGGCGAGGCGGAACACGCCAAGGTGGCGCGCGCCGGGTTTGAAGCTTTTGGCGCAAGTTCGCTGGATTTTGCGTTCATCGTCGATGTGCCGGGGGCCGACTGGAGCGTGGCCCATCCGACGCGGGACCGGCTGCTGGTGGCGATCATGCAGCGATTTGCCGCAGAGGGCATCAACCTGGCCTATCCGACGCAGACGTCTTACACGGCGGCGCCCGATGGGACGCTGATCATGCCCTATCCCGAGGGCGCGGTGGTGGCGATGAAGCCTGCGGAGCGTGAACGGCTGGCTTAGGCGGGAAAGTGCTGCGGGCTGAAGGGTGGTGTGGCGGCCCCTCTCCCAACCCTCTCCCCTGTCCTTCGACATGCTCAGGATGAGCGGGGGGAGAGGGCTTTTTTGCGCGTTTGTGGTTTGCAGATGTGACCGATTGCAGGCCACCCCGCTGCGACTGATTTCGCCTAAGGCTCAATAAGTCTCGCTCCCCTCCCGCAAGCGGGAGGGGTTGGGGGTGGGCTTGCCTCGGTTCAGTCTGTCAGCGCTTCGATCAGGGCGTTCGAGAATGCGGGGATGTCGTCCGGCTTGCGGCTGGTGATGAGGTTGCCGTCGACGACGACTTCCTCGTCGACCACGTCGGCCCCGGCATTGGCCATGTCGGTGTGGATCGAAGGCCAGCAGGTGACCGTGCGGCCATCGACGATGTCGGCTTCGGCGAGCAGCCATGGCGCGTGGCAGATGGCGGCGATGGGCTTGTCCAGATCATCGAAGTCGTTGATCAGATCGATCACGCGATCGTCCATGCGCAGGATATCGGGATTCATCTGGCCGCCGGGCAGCATCAGCGCATCGTAATCGGCGGCTTCCACTTCATCGATGGTGAAATTCACCGCCACGGCATCGCCCCAGTTCTTGTCCTTCCAGCCGGTGATCGAGCCGGGTTCGAGGCTGGCGACGACGGTTTCGAAGCCGGCATCGTCCAACGCCTTCTTCGGGCCTTCGAGTTCGGATTGTTCGTAGCCGTTGGTGGCGACGATGAGGACGCGCTTGGTCATGGTGTTCTCCTGTGGGGAATGGGGGGAGCGGCATGGTGCCTTGCACAGAGAATTGCCGGGGACTGCTGCGGTTCCATGACTTTCGCATCGGCATTGGTGTTGCTAGGACGTTCCGACCATGGCGATAGAAACGACTGAACCCAATCCGTTTGACGCAATCGTCGACGCTCCGTTCGATTCCGCGATATCGGAGCGCTATCTGATCTATGCGCTGTCGACGATCACGGCGCGTTCGCTGCCCGATCTGCGCGACGGGTTGAAGCCGGTGCACCGCCGCCTGTTGTGGGCGATGCGGCAGCTGAAGCTGAATCCCACCGATGCCTTCAAGAAATCGGCGCGCGTGGTGGGCGACGTGATCGGCAAGTACCACCCGCATGGCGATACCAGCGTCTATGACGCGATGGTGCGCCTGGCGCAGGACTGGTCGCTCCGCTATCCGCTGGTCGAGGGGCAGGGCAACTTCGGCAACATCGATGGCGATAATGCCGCTGCCTATCGCTATACCGAAGCGCGGCTGACGAAGACCGCGATGCAGCTGATGGCCGGGCTGGACGAAGGCACGGTCAACTTCATCCCGACCTACAATGGCGAGGACGAGGAGCCGGAAATCTTTCCCGGCCTGTTCCCGAACTTGCTGGCCAATGGATCGAGCGGGATTGCGGTGGGCATGGCCACCAATATCCCGAGCCACAACGTGGCCGAGATCATCGATGCCGCGCTGCTGCTGATCGACAATCCGGGCGCCGAACACAGCGCGCTGATGGAAGTGTTCCACGGGCCGGACCTGCCGACCGGGGGCATCGTGGTGGACAGCCCTGCCGCCATTTCAAACGCCTATGAAACCGGGCGCGGCGCCATCCGGGTGCGCGGGCGCTTTTCCACCGGGCGCGATGAGGCGGGCCGGTGGGAGCCGACCGGTGTTGAAAAGCTGGGCAGCGGGCAGTGGCAGCTGGTCGTGTCCGAAATCCCCTACATGGTGCAGAAGAGCAAGCTGATCG
>JAPLPG010000175.1 GCA_026400375.1 Novosphingobium sp. | reverse complement strand
GCGTTTCAGCGCACGTTGCTCTGCACTGCGAATCGCTTGTTTAGTGACTGCGAATTCTTCGGCAAGGCTGTTGAGAGAGCGATGTTCTGAGTCGAGCCCGTAACGGCCAGTAATAACTCCGCGTTCAATGTCGGATAGTTCTGCGATGCCCTGAACGAATCGCCTTGCCCGCTATGTCGTAGCTGCGCGCCTCGTTCATGTAGCGATCGCCAGCCTGATTGACGATGATGCATCCGGGCAGGGCGCGTTCGTAGAACAGCGGCCGTGCGGTATCTTCGCCCGGAACCCTGACAGTGGGCGCCCACCAGGCTTCGTCCATCAGATCGGTGGCGGCGCCGATGCGCATGCCGGCCTGAATGGCATCGCCGGTGTTGTTTTCCTGACTTGCCGAGAAGATCTCGCGGCTGTCACCCGGCAGGTACTTGTTGCGCATGGTCTGATTGCGTTCGAACCCGCCCGCGCCAAGGATCACGCCATTGTGCGTGCGAATGCGCAGTTGCCTGCCGTCGCGGGCAACGATCGCTCCTTCGATGGCGCCGTCGGGGCCGCGTAGCAATTCCACCAGAGAAGTGCGCAGCCACAGTTCACCGCCGCTGCGGTTAAGTGCATTCTTGAGGTGGGCCGCAATGGCCGAACCGAAGACAATGAAGCGGCTACGCGGACTTTTCAGACGCTGTGCGATATCCCCGTAATAACGCCAGAGCACACGCGCCATCGTACCCTTCCAGCCCGGGCCGCGGGTAATCATCGGCGCGGATTCCATGATCGTCCATGGAATTTTAGCCCATCTTGCCGCCGGGCTTTTCGGCCTGGTAGTCCGTATAGGGAATGGCGGTAAGGCGCAGCTCCGAGCGCGCCTCGATCTCGCGCTTCATCACGCGGGCGTTTTCCACGAATGCCCGGATGCGGCCGTCGGCCACCGTATTGCCGACAAGTTCCTTGATATAGGTAAAGGCCTCGTCAGGGCTGTCCTGCTGGCCTTGTTCCAGTGCGGAATCACTGGCCGGAATCCACACGCCCCCACCTGAGGTTGCGCTGGTGCCCCCGTAAAGGTCGCTCTTCTCGACTATCAGCGTCCGCGCCCCGCGATCCGAAGCGAACAGCGCGGACGCCATGGCCCCGGCGCCCGATCCGACGACCAGAACGTCCACTTCCTTGTCCCAATGCGCCGTAGTCGCTGAACCGGTCATGCGCCAATCTCCGACACAGCATCATTGCGGAAGCCGAGCCCGAAAGCCTCGATGATCGGCAACGGATTGACGTATTCTCGCCAGTAGACGACGAGGTCGCCTTCGAAACGCAGGATGCCAAGGTACTTGTTGGCATAGGCGCGACCGGACGAGCGCAGCACCGTGCCGGAATGGTACTCCACAAGCATCATGTCCGGATCTGCCATGTCGTAGAAGCGGTCGACCTTGTGATGGTAGCCATCGCAATCGGCCATCCCGGCGCGTGAAGCAGCGATGAAGTTGTCCCTGCCGACCATGCGCTCGGGGAAATCTGCAAGTGGCAGGTACGGCCAGTCGAACTCGGCATCAGGATGAACGCCGGTGGCAAAGGCAGCAAAGTCCTTCTCGCCATAGGCGGTTATCAGTCGCGTGAACTGGTCTTTCAGGTGCGCGCGGCGGCTGGCAAAAACCATTTGCAAAGCGGCGCTTTGCGTAATCACAACACGATGTTGGTTGAACGGTAGTCGTGCTTTATGAGCTTGTGGGTCAGTTCGTAGTGAATCCGTGCGATGCCGGGGATCGTGTCGATTCGGTTGTGCAGGTATTCGACGAGCTGGCTGGAATCGCGGACCCAAGTGATGGCCATAAGGTCGGCGCGGCCAAGCAGCGAGGTGACGTAGGTGATTTGAGGTTCAGCCACGAGCGCTTCGATCACCGGCCGCGCCGGGAAATTCGCGTCCAGCTCGATCCACAGATATGCGACCACCGGATCGATCATGTGATCGTAATTGGTGATCGCAACGACCTGTATGGCGTTCTCGTCGGTCAGCCGTTTGAGCCGCACGCGTATCGTGCCTTCGGTAACCCCCAGCTCCCGTGCGAGTTCGCGATTGCTGACCCGCGCATCGCTCGAGAGGCGCTCAAGGATACGCTGGTCGAGAGGGTTGAGCTCAATCGGCTTCATCAAAACGGCCCCACGGCTGAATATACTTGTAGACCTTCATCGCCAGCGCCGCTTCGAGCGAGACAATGCCTTCGATCGCCGGAATGACGTCCGTGAGTTGGTGATCGAGATCGTCCATCGTCTTTGCAATCACCTGAATTTCCAGATCATTGCGGCCGATTACGGAAAGGACGGAGAGTACCCGCTCCAGTTTCAGCAGGTCAGCGCAGACGTCCTCCATCGACCTGCCCCTGATGCGCACCCCGACCAGAGCCGTGAATGGAAACCCGATGGACGGAAGGTCGAGCCGCGCGACCACACGCATGGTCTGCGATTGCTCGAGCCGACGGATGCGCGCACGGACAGTCGCCTCATTCAGGCCGACTTCGCGCGCAAGATCGCGGACTGCCATGCGCCCATCGATGCGGAGCAGGGCGATAATTGCCTCATCGTGTTCGTCTAGCCGCACTTTGGAAATGGTCGGTGCTCCCTCTGATCGGCGTAGCGCTAAGCGATGCCCTTTGCAGAATCAACATATCACCGGTCCGCTTTGTGCGCAGTATGTTACGCAAAGCATCATATGCCTTTCTCATAGTTAGTGTTTGCGTATCGACAATTCATGGTAAACCTGCAACTTGTTGCTCGGCGGATAGGGAAGCGGGAGATTCAAGCATGCTGACCGAAAAGATCGTGATTGTGACGGGCATTGGTCCTGGTCTCGGACGTACCATCGCCCTGGAGGCCGCCCGTTTCGGAGCTGACGTGGCGATGGTGTCGCGCACCGATACGATCATGGCGGAAGTGGCTGAAGAAATCGCCAGCCTGGGTCGGCGATCGATCAGGATTTGTGCCGACATCACCTCGCAGGAGGACTGTGACCGGGCAGCAGCGGAAACGACCGCGGCATTCGGGCGGATCGATGGATTGGTCAACAGTGCCTATTTCCCGGGGGCCCTTTCGGCTGTGCTCGATCTCGACCTCGATGCGCTCGGGCGTGCGTTCGAGGTCACGGTCATGGGCATGATCCGCATGATCCGGGCCGTCGTGCCGCAGATGGAGTCACAAGGTGGTGGCTCGATCGTCAACGTCGGCAGCCAGGTGGCCAGGAAGGTCGTTGCCAATCAGGGTGGTTACGCGGCGACCAAGGCAGCGCAAGCCTCGCTGACCCGATATCTGGCAGCAGAACTTGGCGCCAAGGGCATTCGCTTCAACACACCGGCCATCGGCTGGACGATGAGCGCGCCCGCGCGGGCGTGGCTGGAAGGCGAAGCTGCGCGCGGTGGGCCAAGCGTGGCAGAAGCCGAGGCGGGCATTGCTGCAACCATGGCGCTCGGCCGGGTTCCGAGCGATGCGGAATGCGCAAAGGGCATCCTGGTGTTTCTCTCGGACACGTTGTCGGCCGTCACCGGCGCCACGCTGGATATCAACGGAGGCGATTACCTGCCGCTTTGAGCGCTGGCCCGGTGGATCTCAACTTCGACCGGGCTTTACGCATCACCCACGTTCGATGCGCAAGCGCGGGATCGGGTGGCTTGCTGCTCGGACCCAGCGGAGCAGCAGGTGCCCTTCGCGGTGGCCGTGTGTCGTCAGCCAGTTCGGCTCGCCCGGGTCCTTGGCGGACAGGACGACGCGCACGCTGCCGTCGGCATTGCGCACTGCGTTCCCGGCGTTGATGCAGGCGGGCAGATAGCGATAATCGAGCGATTCCATCCACCAATTGTCGACCTGGATGTTCCAGTGTTCACATTCCGGCACCTCCGTTTCGATCACGAGACGTTCGTCGGGTGCCAGCTTCCAGTACCCGTGGACATAGAAGATCGCTGGATCGCCGCCCGCCTTGTGGAACATGTCCTGGCCCCAATCGCGCATCTCGTTGGGGTAGGGCATGAACATCGCTGTCCAGTTGGCGAACATGCGGGTGGCATTCACGACAAAATCGCCCGCAGCCATCATCCGCCGTTCGATGGTCTGGGGGTCGGTTGGCGGAGGAAACGCAGGGCCTTTGCTTATCCGCTCAATCGCAAATCGAGCTGGCGTTTCTGTCGCGCGGTGGAGAAAGGTCTGCCGTACCTGCAGGATGTTGGAATCGGGTGCAAGCGGCAGCCAGGGAACATCGCCTTCAGGCTGGGCCGAGCTGGCGATGACAGTGAAATCGCCGTTTGCATCGGCGCGGAATGCTTCCTTCTGAAGCTCTCCGGTGGAGGCCATGGTGCCATCGATGGCATAGCGATTGGCCTTCGACCCGATCG
>JAPLPG010000236.1 GCA_026400375.1 Novosphingobium sp. | reverse complement strand
TCGAACAGCAGGTGGCCGCGGTGCTGCAGGCGGTCGGCGTGCGGCCCCGGATGCGGGCGGCGGTGGCGGCCCCGTCTCGGGAAAATCGCCCGAGTACACCCGCAGATTGGCCCATTCGGGATGCAGATGATCGGTCACGCGCCTGCCATCTGGCCCGCCATCAGGCCCGCCATCGGGCCCACGATCGCGCACGGTGATCTCGGTCAGGTAAAATGTCGTGAAGTAGCGCGCCAGCGGCGCAGGAGGCCGATGGAACCGTACCCGGACTGTGCAGTCCCCGGTCAATTGTTGTGCGCCCCGTTAAGTGTTTATCGAACCTGTCGGGCACACCCTGCAGCGCACTTGCACGAGTCGCAACCAAAAAGGGCGGATTTCCGAAGAAACCCGCCCCCTTGTTCAGGTGCAAGGAACGCAACCGCCGTCAGGCAGGCAGCGCGGCCTTTGCCTGTGCGATCACCGTGGTGAAGATCGCGCTCTCGTTCATGGCGAGATCGGCCATCGTCTTGCGGTCCAGTTCGATCCCGGCCAGCTTGGTGCCGTGGATGAACTGCGAATAGGTCAGGCCTGCTTCGCGAACAGCGGCGTTGATGCGCTGGATCCACAGGGCGCGGAAGCTGCGCTTCTTTACCTTGCGGTCGCGGTAGGCGTATTGTCCGGCCTTTTCAACGGCCTGACGGGCGACGCGGATCGTGTTCTTGCGACGGCCGCGATAGCCCTTCGCCTGATCCAGAATCCTCTTGTGCTTGGCTTTGGTGGTCACACCACGCTTGATACGGCTCATAACTCAGTGCTCCTTACAGCCCGTAGGGCGCCCACTTCTTGATGACCTTTGCATCTGCATCGGAAATCACGTCGGTGCCGCGGTTCTGGCGGATGTACTTGGCGTTATGGCTCATCAGGCGGTGGCGCTTGCCGACCACGCCATGCTTCATCTTGCCGGTGGCGGTGAGCTTGAAGCGCTTCTTCACGCCGCTCTTCGTCTTCATCTTGGGCATTTTCGTCTCCTGATTACGACGCGTCCGATCCGCCTTGGCAGCCCTTGTGGCCAGGCCGATCATCGAATCCGTGTCGGTTGAAGCTGGGGCCGTTAGGCGAAGCGGGGCAGAAAGGCAAGGGTGGAGAGTCCTTGTCGGGTGCGCCCTTGGCATCCGGCAAGGGCTTGCGGCACCAGCCCGCTCCCCCGGCCCGACCACCCAGAGCCTACCCGGTAGGGTGATCGACCCGGGGGAGCGGGCCGGTGCCGCGCTTTTTCACCTCCCGATATCCGCCACATCATAAGGCGTCGTCTGGTACACCTCGTTCACCCAGTTGCCGTAAAGCAGGTGCCCGTGCCCGCGCCAGGTGTTGGCGGGCTGGCCCTGCGGGTCGTCATCGGGGAAATAGTGCCGCGGCAGATACCCCGCCTCGTCCCGCGCATATTCGCCTGCCAGCGTCAGCGTGTCATATTCCAGGTGGTTGAACATGTGCAGCGTGCGCGTGGCCGGGTCGTCGATCAGGCACAGCCCGGTCTCGGCGCTGTCGGCCAGCACGCTCAGCCCCCGCCCCTCGGGCAGGTCCTCGCGCCGCACTTCGGCCCAGCGCGATACCGGCACGTCGAACACGTCGGGCAGCCCGCGCATCAGCGGACTGGCCGGGGCATGGTTGCGATGCCTGAACACGCCCGAAGCCTTGGCAGCAAGCGTATGCTTTTCCACGCCATGATAATGCTGCAACGCCGCCATCGCGCCCCAGCAGATCGACAGCGTGCGATGGGCATTGGTCTGCGACCAGTCGAAGATCCGGCGCAATTCGTCCCAGTAACTCACCGCGTCGAAGGCAATGGTCTCCACCGGCGCCCCGGTCACGATCAGCCCGTCGAACTTTTCTGCCTGCACGTCCTCCCACGGCCTATAGAAGGCCGAGATGTGCCCGGCCGATGTGTTCTTGCTGACATGGTCGGATATGCGCAGCAGTTCCAGTTCCACCTGCAGCGGTGTTGCCCCCAGCAACCGCGCGATCTGCGTTTCGGTGGTGATCTTGTCGGGCATAAGGTTCAGCAGCGCGATCCGCATCGGGCGGATGTCCTGCCGCGCGGCCTCGGTTTCGCTCATCACGATCACGCCCTCGGCTTCAAGCGTCCGGCGGGCGGGCAGATTGTCGGCAATTCTGATCGGCACTGTGCTGGCGTCTTTCTGCAACCTGTCTGGTTGACGCTGCCAGGTGTCCGTGTCCGTTTGGTTGCCGGATCGGCCACATCCCCAGCCAGCTTGCACTGATCGGGTACCACCTTGCCCGGAACGGCAGGTTGGCGTTGGAGCGTCAGCCCAACTCTCGATGTTCCTTTACATGTAGAATGCGAACGCCCGGTTTGCAACGCCGCGCGACATCCCACCTGGATCGATGCGCACTTGCTATTGCGATCTAGTCGCATTATTACTGCGAATCATTGGCAAAGACTGCTGCCGAAGGATCGCCAAATGTACATCTGCATCTGCAATGCCATTCGCGAAAAGGACATCCGCAGCGCCGCGCGCTGTCAGGCTGGCGGGGCAGAGGATATCTACGGCAGCATGGGCTACCGCCCGCAGTGCCGCCAGTGCCTCGAAGATGCCGAAGATATCATCGCCGACGAACGCGCCCGCACCATAGCCTGACAATTCGCGCGCCTGCCGAACAGCAAAGCATTCGCATTACTCCCTGAATTGTAAGGAAACATTGCAGGTCGGTGCGAGTCGTTCGCGCTTGGCTCTTGCCTGTTCTGCGCCTAGATTTGCGACCACTCTCCAGCTTTCAGAAAGTTTCGCGATGAAGGGCGATGCCAAGGTCATCGAATATCTCAACAAGGCCCTGCTCAACGAGCTGACCGCGATCAACCAGTACTGGCTGCACTATCGCCTGCTGGCCAACTGGGGCGTCAAGAAGCTGGCGGAATACGAACGCCATGAATCGATCGACGAGATGAAGCACGCCGATCTTCTGGCCGATCGCATCCTGTTCCTCGATGGCCTGCCGAATTTCCAGGCGCTAGGCCGCTTGCGCGTGGGCGAATCGGTCGAGGAAATCCTGAAAGCCGATCTCGCGCTGGAAATGGACGCCCTGCCCCTGCTGCGCGATGCCATCGCCCATTGCGAAAGCGTACGCGATTTCGTCAGCCGCGATCTCTTCGCCAAGATCCTTGAAAGCGAGGAAGAGCACGTCGACGTGATCGAAAAGCAGTTCGACATGATCGAACGCATGGGCCTTGCCAACTACATCCAGCTGAACAGCGAAGCAGCGGAAGCCTGAGCAGAAGGGCATCCGCCCCTCGCTCGTCCTCACCGCCCTCGCGCATTCTCCCCTCTCCCGCTCATGCTGAGCCTGTCGAAGCATGCTCGCGTAGCCAGCTCGGGCACCCTTCGACAAGCCCAGGGTGAACGGAGGTTCTTGCTGCCCGCCAAGGTCTGGAAAAAACGCCGTCCCCCCGGGCTTGACCCGGGGCTGGGCTCTCTTCCCTACCCTCAAGCGCCAAACGATCCTGCCATTCGCAGAACCCCTGCGTCATTGCGAGGAGAAGCAATCCAGAGCCGCAAGGCACCGCCTTGAAATTCGCCATGCTCGCAGTGACCATGGCTCAGGCCGGCGCAAGATCACGCGCTCCCCGTCTGCCCCACCAGATGCGCCGGATCGATCCCCTCGCGCTTCCATGCTTGCTGCCAGCGCCGTCCGGTCGGCGTGCCGAACAGCACTTCGGGATGACCTTTGGCCGCATACCAGCCATGGTGGCGCATTTCGGCCTCAAGCTGGCCGCCGCTCCATCCGGCATAGCCCAGGGCGACAAGAAACTTGCTCGGCCCGCGCCCTTCGGCAATGGCGCGCAACACGTCGAGCGAGGCGGACAACTGGCACAGCGGGTTGACCGTCACGCTGCCCTCCCCGCCCCAGTCATCGGTGTGCAGCACGAATCCGCGCGCGGTTTCCACCGGCCCGCCATCCAGCACCGGCACATCGGGCGCAACGCCGGGATCGATGCCGATGTCGGTCAACAACCCGTGCAGGGTGATCCCTTCGCGCACCGCGCCCACGCCAATGCCCAGCGCGCCGTGTTCATCGTGCACGCACATCGCGATCACCGCATGGTCGAACCGCGTGTCACCCATGCCCGGCATGGCCAGCAGCAACCGGCCGCCCAGATATTCCGCTTCACTCATGCCCTTGAGATAGGAACGCCATCCGCGCCTTGCCACCCCGATGCATCAGGCGCGGCCCATGTCAGGCAGCGGCCTTGATCTTGCGATCTTCCGCCGCCTCCAGCAGCCGTTTCTCGACCGTGCGCAGCCGCGTCTCGTCCAGCACCTTCTCGCCCAGCACGTCGGTGACATAGAACGTATCGACCGCGCGCTCGCCATAGGTCGCGATGTGCGCCGAATGCACCACCAGCCGCGCTTCGAACAGCGCGCGGGCCAACTGGCTCAGCAGCGCCGGCCGGTCGCGCGATCCCACCTCGATCACGGTAAAGCGGTTCGATGCCTTGTTGTCGAAGATCACGATCGGACGCACGTCAAAGGCATGGGCGCGCGGCCGGGCCAGCGGGCGCGCCGCCAGTTGCGGCACCAGCTTCACCCGGTTGGCCAGGGCATCGGCAATGGCATTCTTCAGCCGGGCGATCTGGCTGGCTTCGTTGAGCGGGCGGCCCAGCGGGTCCTGCACCAGGAAGTTGTCCACCGCCGTGCCGTTGCGCGCGGTATGGATGCGCGCATCGATGATGTTGCCGCCGGCCAGATGGATGCCCCCGGCAATGCGATAGAACAGGCCCGGATGGTCCGCCGCCAGCACCGTGACGAGCGTGGCCCCGCGCGCCGGATACCAGTGCGCCTCCACCGAAAGCGGCTCGCCCAGTGCCACGTCCATCTGTTGCAGGTTCAGCGCGATGATATCTTCCGGCTCGGCAATCCAGTAGGCATCGCCCAATTGCTTGCCCACCGTGCCGATCAGCGCATCGCGCTCCTTCAGCAGCGATCCCACCGCCTTCTTCTTGGCGGCGATGCGCTCCACCCGGCCGTGCTGCTTGTGGCCCAGCCGCAGCATTTCCTCGGCCGAAACGAACAGGTCGCCCAGCAACTGGCGCTTCCACGAATTCCACACGCCGGGGCCGACCGCGCGGATATCCACCACCGTCAGAATCAGCAGCAGGCGCAGGCGCTCCTGGCTCTGCACCGTCTGCACGAAATCGGCGATGGTCTTGTAATCGGCCAGATCGCGCTTGAACGCCGTCGCGCTCATCAGCAGGTGCCAGCGCACCAGCCAGGCCACCAATTCGGTTTCCGCCGCCGAAAGCCCCAGCCGCGGGCACAGCTTCATCGCAACTTCGGCGCCCAGCACCGAATGATCGCCCTGCCGCCCCTTGGCAATATCGTGGAGCAGCGTGGCGAGATACAGCACCCGGCGCGACGACACCTTGCTCACCACTTCGCTGGCCAGCGGATGGTCGGCCTTCGCCTCGCCCTTCTCGATCTTGGCCAGCAGCCCGATCGCGCGGATCGTGTGTTCGTCCACCGTGTAGTGGTGATACATGTCGAACTGCATCTGCGCGATGACCCGGCCGAAATCGGGAATGAACCGGCCGAACACGCCGGCTTCGTTCATCCAGCGCAGGACGGTCTCGGGATCGTGGCGGCTGGTCAGCACGTCCATGAACAGCGCATTGGCGCGGGGATCGCGGCGCACGGCGGCATCGATCAGCCCGGCATCGCGCCGCGCGATGCGCATCGCCTCGGGATGGATCTCGATCGGCTGCTCCACCGCCACGGCAAACAGTTCGATCAGCCGCACCGGATCTTCCTTGAAGGTATCGTCCGATGGCACGCCCAGCTTGCCGGCATCGATGATGAACGATCCGGCCTTCTTCGGGCGCTTGCGCCGCAAGGTGGCAAAGAAGCCGCGCTTTTCCTTGGCGAACTGGTCGTCCAGCTGCGCCAGGAACACCCCGGTCAACGATCCCACCTGCTTGGCCTGCAGGAAGAAGTACTGCATGAACCGTTCCACCGCGCTCTTGCCCGGCCGGTCGGCAAAGTTCATCCGCATCGCCACTTCGCGCTGCAGATCAAAGGTCAGGCGGTCTTCGGCGCGGTTGGTCAGGGTGTGCAGATGGCACCGCACGGCCCAGAAGAAGTTCTCGGCCCGGCGGAACGCGCGGTATTCCTCGGCCGTCAGCAGGCCCACGTCGACCAGTTCCGATGCATCGCGCACCTTGTGGATGTACTTGCCGATCCAGTACAGCGTGTGCAGGTCGCGCAAGCCCCCCTTGCCCTCCTTCACATTGGGTTCAACCACATAGCGGCTGTCGCCTAGCTTCTTGTGGCGCAGATTGCGCTCTTCCAGCTTCTCGGCCACGAACTGCTTTTCGGTGCCGGTGACCACTTCGGCCCAGAACCTGGCCGATGCCGCATCGTACAGATCACGGTCGCCCCACACATAGCGGCCTTCCAGCATCGCGGTGCGGATGGTCAGGTCGCTGCGCGCCATGCGCACCACTTCGTCCAGCGAACGGCTGGACTGGCCCACTTTCAGCCCCAGGTCCCACAGGAAATAGAGCAGCGCCTCGATCACCTGTTCGCACCACGATGTCGGCTTGATCGGGGTGATGAAGGCGATGTCCACGTCCGAATGCGGCGCCATTTCGCCCCGCCCGTATCCGCCCACCGCCACCACCGCAATGCGCTCGCCCATCGAACGGTTGCTGGCGCGATAGATCCGCCCGACCACGTGATCGTAGATGATCCGCACCAGCTGATCGACCAGGAACGCCTGCGCCTGCGCGCATTCGGTGCCCGCCGATGGCCGCGCCTCAAGCCGCCGCGCGATTTCGGCACGACCATTGTCGAGCGCGCCGCGCAGCAGCTCGACCACCGCAGGACGCGATTTCTCGCCCTGTTCGGCAAAGGCTGCGGCGATGGCATCGGCCAGTTCGCGGCGGTCGATGATGGCGCGCTGGTTCGCGATCCGGGGAAGCATCATGGCTCTACCTTTAGAGGTTGAGGCGTTACCGTCCAATAACAATGCCTATCGGGATGCAAACGCAGATCATGGCCGAAAGGTCAGGCCGGAAGGTCTGTCGCCACGAACTTGCCCGCCGCGCGATCCTTGCGCACCTTCAGCCCATCGAACACCTGCCCGCTCATCGCGATCCACACGCCGGGCGCGGCGATCTGCGCGGTGGCAAAGGCCATGCCCAGGTTGAACGGCGCATCCGTCTCGGCAAAGCGCGCGGGCGATAGCGCGCCGGTCAGCACCACGGTCTTGCCCGGAACATGGGCCAGCGCCTTGGCGGTTTCTGTCATGGTATCAGTGCCATGGGTGATGACCACGCGGGTTTCCGGCGCCTCGCGCACAGCCGCGGCAATCAGCGCGCGGTCGGCCTCGGTCAGCTCCAGACTGTCCTTGCGCATCAGTTCCATCACGCGAATGGGCAGCGCCACGCGCGCCTGCGCAAGTACGGCGGGAATGCCGCTCTCGACGATCTGATACTCGCTCAGCGCGTCGAAATAGGCCTTGTCGATGGTGCCGCCAGTGGTCAGCACGAGCACGGGATGTTGCTGCATTCGCCGGTCCATAGCCGGATTTTCCGGCAGATTACAGGCCTCTTACGGATGCCCCCCGCCTGGGCCCGGACCACCCGGACCCGGACCACCGGGGCCGGAAGGCGGCGGCATCGTGCCGGTGGTCTGGCCGGGCAAGGACTGGCCGCTGGGCAAGACGATGCTGCCCGGCGCGCCGCCGGTGAAGGCCCAGCCCTGCTGCGGCGCAGGCGGGCCCATCAGGCCGCCGTTCGGCACCACGCGCGGGCCGGGCGATGGATCGGTGATCGGGCCTACCGCATCGCGCGCCGGACGCTCCCCCGAGGTTGCGAGCTGGGGGGCAACGGGGGACACCAGCGGTGCCGCTTCGGGTTCGACCTGGGGCACGACAGGCGCGTTTGCGGTGGAGCGCACAGCGGCTTTTGGCGCAGGCGCTGCGGCGGCCAGCTGCGGCGCAGGTGCAGCCTGGTGTGCTTTAGGTGCATCTAGGTGCACTTCAGAACGCACTGCAATTTCACCACTTTTCGCCATTTCCGGCGTCATTGCCGGTTGCTGCCCACCTTGCCCGATCACCACCACAGCAACCAGACTTGCGGCCAGAGCGGCAAAGCCCGCGCCAAAGATCAGCCGCCTGTTGCGCGGCGGCGCAGGTTCGCTCACCGCCGCTGCCGGTGCCGCCGATGCTGTCGCTGCCGGGGCGAACGGAATGACCTGCGCGGTGGCATCAACCGGTTCCGGCACGCCAGCGCCGTCCGGCCCCGGCGCCAGTTGCGGATGCGCGGTGGCCTGCGCGACGATGCGCGCGGCAAGGCCCGGCGGCAGGGCCGGACGCGGCGCGCGGGCCAGCGCGGCGTCGAGCGCGGCATCCTGCACCGCAGGCGAGACAGGCACCTTGCGCGCCATCAGGCCTGCGCTTCCAGATCGGCGCACGATACGTCACGGGCTTCCAGCAGCCCCCGCATCTGCCGACGCGCCCTGAACAACAGCGATTCCATGGCCTTGATATTGAGATCAAGCACCTGCGCTGCAAGGGCGTTCGAAAATCCTTCATAATAACAGAGCACAAGCGCGGCGCGATAGCGCTCGGGCAGATCAGCCAGAGCATCGCCCACGGCCTGCGAGGCCTGCTCAGCCTCGATTCGCCGATCGGCCAGCGGCGCATCGTCTGCCGGATCGGGCAGCGTTTCCACCGTGACCACGCGGAAGCGGCGCTTGCGATCGAAGCACAGGTTCATCGCCACGCGGTGCAGCCAGCCGACCAGCCCGGCCCCGCTGGGCGTCCAGCGCGGCGCGTTCTGCCACAGGCGGGTGAAGCAATCCTGGGTCACGTCCTCGGCCTCGGCGGCATCGGCCAGCATGCGCATGGCCACGCGATAGAGCGCAGGCGAATGGCGATCGACCAGAATGGCGAAAGCCTCGACCGAGCCGTTCGCCACCTCGCGCATCAGCGCGGCGTCATCGAGCAACTGGCGGCCGGGAAATGCGCCAGTCAGGGGTTCGACAGAGTCCAGCGGGCTGTCATGGCCCGCCACTGCTTCCGATCTTGCATCGCCATAGAACGTCAAGGAGACCTGCCGTCTTTGCACCATTGCCTCTTGCGGGCTGCGCGCCTTGCCTGCCGCCTGCGAGGTGAACGGCAGATTTACAGCGTGCCCGCAACGCCACAGGCAAAGTTTTTTCCCATTGCCGCGAAGGGTTGCGCAAGAGCCCCCGTTAAGCGCTGCGGAGACGGGATAACCGGCGCGCGCCGGGCCCTGGCTCCACTGTCGAATGTGCCCGCGTCAGTCCTTGCGGGTCGCACACCTGCTGGCCCGCGCCGACCGCACCCCGGCGCGGGCCTGTTTTTCCCGGAATGGATGAGGGTTTCATGAACCACCTGCGCAGCACCACCTTTCTCGCCACGCTGGCTGGAGCTCCCGCCGCGTTCGCCCTGCTGGTCCCGCAGATGGCGCTGGCCGACACGACCATCAGCACCAGCACGACCGCACCGCTCAAGACCGCCACGGCAGGCAACGTGACAGTGGCGAGCGGCGGCACGATCCTGCTGGCCAATGGCGGCACGGCGGCCACGGTGGATTCGAACAGCACGGTGACGGTCGCCTCGGGCGGGACGATCACCAATACCGGCGGCAAGAGCGGCGATACCGGGATCGCCATCGACGCGGGCCGGACGACGACCGTCGGCAATGCCGGCACGATCACGGTGACCGAAACCTTTACCGGGGCCGATGCCGACAGCAACGGCATTGCCGATGGCCCGATCGCGTCTGCATCGAACCGTTATGGCATCGTGGCGAACAGCGGCACTGCGACGACCGGATCGATCACCAACAGCGGCACGATCCGCGTCGATGGCCTGAATTCGGGCGGCATCGCGGTGAAATCCGATCTGGTGGGCAGCATCGCCAACTCCGGGACGATCGCCGTGGTCGGCGACAACAGCGTGGGGATTGCCACAAAGGGCGTGACCGGCAATGTCACCGTCGAAGGCACGGTGGCCGTTGTTGGCCAGGGCGCGCAGGGCGTGGTGGTTGGCGGCGACGTGGGCGGCACGGTGCGCATCCAGGGCGCAATCAGCCAGGCATCGTCCTACACCACCGATGCTGGCACCACGCAGACCCTTTCGCGCACCGCGCTGCGCACCGGCAAGGCGGCGGTGGAGATTTCTGGCAACGTGGCGGGGGGCATCCTGCTGGACGCTGCGCCCTATGACCTGAGCAGCACCAGCACCGACGAGGACGGCGATGGGGTGGCCGATGCTTCGGAAGTGACCGGGACGATAGCGTCCGTCGGCAACAGCCCGGCGCTGCTGGTGGGCGGCGCTGGCGATACCGTCATCGGCAAGGTCAAGGGCCGCGACGGGGAATTCTCGCTCGCCATCGATGGCAGCATCACCGCCAGCAGCGTCTACAGCAACACCGATGCCTTTGGCGTGGTCGTCGGCGGACAGGGTGGCAACGTGACGATGGCCAGCGGCATCGGCGTTTCGGGCACGATCACCGCCACCACCGTGGACGAAGCCGCCACGGCCCTGCTGATCAACCAGGGATCGACGGTGCCGACCCTTTCGAACAGCGGCACGATCCGCGCCACGATCAGTTCCCCCGGCGAAGGCGCAGCTTATGCGATCCACGACAAATCGGGCACGCTGGGCACGATCAACAACACCGGGTTCATCACGGCCAGCGGATCGAGCAGCGACGATCTGCGCGCAATCGACGTGACCGCCAACACCACCGGCGTGACGATCAGGCAGTATCTCAACGATATCGACAAGACCGCGCAGACCACCGAGCAGGCGGCATCGGGCTATGATGCCAGCAATCCGGTGATCTACGCCGCGATCACCGGCAACATCCATACCGGCAGCGGCAACGACGTGCTCGACATCGCCACGGGCCGGATCACCGGCAACAGCGTGCTGGGGGCGGGCAACGATCAGGTGCTGCTTTCGGGCGACAGCGGCTATCGCGGCAACATCAACTTCGGCACCGGTACGGCCACGATGGGCATGGCCGGCAGTGCGTTCTTCGAGGGTAACCTCGATCTGGCAGGCAGCCTTGGCACGCTGACGCTGGGCGGCACCGCGCGGTTTACCGGCACGCTTGGGAATGCCGGCAATCTCGATGTCATCGTCAACGGCGGCAGCTTTGGCGCAAGCGCCGCATCGACGCTGGCGTTCGACAGCCTGACCGTGAATTCGGGCGGCAGCCTGAAAGTCTATATCGACGGCGAGACCGGCACCGCCTCGCAGATCGCGGTGAACACCGCGAACTTTGCCAACGGATCGAAGGTTTCGGCGACCATTTCGTCGCTGGCCGATGTCGAGGGCAGCTATACCATCCTGACCGCCGGAGCGCTGACCGGGTCGCCCACGTTCGATGCCACGACCACGCAATTGCCGGTGCTGTTCAACGGCGATGTCAGCGTGGTGGGGCAGACGCTGGTGCTGGACGTGGCGCGCAAGAGTGCGCAGGACCTGGGCCTGACCGCGCCGCAGGCGGCCGCCTACGATGCGATCTATGCGCAGGCCACGGCCATCGACAACCTTGGCAGCAGCCTGTTGCAGGTGGACGACGTTGCCGCGCTGCAGGGGCAGTTCAACCAGCTCCTGCCCGATTATGCGGGCGGCGTGTTCGATTTCGTCACCCGTTCGGGCCGCCTCGCCTCGCGCCACCTGATGGACGACAGTTCGCTGTTCGACATCAGCAATGCCGGCGGCTGGCTTGAGCCGATCTGGTTCCGTGGCAGCAAGGACGAGACGGGGAGCGCAGGCTTCAAGGTTTCGGGCTGGGGGCTTTCGACCGGGATCGAACGGATCACCGGGATCGGCAACGTGGGCCTGTCGTTCGCCTATACCAAGGGCGATATCGCCACCGGCGATTACCAGACCACCGATGCCAGCAACTACGAACTGGGCGCGTTCTGGCGCATGGCGAGCGGGCCGTTCTATGCCTATGTCAAGGCATCGGTCGGCCGCGTTTCGCTCAGCTCATCGCGCACCTTCACCGGCGCTGTGGATTCGGCCACGCTGTCCTATGCCGCCAATGGCAGCTGGAAGGGGTGGACCGCCGGCGGCCAGGGCGGCGCATCGTACAAGCTGGATCTGGGCGGCAACCTTTCGCTGCGGCCCATGGCGAAGTTCGATTACTTCCGCCTTTCGGAAAACGGTTATGGCGAAAGCGGATCGGACGCGATGGTACTGGCGGTGGCCAAGCGCACGTCGAGCCTGGCGACCGGCACCGGCAGCATGACCGCGGCGTGGAGCGCAGGCGAGGTGACGCGCGACGAGCGCCCGCTGACGCTGGAGCTGGAAGGCGGCTATCGCCAGCGGCTGGCGGGCAAGCTGGGCGACACGGTGGCCAGCTTCGAGGACGGCAGCCAGTTCCGCCTGACGCCCGATGCGATGAAATCGGGCTGGACCGCCGAGGCGCGCGTGCTGGCAGGCGGCATGGATTATACCTGGCAGCTGGCAGGCGGCGGCCACCAGGCCGCCCTTTCTCTTTGGCGGTTATGTTCTTTGCAAACCGCCACCACCTTTTCTCGTCATTGCGAGCGTAGCGAAGCAATCCAGAGCGGCTCTGCGCAGACTCTGGATTGCTTCGTCGACTACGTCTCCTCGCAATGACGAAGGAAAGTTTGCAAACGATACAATCGTCTTGATCTTGGGGGTTGGCAAGCGAGGCTGGCATTTGCGGGCGAGCCAACTGCAAGCGAAAAGGGGGGCGCGCGGAGATGCGGAGACGCGGAGATGGCCTGTCGGACCGCAAGGGGCATCTGTCCCGGGTTCCTTGCGGAAAGCGCAACGTCTCGATCCGGTAACTGGCTTCGCCGCGCCTGCCAATTCTCCGCGCCTCCGCGTCTCTGTGCGACACTTTCCTTCTTCCGCCACCCCCCAACGCTCGGCGCTAACAGCCATTGTCATAGCCATGACAGGACTGTTGTGTGGGCGTGGTCCCCGCTTGCGCGCATTGTCCCCCCGTGGCCGCAGCCCATGTGCGGCAGGTTTTTCGAGGGGTGTCCATCATGCTGCGCACGACGAAATTCATCGCTTCACTCGCCCTGGCTGCCGGGCTTCTGGGCGGCGTGCCGATCACGGCGCAGGCTGCGGAAAAGGCACCCCCGGTCACGCTGAACCGGTGTGACAAGGCGATCGGTTCGGTCGCGCTGGTCGATGGCGATACGCAAGGGTGGACCAAGTACGGCCTGAGCTCTCCGCGCGAGCTGATTGCCGCGATGGCGCGCGAATCCGGCTGCTTTACCCTGCACGATCCGGCCAGCGGCAAGCCGGCATCGTTCCTGATGAACGTGATTGCGGGCGACAAGGAAGAGGTCGACAAGTCGATCGAGACGGCCAAGGGCGTGGCGATGGAAGGGCTGGTGCGGTCTGGCGCGGCCAGCGGCCTGATGCGCGGCCTGCCCGGCGGCGGGGCGATGATGGGCATGTTCGGCGGCTTTGGCGGCAAGAAGAAGGTCGTGGCCGCAGGGATCCGCCTGATCAGCCCGGCCAGCGGCCAGACGGTGGCGCAAGGTTCGGGCGAAGTGTCGAAAACTTCGATCTCGTTCGGCGGTGGCAATGGCCTGGGTGGCGGGACGATCGGCGCGGTGGCCAATGGCGCAACCGGCGCGGCCTATGCCGGAAGCAAGGACGGCCAGATGCTGCTCGAGGCGTTCATCAAGGCGTTCAACGGCGTTTCGGCACAAGGCCCGGCGCTGGCCGCGATGGTTCCGACTGCGGCTCCGGCAGCGGCCGCCGCAGCGACCTCGGCAGTGACCGCGGTCGATACGAAGATGTTTGCCGCGGCCGATCCGAAGTCTGCAACGCTGCGCACCGTGCGCGCCGGAACCGCTCTCACCCCCACCGGCGAACGCAAGGGTCTGATGATCGAGGTCAGCGACAGCTTTGGCACAAAAGGCTGGATCTCGGTCGAGGACATGCGCTGATACCCTTGGGAAACTGAGCAGTTGCAAGACCACCGTCCGGTGTGAATAGATCACGCCGGACGGTCTGGTCTGGACAGGGCCACCCCGGGGGCGAGGCTGATGGGCAATCTCAATATCCTCTACGTCGAGGACGATCCGCGGGCGGCCGATGCCGTGCAGACGCTGCTGTGCCGAGATGGCGACAGGCTGGCCTGGGAGCAGACCGGCACGGCGGGCCTGCAGCGCGCAGGCGCCGAACCGTTCGACGTGATTATCCTTGACCGGATGTTGCCCGATATCGATGGCCTGACCATCGTTTCGCGGCTGCGCGGGGCGGGCGTGGGCACGCCGGTGCTGATGCTGTCGGCGCTGGGGCGCAGCGAGAACCGCATCGAGGGGCTGGAAGCGGGCGTCGACGATTATCTGTCCAAACCCTATGAACCGCAGGAGCTGGTCGCCCGCGTGCGCGCGCTGCACCGGCGCGCGGGCGGCGCGGTGCATGGCGCGGTGATCATCTTCGGCGCGTTCGAATGCCACACCAAGGCGCGCACCGCGTTCCGTTCGGGCAAGCACATTGCGCTGTCCCCGCGCGAGTTTGCGCTGTTCCGCTATTTCATGGAAAACGCCGGCGAAACGGTGACGCGCGAGATGCTGTTGCGCGATGTGTGGAACATGAACTTCGATCCGCAGACCAACGTGGTGGACGTGAACATCGGGCGGCTGCGGCGCAAGCTTGAGGACGGGTTTGCCGCGCCGGCGCTCGAAACCATCTGGGGCGCCGGATACCGCCTGACGAGAGGGGAATGAAACCCGCACGGCGGCGCAGGCGCTCGATCTTCGGGCAGCTGACGGCGGCATCGATCGCGATTGCCGTGCTGGCGGTGGTGGTGCTGTTTGCGGTGACCACGATCACGGTGGAACGGCAGACCCGCGCCTCGCTGGCGGCGACGGTTTCGACCGACATGGCCGGGCTGATCGATATCTATGCCAGCGGCGGGCGCGAGGAATTGCTGCGGCGGGTGGCGGACCGGCAGGCCGTGGTCAGCCTGGAGACGCGGCGATCGCACTATCTGGTGGCCGATGGACGCGGGCGGCCGCTGGGCGGGGACCAGCGGCGCTGGCCGCAGATCAACGCCGCGCAATCCGAACAGGGCTTTATCACGCTGGCCGATGGCACGGCGGTGTTTGCGATGGGCACGCGGCTTGCGCCCGACCTGCAACTGCTGGTGGCGCGCGAATATGCGACCGATCGGGCGGCGCTGATGGTGCTTTGCGCGGCATTTCTGGGCGTGGGCGCGGCGATCATTGCGGGCGTGGCGCTGGTGGCATGGATCACCGCGCGGCATCTGGCGCGGCGGATGAACGCGGTGAACGCCGCGCTGGGGGCAGCGGCGGACGGGCGTTCGGCCAGTTTTCCGACGAGCTTCCCGGCTAGCCATCCGGAGCGGCAGCGCAAGGGTGACGAGATCGACGAGATGGCCGGGCACGGCACGCGCCTGCTGGCGCGGCAGGCGCAGTTGCTGAAGGCCTACAAGCAGGTGTCCGAACACGTGGCGCACGAGGTGCGCACGCCGCTGATGCACCTCGATCATCAGCTGGGCGCAATGATCCAGACGCAGCCCGGGCCGGCGGGCGGGCCGCTGGCGCAGGCGCGCGAGGACATTCGCGGCATTGCCACGATGCTCGATTCGCTGCTCGACATCGCATCGGCCGAAAGCCGGCGCGGCGATCTGGCGGGGCTGGCGCTGATCGACCTGAGCCAGCTGCTGGAGAACCTGGCCGGGCTTTACGAAGACAGCGCCGACGAGGCGGGGCTGGTGCTGGAGTCGGCGATTGCGCCGGGCATTACCCTGCTGGGCGAGCGGATGCAGATCACCCGGCTGGTGTCCAACCTGCTCGACAATGCGATCAAGTATGTGCCCGCAGGCGGGACCGTGCGGCTTTTGCTGCAGGCCGGGCCGCGGCTGGTGGTGGAGGACGATGGCCCCGGCATCCCGCGTGACCAGCACGAGCGCGTGTTCCAGCGCTTTGCCCGCGCCACCGTGCCCGGCGACAAGCCCGGCCACGGCCTGGGGCTGGCCCTTTCCCGCGCCATTGCCGAGCGCCACGGCATGCTGCTGCGCCTTGGCGATGTGGCCCGAGGCGCGCAATTCATTCTGGAGCCTGCGCCATGATGCTGAAATCGCTTGCCCTGTCGGCCTGCGCCATCCTTGCCGGATGCGCGATGGAAGCGCCCGAAACGGCGCGAATGCCCTTGCCCGCATCGGCCCGCCTGCCCGAACCGGCAGACGCGGTGGCGCAATTGCTGGTTGAGGCGCAAGGGGTGCAGGACCAGCCGGAGCGGCTGGGCATGGCGCTGGCCGCGCTCGACGCTCTGGGCGCCAGGCCGCTGGATGTGGCGGACGATCCGGTGGCGCACTGGCGCACCCGCGCGCAGATGCCGCGGGCCATGGCCTATCGCGGGCGCGTGCTGGGCCCGGCCTACAAGGCGGGGATGCTCAACCCCGGGGACACCGTGCGCCTGCCGCAACTGTTCGATGGCGGACGCGCGGCGCGGGTGGCAGTGGCGACGGCAGACAAGGCCCCGCTGAACTTCACGGTGCTGGACCGCGAGGCAAGGCCGGTCTGCCCGCCCGCCAAGGCGCGCAGCCGCGAATGCAGCTGGACGCCCCTGTTCAGCGGGCGGTTCGAGATCGTCCTGAGCAATTCATCCGACAGCGCCGCCGGATACTACATCGTGATCGACTGAGCGCGCTCAGGCCGACGCACTTCGGCGGCTTATCCCTTGACCACCTTCTGATCGATCGCGCCGAACAGGACGCTGCCATCGGGCAGGCGCGCTTCCATCCGCACGGTATCGCCGAACTTCATGTAGCCGGTGCGGGCGGTGCCTTCGTCAAGCATTTCGATCCCGCGCCGTTCGGCAATGCACGACGAGCCGATTTCGCGGAAGTTGCTGTTCGATACCGTGCCCGACCCGATGATCGTTCCGGCGCAGAGCGAACGGGTGCTGGCGGCATGGGCGACAAGATCGTGGAAGCCGAATTCCATCACCCCGCCCTGCGCATTGCCGAAGCGCTGGCCGTTCCAGTCGACGGCGAGCGGCAGATGCACCCGGCCATCGCGCCAGGCATCGCCCAGCACATCGGGGGTGACCGCAAAGGGCGCAACCGAGCAGGCGGGCTTGGCGTGGATCCAGCCAAAGCCGGTCTTCATCTCGACCGGCGCCAGCGCGCGCAGCGACCAGTCGTTGATCTGCACGATCAGCTTGATGTGGGCCATGGCCTGTTCCGGAGTCACGCCCATCGGCACCGCATCGGTGATCACGCCGAATTCGCCTTCGAAATCGATGCCGTCTTCCTCGCGCGGGACCGGCACGTCGGCAGTGGCGGACAGGAACTGGTGCGACAGGCCCTGATACATCAGCGGACGACCGGCCGGCGGCGGTTCGGTGCCGAACAGCGTTTCCATCAGTTCGCCATGGCTGCGGAAGGCCGAGCCATCGAGCCATTGCCAGGCGCGCGGCATCGGCGCGGCAAACGCCACGCCGGCAGTGCCGTGGCCTTCGCCTGCCGCCAAGCGGTCTGCCAGAACCGCCAGGGCAGGCGCCGTGCCGGACCAGTCATCGAGCGCGGCTTGCAGGGTAGGCGCAACCGATTCGGCGCCAAGGTAGCGGCCGCCATCGGCGCTGACGACGACCAGCGCACCATCGGGCGCGCCGTTGTCGATAGTGGCAAGTTTCATGGGCATCCTTTCAAGATAGCGAAGATCGGCAATGTCAGGGGTTCAGTCTGTTCAAGTTCCGGCTGCCGCGCAGGTCAGCTGCCATCGGTGATCGATGTGCCGCCATCGATGGCGATCTGCTGGCCGGTGATGAAGCCGCTGGCGGGCGAGGCCAGGAACAGGCAGGCGGCGGCAACGTCGGCCACGGTGCCCACCCGGCGCAGCGGCGTCATCTGCAGGCGGCGGGCCATGAAGGCTTCGTCGGCCAGCAGCGGCGCGGAAAGCGGGGTTCCGATCAGGCCGGGGGCCAGCGCGTTTACCCGGATCCGATCGGGTCCCCATTGCACGGCAAGATTGCGCGCCAGTTGTGCCACGCCCGCCTTGGCCAGGGCATAGGCGTTGATCGCGCCATTGCCCCGCAGCGCCGACAGGCTGGACATCAGGATCATGCTGCCGCCGCCGCGCGCGGCGATGTGCGGACGCGCCAGGCCGGTCAACGCGACGATCGAGCGCAAGTTGATCGCCATCACCCGGTCGAAATCATCAAGCGCCCAGCTGCCTGCCGTGCCGGTGATCCCGGCATTGCAGACGAGGATGTCGAGACCGCCGAAGCGGGCCAGGGTGCCATCGACCAGCGCACGGAGCGCCGCGTCATCGGTCACGTCGCAGGGCAGGCCCGCCACGGCGTGCCCGGCAGCGACAAGATCTGCCGTCGTGGCGGCCACGGCCTGCGCATCTTCGGCGGTGATCGTCACGTTTGCGCCAGCCATCGCCAGTGCCTCGGCAATGCCGCGGCCGATGCCCTGCGTCGATCCCGTGACGATGGCGGTAAGGCCTGAAAGATCGTGCGGATGGGTCATGCGGAATGCCTTGCATCGAGGGTGGCCCCGGTGATGCCGATGCGGCACAGGGCCTTGCCTTGATCGTGCATGGTAAAGCCGCCTCTCCCCGCGCGCCCTGTGCCAGCGGACGCGTCATCAGCGTGCTGCCATAAGGGGCCGCCGGTGAATTTGTAAAAGTTATTGTTTGGATTGATTGATATCAGGCAGATTGCTGCACCCGCAGCCGAGCGTCATGGCAGGGCGCTGTCCTGCCGCAACTGGCCGCGCAGCCATTTGAGGCCTTCATCGGTGCTGCGCGTGCGGTTGAACTGCAACATCTCGCGCATGATCGGAAAATCGAACGGGATGGGCGCGATGGCCAGCGGGAACATGGTGGCCATGCGCCGCGCCAGTCGTTCGTGCATTACCGCAAGGCGATGGGTTTCGATGACCAGCCAGGGCACCACGGTGAACGAGGAGGCCATGACGTCCATCCGGCGAAAACGCCCCGATTGCTCGATCGTGCGGTCCCCGAAGGCGCTGGTGCGCTGGTTGCCCATCTGGATGCCGACATGCCCCGCCGCCATGAACGCGGCTTCGGTGAGAGGCTGGGAAAAGACCGGATTGCGGTCCCACCCGACGATGACGTGGCGTTCCTCGAACAGCAGTTCGGCGGGCTGGTTGGGGTTGATGAAGTCTTCGGGCGTGATTAGCAGATCGAAGGCGCCCTGGGCGATCAGGTCGGAGCTGCCATCCGATGGCAGCACGGCTTCGATGCGGATGCTCGGCGCTTCGAGGCTGAGGCGGCGCGACAGGGGCGCGATCACCGCCGCCGTGATATAGTCCGATGCGATCAGCCGGAAGGTGCGCTGCGAGGTGGCCGGATCGAACGTGGTGGACGTCGTGATCAGCGCATCGACCTGTCGCAGCGTATCCTGCACCATTGGCACCAGCGTTTCGGCATAGGCGGTGGGCAGCATCCGCTTTCCCTGCAGAACCAGCAGGTCATCGCCGAAGTAATCGCGCAGGCGGCCGAGCGCCGCGCTCATCGCAGGCTGGCTGAGGTGCAGCTTTTCAGCCGCGCGCGAGACGCTGCGCGTTTCCATCAGGACGCTGAAGGCGACCAGCAGATTGAGATCGAGACCTTTGAAGCGCACTACCCTACCTATAGATTTTACTATTGGTTTTCCATTTAAACAAAAAATTTAACCAATATCAACCGGATGATCTAAGTCGCGGCTGAATAAGCAGATGCGGGGGCATGCGTCTGCGTTTCAAGGGAGACTGAAAATGAAGGCATTGTTGCTGGCCACGACCGTCATAACCGGACTGGCTGTTCCCGGAATTGCCGTTGCGCAGGATTCGGTCGCTGCCCAGCGCCGCGTGGAAAGCCTGCAGAAGGCTGCCGTTGCGGTATCTGCCGTGACCGGCAACGACCTCATCAAGTCCGGCATCACCGAAACCGCGAACCTGGGCAGGCTCGTGCCTTCGCTGGTCATCCAGCCGACCGGCGGCACCACCAGCTTCTTCCTGCGCGGGGTGGGCACCAATTCGCAGAATTCGTTTGCCGAAAACGCCATCGCCTTCAACTTCAACGGCATCTACGTGGGCCGTCCGACGGCGCCTGCGGGCGTGTTCTACGATCTTGAGCGCGTGGAAGTGGTCAAGGGGCCGCAGGGCACGCTCTATGGCCGCAACGCCACGGGCGGCGCGATCAACGTGATCCCCAAGAAGCCCAAGCTGGGCACCTTCAGCGGCGAAGGCACCGCCGAATACGGCAACTACGACAGCAAGAAGGCCTCGCTGGCGCTGAACGTGCCGATCGGCGACATCATGGCGCTGCGCGTGGCCGGCCAGATCGTCGATCGCGACGGGTACATCTCGGACGGGTATGACGACGACAAGGGCGAGGCGGTGCGCGCATCGTTGCTGATCCAGCCGTCCGACATGTGGTCGATGACGCTGGTCGCCGATTACTACAACCAGCACGGCAAGGGCGCAGGGGCCGTGCTCCTGCCCGAATCGCGCTATGCCGTGCCGCCGGTCGCAGACCGCATCAGCATCTCCGATCCGGTGGCGCAGGCCGCCATCCGCCGTCTCGCATCGGGCATCTTCGCGCCGCCGTTCTGCGGCGGGCCGGGCAACTTCGTCAACAGCGGCTGCATTGCGCTGGCCGGGACCGACGGCTACCTCGACAACAAGTTCTATGGCGTCAGCGCCACGATCGTTGGCGACATGGGCTTTGGCACGCTGACCTTCGTGCCGGCCTGGCGGCGGTCGGACGTGAACGTGCGCACCTACCTGCCCGGCTTCCGGGGCGACGTCGACGACGTCGCCGAACAGACTTCGCTGGAAGTGCGGCTTTCGTCGAAGGAAGACCAGCGCCTGCGCTATGTGCTGGGGCTGTTCTATTTCGGCGAGAACCAGGTCACGGAAAACTTCTTCCGCCAGGGCAACATCTCGACCACCCGCTTCAACCCGCGGCTGGAAACGCAGAGCTATGCCGCGTTCGGCCAGCTGACCTTCGACGTTACCGACGCGCTGCGGCTGGTGGCCGGTGGCCGGTACACGCGCGAGGAGAAGTCGCAGCTGACATCGACCGCATCGGGCGGTCTGCCCGGGCCGATCCAGCCGGCGCTGGGCACGCCCTTCACCGGCGACCTGACGTTTGAGAAGTTCACCTGGAAGGCCGGGATCGAATTCGACGCAGGGCCGGCATCGCTGGTCTATGCCAATGTGGCGACCGGGTTCAAATCGGGCGGGTTCTTCGTGGCCCAGCCGCCTGCCAACACTTTCGCCCCCGAAACGCTGACGGCCTATACCGTGGGCGCCAAGAACCGGTTCTTCGGCAACAAGCTGCAGCTGAACATCGAGGCGTTCTACTGGGACTACAAGGACCAGCAGATCACCTTCGTCGGCGGCGTACGCACCGGTGCAGGGATCTTTGCGCAAGGGTCGACCACGGTCAACGCGGGCAAATCGCGGATCTACGGGGCCGAGTTCGAGGCCCGCTTTGCGCCGACCCGCAACGACCTGTTGAGCCTGAACCTGCAGTACCTGAACGGCAAGTACAACACCCTGCGCACGTCGAACTTCTCGCCCACGGGTGCGCCGGTAACGACGGGCTGCGCCACCGTGGGCAGCCGCCTTGTGGCTCCCGGGCCGGGATACGAAGTGGCTGGACACATCTCCGGCGGCGATTGCTATTCCGCCGCTGCTTATGTGGAGCCCCTCGGCACCGCTGGCTTCGCCGGCGCCGCCGCCGGAGCCATCATCCCGGTCAACGCTTTGTCCGGAAAGAACCAACTTTCCGTCTGGTGGTTCAAGAAAGTATCCTTTCCCGCCGCCACCAAGATCGAGCCCTTCTACGTGCCCGCCATCGCCGCGCAATATACCGTGAGCTGGCCGGAGAGTCCGCAGGAACTCGTGATCGCCTCGCTCAAGGGGCTGGAAAACCCGGGGC
>JAPLPG010000097.1 GCA_026400375.1 Novosphingobium sp. | reverse complement strand
CGCGCCCGCCTTGATCGTCTCGATCACCCGGCCCTTGGAAACGCCGTTGCAGCCGCAGATTTCTGCGTCGTCCGATAGCGCTGCAACGGCGGCATTAGGGTCCAGCACGGCGCCCCCGCTGGCAACGGCCTGCCCGAAGATAAGCGCCTCGCGGATGGCGGAAATGTCCTCGCCCTTCTTCAGCAGGTCGAAGTACCAGCTGCCGTCAGCGGTATCGCCATAGAGCACCGCGCCGACCAGCCGGTTGTCCTTCACCACCACGCGCTTGTAGACCCCGCGCGATGCATCACGCATCACGATGTCCTCGGCCCCGTCGCCGCCAGAAAAGTCTCCTGCCGAAAACAGGTCGATCCCCGAGACCTTGAGCTTGGTTGAAGTGACCGAGCCTTCATAGCCGCTCGGGCTTTCGCAGGCCGCATCGGCCAGCGCGCGGCACATGTCCCACAGCGGCGCGACCAGGCCATAGCAGGCCCCGCGATGCTGCACGCATTCGCCCACCGCCATGATCGCGGGGTCGCTCGTCACCATGTGATCGTCCACCACGATGCCGCGTTCGACCGTCAGCCCCGCCGCTTTCGCCAATGTGGTGCCGGGGCGGATGCCGACGGCCATGACCACGATATCGGCGGCAAACTCGCGCCCGTCCTTCAGCCGTACCGCCGCCACATGCCCGTCCCGGCCGACGATCTCGGCGGTATCGCCCCCGGTCACGATGGTCTGCCCGCGCCGTTCGAGTTCGGTCCTCAGCAGGTAACCCGCCGCCTCGTCCAGCTGGCGTTCCATCAGCGTCGGCATCAGATGAACGACGGTGACCTTCATGCCGCGCAGCGAGAGGCCATGCGCTGCCTCCAGCCCGAGCAGGCCACCGCCGATCACCACGGCACTTCCGCCCTTTTCGGCGGCGGCCAGCATCTTGTCCACATCATCCAGATCGCGGAACGTCACCACGCCCGCCAGATCCTTGCCCGGCACCGGGATGATGAAGGGGTCGGACCCGGTGGCGATCAGCAGCCGATCATAGGGCTCCACCCGGCCGGACCGGGCCACCACGGTCCGTGTCTCGCGGTCGATCGCCACCACCGGATCGCCCGAAACCAGCGTGATCGCGTTGTCGGCGTACCAATCGTCGCCATTGATGACGGTGTCCTCGAACGCCTTCTCACCGGCCAGCACCGGCGAGAGCATGATGCGGTTGTAGTTCACGCGCGGTTCCGCGCCAAAGATCGTCACATCGAACTGCGCCGGATCGCGGGCGAGGATCTCCTCCACCGCGCGGCACCCGGCCATGCCATTGCCGATCACCACCAGCCGCTCCTTCACAGGCGAGGTCCGGTCCTTTTCCATCAGGGTCGCAGGGGCGTTCACTCGAAGTTCCTTGTCCGGCGCGTGAACACGAAAAAGCCGCCCGAAACACATCCCGATTGGGAAGGTCTGGGCGGCGACGTTGCCACGCGATGTTGATCTTTCAGGCCTTGCGGTGGTCCACCCGTCCTTGGGCGGCGCATCGGCCTTCGTTCACTTGGCTAACCGATTCGGGCGCTGCACTGCAAGTGTTATTTTGCAGTGCAGCATGCAGATCCTTCGACAGGCTCAGGATGAGCGGGGAAAAGTATCTTCATGCACGACAAGTTCCGCCCGTGCAGAGCTTGTCGAAGCACCCCGCACAATTCTCAAAGCAGAATCAGAACGCCACCTCAGCCTGCAACCACAGAATCTCCCGGTCCACGCCGAACTTTTCGGCATCGTAGTTGGCATATTTCACCAGCCAGCCGATCTTCTTCGTCCTGAACCCCAGGCTTGCATCCCATTCTGTGCCGAACTTCACCCCGCCCCTGTCGCTGCGGAATTCGTGGTACGTGACATTCGTGTTAAGTCCCTGAACCGCCTTCACTTTCGGCAGGACCTTGGCGAGCGTCACGTACTTGTCCTCCAGCCCGTTGCCCGGCGTGGTCAGGAACAGGTCGGCCCAGCCGTTGAACTTGTGCGCAGTGGCCAGCGGGGTCTGGAAGGCCTTGCCCACCGTCCGTGCCGCGCCCAGCTTCTCGTAACCACCGGTCAGGGTAAAGCCTTGATACGCCAACCCAAGTTCGCCCAGCACATAGTCAGCATCATAGGCCACCGGGGCACTGCCGAAGGAAGATTGCCGTGCATAGCTGCCCAGCACGTTCAGCTTCACCGCCTTTGACAGCGGAACGCTGCCCGAAACGCGCCCGCCATAAGTCTGCGAAGAGTTGGCGAAGGCAAAGGCTTCATCGTAATCAATGAGATAGGAGAACGCCTTGGCGGTCAGCGGCCCCACTTTCGCGCTTGCGCCCAGAAACACGAAATCGCCATCCATCGACCGGCGCGGCCCCGCTTCGGACCCGAAGATCGAATCCTGCTGGATCGCATAAGTCCCGTCGAAGCTGACCAGGCCGAGCGTGGCCTCGGCGCGCACCGCATCGAAGGTCTGCTCGTTCTGCCGCCAGCCGATGGAGCCAACAAAGCGTTGATCATCAAGGTTTATCCGCTGCCGCCCGACGGTCAGCGCAAAGTCCTTCACCTTGTACATGATCTGCGCGCGGTTAAGGTCGATGCTTTCAGGATCGGCCACCACGCCAAACTTGGTGCGCCGCTGCGGACTGCCCGCAAGCGCGAAGGGGAACGCATTGTATTTCCTGGACAAAGCCAGTGTGCCTTCGGCCTCGACCAACACCGCCAGATGCGACGGCGCATGGCGCAGCTCCAGCCCCGTGCGCAACCGCACGGTCAGCGCATCGGCATCGACGGTCGGTTGGTCCACGCCTTCGTAGCGAATGCGCGCGTCGATGATCGGATCGAGCGTCAGGCCCTCGGCGACCGGAATCGGATCACCGAAGGCGGGTTTTCCGGCGGCCTGCGCCGGGTGTGCGAATGCGATCGACGACGCGAGCAGCGTCGCCGCGAATGTGGTTGTCTTCATGTTCCCTGAACCCCCTTGGAAAGGCCGATCAGGCATCCTCTCGTGCGCGTTATGTGCGCTCAGGTGCTTCTAGGTGCATCTAGGTGCACTTCAGGCGGCACGGGTTTTCGGCCCGTGATCGTACTCCGCAAGGAAGTGCAAGACCTCCTGGCGGTAGGCGTAAAACATTGGATGCTTTAGCAATTCCTTGCGATCGCGCGGGCGCGGAAGGTCCACCTTCAGCACCTTGCCGATGGTCGCGTTCGGCCCATTGGTCATCATCACGACGCGATCGGCCAGAAGGATTGCTTCATCGACATCGTGCGTCACCATGATCGCGGTCACCTTCGTGCGGTTCCACACTTCGACCAGCACGTCCTGCAGATCCCAGCGCGTCAGGCTGTCGAGCATGCCGAACGGTTCGTCGAGCAGCAGCAGGCGCGGGGAAAGCGCGAAGGCGCGGGCGATGCCGACGCGCTGGCGCATGCCGTTGGACATTTCCGCCGCCATCTTGTCGCGCGCATCGGCAAGGCCCACGCGTTCGAGATAGTAGTCGATGATTTCCCTGCGTTCCGAACGGGTTGCGTGCGGATAGACGCGTTCCACCCCCAGCGCCACGTTCTGCCGCGCCGTCAACCAGGGCATCAGGCTGGGCGATTGGAACACCACCGCCTTGTCCGGCCCGGCCACGTCGATCTCGCGATTGTCGAGGATGATGCCGCCCTTGCTGATTTCGTTCAGCCCCGCCGCCATGGTCAGCACGGTGGACTTGCCGCAGCCCGAATGGCCGATCAGCGAGATGAATTCTCCCTTGTCCATCAACAGGTTGAAGTCCTCGACCACGGTCAGCGGCCCCTTCGGGCTGGGGTAGACCTTGTGGAGCTTCCAGAACTCCATGTAGCGCCGCGTCGCGCCCTTCTTCGCGGCATCCTGATAGGCCTTGGGCGGCGGCGCCAGATCGAGCGGCAGGACATTGGGCAAGTGCCCGTAATCGCTGCCTTTCGCCGCCTTTTCACCGGCCAGACCGCCAAGGTAATTGACGATCTGCGTGCGCAGCGTCTGGAATTCGGCGCTGTCGTTCACCGCCTCGCGATCGCGCGGGCGCGGCAGGGCGACCGGGAAGATGCGGCCGATCCGCGCGGCAGGCGCAGGCGTCAGCACCGCCACCCGGTCGGCCAGCAGCAGCGCCTCGTCCACGTCGTTGGTGACGAGGATGATCGTGCGCTTTTCCTCCTCGCGGATGCGGTCGATCTCGTCCTGCAGCTTGGCGCGGGTCAGTGCATCGAGCGCCGAAAGCGGCTCGTCGAGCAGCAGGATTTCCGGCTCCATCGCCAGGGCGCGGGCGACCGATACGCGCTGGCGCATGCCGCCCGAAAGCTGCGCGGGCTTGCGGTCCATCGCGTGGCCGAGGCCGACCAGTTCGACCTTCTGCTTTACCAGCGCGGCCCGCTCGGCCTTGCTGCGGTCCTTGTGCACCGCGTCCACCGCCAGCGCCACGTTCTGCCCCACGGAAAGCCAGGGGAACAGCGAGTAAGACTGGAACACCAGACCGCGATCCTTGTCCGGCCCGTCAATCGCCTTGCCGCGCAGCAGGATCTCGCCCGCATCGGGTTCGACCAGCCCGGCAATCGCGGAAATCAGCGTGGTCTTGCCCGCGCCGGAAAAGCCGAGGATCGCGATGAATTCGCCTTCCTCCACATCGAGGTCGATGCCGCCCAACACTTCGGAAACGCCGCCTGCCTTGCCGGTGTAGCTCTTGCGGACGTCTTTCAGGGAAAGGATCGTGGCCATGTGCTTGGTCCTTCTCAGACGGTGCGGTTGCGGCTGACGAAGGCCTGCAGGGCCATCATCACGCGGTCGAGGGCAAAGCCGATCAGGCCGATCACCACCACCGCGACCATGATGCGGGCGAGCGACTTTTCCGAACCGTTCTGGAATTCATCCCACACGAACTTGCCGAGGCCAGGGTTCTGCGCCAGCATTTCCGCCGCGATCAGCACCATCCAGCCGGTGCCGAGCGACAGGCGCATGCCGGTGAAGATGTAGGGCAGAGCCGAAGGCAGGACGAGGCGGGTAAGCTTGGCAAACCAGCCCAGCCGCAGCACGCGGCCCACGGCGATCAGGTCCTTGTCGATGCTGGCCGTGCCGATAGCGGTGTTGATCAGCGTCGGCCAGAGCGAGCAGAGCATCACGACCACGGCCGAGATGATGAAGCTCTTGGCCAGCGTCGGATCGTCGCTGGTGACCGAGGCCGAGACGACCATCGTCACGATCGGCAACCACGCCAGCGGGCTGACCGGGCGCATGACCTGGATCAGCGGGTTGATCGCCGCGTTCACCCGCTTCGACATGCCCGCGACAAGGCCCAGCGGCACTGCGAACAGCGTCGCCAGCACAAAACCCGCCGCCACGGTTTCCAGACTGGTGAAGATCTGGTCGATGAAGGTGGGCGGGCCGGTATAAGCGTAACCTGCCGCCACCGCCTCTGCCGCCGCAACCCGCGATGCCGCAGCCTCATCAAGCAGGCCGAGGAATGCGCTCCACACATCGCCCGGCCCCGGCAGCGTGCCGAGCGAGGTCTGCACCAGCGGCGCGAGCACGGCCCACAGCGCCAGAAACCCGCCGACCCCGGCCAGTGGCGGCCAGATCGCCTCAAGCGCGGCGCGGGCCGAGGGCAGCTTGATGCCGAAGGGCAGCGCCTTGTCCGGTCTTGTGGCGATGTCCGCCCGTGCTTCCGGCTTCATGGGGGTAAGGACAGCCGCGCCCCCCGCCGTGACGTCCGCTTCGGGGGCGACGAATTCGTCCTTGCGCATTGCGACCGCGTTCATCGTGTTCGCTCCTGTTTACTTGACGCCCGCAGGCGTGACCTTCTGGCCGGGCTTCAGGCCGATGGTGAAGCTGGCGGCATAGGCGGCGGGCTTCTTCGCATCGAAGGCCACGCCATCGATCGCCTTGCGGGCATAGACGCGGAAGCCGTCGGTGGCCGGGAACTGGTCGGCGCTGGCCTTGCCATCGGCGACGAGCGACTTTGCGGCCGCATCATAGATGTCCGGGCGATAGACCGACTTGACCGTATCGATATACCACTGATCGCCCTTGTCCTCGGCAATCTGGCCCCAGCGGCGCATCTGCGTGAGGAACCAGATGCCGTCGGAATAGAACGGATAGCTGGCCTGTTGATCGAAGAAGAGGTTGAATTCGGGCGTATCGCGGGTGTCGCCTGCGCCGAAGGTGAACTTGCCGGTCATCGAAGCCATCAGCACCTTTTCATCGGCGCCGACATACTTCGGGCTGGCCAGCATCTTCACCGCCTCGGCCCGGTTCTTGCCGCCTTCGGCATCGAGCCACATAGAGGCCCGGATCAGCGCGCGGGTGAGCGCCTTGACCGTGTTGGGGTTCTTCTTGGCAAAATCGGCGGTGAGGCCGAACACCTTGTCGCCGGTGGTGCCGGCAATGTCGGGATCGACGATGATCGGAACGCCGATCTTCTTGGCGACGGCGGCCTGGTTCCACGGCTCGCCCACCGAATAGCCGTTGATCGTGCCCGCTTCCATGGTCGAGGGCATCTGCGGCGGCGGGGTGACCGAAAGCTGCACATCGGCGCCAGTGACGCCCGCGGTATCGCCCGGCAGGTAGAAGCCGGGATTCAGCCCGCCTGCGGCCAGCCAGTAGCGCAAGGCATAGTTGTGGGTGGAGACCGGGAAGACCATGCCCATCTTGAAGGGCTTGCCCTCGGCCTTGAACTTGGCGACCACCGGGGCGAGCGCCGAGGCGGAAATCGGCATCTGCACCTTGCCGTCCGGCCCCTTGGGCAGGGTGGGCGCGATCATGTCCCACACCTGGTTGGAAACGGTCACGCCCTTGCCATTGATGTCGAGCGCGAACGGGGTGACCAGCGGCACCTTGCTGCCGATCCCCGCGCCCGATGCCAGCACTTGCCCGGCCAGCATGTGCGCGCCATCGAGCTGGCCGCCGGTGACGCCATCGAGCAGCACTTTCCAGTTCGCCTGCGGTTCGAGCGTGACGGTGAGGCCTTCTTCCCGGAAGAAGCCCTTTTCCTGCGCCACCACCAGCGGGGCAATGTCGGTCTGCTTGATGAAGCCGAGCTTGAGCACCGGCTTTTCAATGCCATTGGCCGAGGCAGCGGGCTTTTCCGGCGCGCTGCCGCCCTTGCCGCAGCTGGCCACGGCAATGCCCGCCAGCAGCGCCGCGATCACGTTCCGGCGCTTGAATGTGTTCCGTCCGTTCATTTCGACCACCCTTCGAAACCGGCATGGCAAACACGAAAAAGCCGCCCGAACGCATCCCGAAAGGGGAGGTCTGGGCGGCGACATTGCCACGCGATGAAAATGCTGATCCGGTTGGTGTTGCGTCCCCCCATCCTTGGGCGGCACCATCCGGCCTTCATCGCCAAGCTATGTGATCAGCAGGGCATTCCGCAAGTTCTTTTTGCACCGCAATAGAGTTTTATTTCTCCGCCTGCCCGGCGATGTAAGATTCCAGCAACATCGGATCGAACGGCTTTCCATCGAAAAAGCTGTTGTTTTCCAGCGTTATAACGCCCTGTTGCATACTGACGGAGGTGGGCTTGAGCAGGCTTCCCTCGACCTTCGAACTGGCCCCCGGCAAGGGATCGCCGGTCCCCAATAGTGCACTGCGGTAGACATCGGGGCGGAACACGCGCGCGGCCTTTTCGGCATCGGCGGAGTCGTAGGACAGCCCATCCCAGCGCACCATCTGGCTGTAGAGCCATTCGGCCTGGCTGACCCACGGGAAGTTTGCTGCCTCGCGGTGCTGGAACATGAAATCGGGGTAGTGGAGCACTGCGCCGCCCTGCGACAGCAGCAGCCGATCCGAAATGGCGCGGCGAATCAGTGTGGCATTGCCATCGAGGTATTCGGGCCGCGCGAGGATCGCCGCGTTGGCATCGAGATTGGCCGGATCGACGAAGTGTTCGCCCGCCTTGCGCAGCGCGCGCACCAGCGCTTCCACATCGCCGCGCCGGTCTTCCATCACCGGTTCACGCAGAGCGAGGACCTTTTCCACCCCGCGCCGCCAGATCTGTGCGGTGAGCAGGACGATTTCGCCAGCGCCGCGCTCTACCGCAACGCTGTTCCACGGCTCGCCCACGCAGATCGCATCGACCTCGCCGAACTCCAGCGCATCGGCGCAGAACGGCGGGGCAACGGTGGTGATCTCCACATCCACGTCGGGCCGCACGCCACAGGACGCCAGCCAGTAGCGCAGCATGTAATTGTGGCTGGAATAGCGGTGGACCACGCCAAAGCGCAGCGGCCTGCCGGTCTGCGCAAGGTAGGCCCGCAGCGCGGCGCCGACGGCGGCCGGATCACCCAGCCCGCCGCCCGACGCTCTGGCCGGATTGACCGCGCGCGCCAGATCGGGCCGCATGGTGATGGCATTGCCGTTGAGCCCCAGAACGAACGGCACCGACAGCGGCTGCGCCGGGCGGCCGCGCCCCAGCGTCGTGGCGATGGCCAGCGGGGCGACGATGTGCGCGGCATCGCTGTGGCCATAGAGCAGCCGGTCGAGCACGGTAGCCCAGCTCATGTCGCGCACCAGCCGCAAGCTCAGGCCCTCGGCCTCGGCAAAGCCGTGTTCGCGCGCGAGGATCGGCAGGCAGGCGTCGACCAGCGGCAGGAAGCCGATGGTCAATTCGCCAGGCACGGCTGCGGATGCCATCATTTCCCTCCCATCAACTGGTGCGCGGTGACGACCGCTTCGGCAATGTCGGCAATGCGCTTGCCCTGATTCATCGCCGTCTTGCGCAATTCCGCATAGGCGTGGGGTTCGGAAAAGCCGCGGCTGTCCATCAGGATGCGCTTGGCCTTGTCGACCACCTCGCGCTCGGCCAGCTTGCCCTTGGCTTCGGCCAGATCGGCCTCGAGCCGGGCAAAGGCATTGAACCGGCGGACCGCCAGATCGAGGATTGGGCGTATACGGTGGGGCGCCAGGCCATCGACGACGTAGGACGAAACGCCCGCATCGACCGAGGCGGCGATCGATTCCTCGTCGCTCTCGTCGACGAACATGGCGATCGGACGGCCGAGCACGCGGCTGACCGCGAAGTATTCCTCGAGCACATCGCGCGAGGGATTGCCGAGGTCCATCAGCACGATATCGGGCGCGATCTCGCCGATGCGGGCGACAAGCCCGCGCCGTTCGGTGACAACGAAGATCTCGCAATCGTTGAGCGCGGCAAGGCCTTCGCGAATCACGGCGGCACGGCTGGCGCTTTCATCGACAATGGCAATCCGCATGATCTGCCCCCTGCGCGGGACAGCGCGGGGATTCAAGCCAATTGTACGGCCAGCGGTGCGATCAGGCCATTGACTGGCCCAGTGGTCAGCAAGCTCCGGCCCGCTTCACTGCCTCGGCGGCTGATCCTTGCGGGTGATGCGCCAGACCGTGTTGGAGACATCATCAGCGACCAGCACGGCCCCGCGCGGCGCATCATAGAGGACGCCGACCGGGCGGCCGCGGGCCTTGCCATCGGCGAGGAACCCGGTCACGAAATCGACGGGCTTGCCCGCCGGCCGGCCGTTTTTGAACGGCACGAAGACAACCTTGTAGCCCGAGCGGTCGCCCCGGTTCCAGCTGCCGTGTTCGCCGACGAAGGCGCCTTCGCCAAAGCCGCCTGAGATGCCCGCGCCCGCGTTCACGAATGTCAGCCCGAGCGCGGCGACATGGCTGCCAAGCGCATAATCCGGGCTGATCGCGCGGGCCACCATCTGCGGCATCTGCGGATGCACGCGGGGGTCGACCGTGCCGCCGTAATAGCTGTAGGGCCAGCCATAGAACGCGCCCTGGCGGACTTGCGTCAGGTAATCGGGCACCAGTTGCGGGCCAAGTTCGTCCCGTTCGTTGACGACGGACCACAGCTGGCCCTGCCAGGGATCGAAGGCCAGCGCGGTGGGATTGCGGATGCCCGATGCGAAGATGCGGTGCATGCCCGTGGCGGCATCGATTTCCCAGATCACCGCCCGATCTTCCTCGGCGTCCATGCCCCTTTCGCCGACATTGCTGTTGGAACCGATGCCGACATAGAGTTTGCTGCCATCGGGGCTGGCGGCCAGCGACTTGGTCCAGTGGTGGTTGATGACGGCAGGCAGCGGGCTTACGCTCGCTCCCGGCCCTGCCACGCTGGTGGCACCATCGGAATAGGCGAAGCGCAGCAGTTCGCCCTGGTTGGCAACATAGATGGCGCCGTTGGCAAAGGCCAGGCCATAGGGCGCATCAAGGCCGGAGATGAACGTCGTCTGCTGGTCGGTCTGGCCATCGCCATCGGCATCGCGCAGCAGGGTTATGCGGTCGCCGCCCTTTACCGGGCTCTTGCCTTGCGACTTGATGAAACCGGCGATCACGTCCTTCGGGCGCATGACCGGTGCCTTGCCGCCCGATCCTTCGGCCACGAGGATATCGCCGTTGGGCAGGACCAGCATCTGCCGGGGGATCTTCAGGTCCCTGGCAATGGCGGTGATGGCATAGCCTTGCGGCACGGTGGGCAGATCACCGCCCCATCCGGTCGGCGGGGCGATGGCGATGGTCGGAACGAGCGCCGAGGACTGGCCGGGCAGTTGCGGCTTCTGGCCGGTCTGGTCGATGTTTTCGGAACCGGGTGCGCATGCGGCCATCAGGGCGAGGCACGGCAGCACGGCAAGGGTCAGGCGCTTCATGGGCGATCCTCCCGGACGATGGTGGTGGAATGGGCAAGGAAGGCCGCGATCAGGGCAAGGACCGCGCATGCCAGCGACAGCACGAGGCCGGT
>JAPLPG010000019.1 GCA_026400375.1 Novosphingobium sp. | reverse complement strand
GCTGAACAATCCCCTGCCGCGCTGGTGGCTGTGGTCTTTCTACGCCTGCATCGTCTTTGCGATTGGCTACTGCGTGGTCTACCCGGCCATCCCGCTGCGCAACACGGCCACGGCAGGCACCTTCGGCTGGTCGAGCAGGGGCGATCTGGCGCGGGAAATGCGCACCGAGGCCGCACGCACCGCAGGGCTGCGGGCTGAACTCGGCCGTGCCTCGATCGAACAGATCGCCGCCGATCCGCGCCTGCGCCGCGCCGCGATCGATGGTGGCCGCGCCGCGTTCAAGGTCAACTGCATCCAGTGCCACGGCAACGGCGCGGCTGGCAGCGCAGGCTATCCGAACCTCAACGACGATGACTGGCTGTGGGGCGGCGATGTGGCCACGATCCACCAGACGCTGGTCGATGGCGTCCGCCAGCCCGGCGACGATGCAACCCGGATGAGCCAGATGCCCGCCTTCGGCCGCGATGGCATACTCACGGCAAGCCAGGTGCAGGACGTGGTCAGCCACGTGCGCGTGCTGGCAAAGGCAGAGCAGGGCAGCGCCTCTGCCCAGCGCGGCACGCAGCTGTTCGCCGACAATTGCGCGGTGTGCCACGGCGCCAATGGCGAAGGCAACCGCACTGTCGGCGCGCCACGCCTCAACGATGCGATCTGGCTCTATGGCGGCAGCCGGGCCGCGCTGACCCAGACCGTCACCAACGCCCGCTACGGCGTCATGCCAGCGTGGGGCAGCCGGCTCGATCCGGTCACCGTGAAGATGCTGGCGACGTACGTCCACTCGCTGGGCGGCGGTGAAGCGGCGCCCGCGCCGGTGATCGCGCCCCCTGCCGTTGCCAGCAACTAGGCCAGCCAGGGACACCCGGTCATGACAGCGCACGATCCCAACCTCAGCGCGAACGATCCGAACGATGTCGCCCTCTACGCCAAACGCAAGTCGGTCTTTCCCAAGGCCAGCGATGGCGTGTTCCGGCGGTTCAAGTGGCTGGTCATGGCCGTGTGCCTGCTGATCTACTGGGGTACGCCGTGGATCCGCTGGAACCGCGGTCCCTATGCCCCCGATCAGGCGGTGCTGATCGACCTCGCCAATCGCCGCTTCTTCATGTTCGATATCGAGATCTGGCCGCACGAATTCTATTTCGTGGCGGGCCTGCTGATCATGGCCGGCATCGGCCTGTTCCTCGTCACCTCGGCCGTGGGCCGTGCCTGGTGCGGCTATGCCTGCCCGCAGACGGTGTGGACCGACCTGTTCCAGCATGTCGATCGGCTGGTCGATGGCGACCGCAACGCGCAGCTGCGATTGCAGAAGGCCCCGTGGACCGCCGCGAAGATCGGCAAGCGCACGACGAAGTGGACGATCTACCTGCTGATCAGCTTCTTCACCGGCGGCGCCTGGATCTTCTATTTCGCCGATGCGCCCACGCTCCAGCGCGAATTCTGGACGGGCAGTGCCGCGCCGGTCGCCTATGCCACCACGTTTGCGCTGACGATGACCACGTTCATCCTCGGCGGCTTCATGCGCGAACAGGTGTGCATCTACATGTGCCCCTGGCCGCGCATCCAGACCGCGATGCTCGATGAACGCAGCCTCGTCGTCACCTACAAGGATTGGCGCGGAGAGCCGCGCGGTTCGCTGAAGTCCGCCGTCAGGGCCGCAACGCCGCTGGGCGACTGCATCGATTGCATGCAGTGCGTTTCCGTGTGCCCCACCGGCATCGACATCCGCGAAGGGCCGCAGATCGGCTGCATCACCTGCGCCTTGTGCATCGATGCCTGCGACAAGGCGATGGCCGATATCGGCCGCCCGCGCGGGTTGATCGATTACTGCACGCTGGAAGATGCCGAGAAGGAAAAGCGCGGGGAAGCGCCGACCCCGCTGCTCAGGACCATCTTCCGCCCGCGCACGCTGATCTACCTCGGCACCTGGAGCGCCATCGGCCTCGCGCTCCTGTTCATGCTCGGCCAGCGCGCCCGGCTGGACCTGTCGGTCGCCAAGGACCGCAACCCCGAATACGTGATGCTGTCCGACGGGCAGGTTCGGAATGCCTACACGCTCAAGCTGCGCAACATGGAAACGCGCCCGCGCACGTTCACCATCGCGCTCGACGGGCTGGCAGGCGGGGCCATGTTCACCGACGAGATGGATGCCGCCGCCGCCCGCCGCACGCTGGCCATCGCCGTGCCTGCCGACACCACCCGTCCCTTGCGCGTCTACGCCGTTGTCCCGCGGGGGGCAAAGCCTGCCGAATTCGCCTTCGTCCTTTCCGCCACCGACAAGGAAGGCGGCACGGATCGCGGGGAAACCACGTTCACCACTGCCGAAGGAAACGGCCAATGACCCAGTCGAGCCGCCCCCGTCGCCCAACCGCCGTTCGCCCGTTCACCGGGCGCAAGATGGCTGCGATCCTGATAAGCTTCTTTGCCGTGGTGATCGGCGTCAACGTGGTGATGGCGCGCCTTGCCAGTTCGACGTTCGGCGGCGTGGTCGTCGAAAATTCCTACGTCGCCAGCCAGGAATTCAACGGCTGGCTCAGGCAGGCCAGCGTCGAAAGATCGCTTGGCTGGAGCGGCATCATCGCACGCGACAGCGCCGGCCGCGCCGCCATCACGCTGGCCGACAGCAACGGCAAGCCGATCGCCGCCGCAAACGTAAGTGCAATAGCGGAACATCCGCTCGGCCAGCGCCCCACCACCACGCTGGTGCTCCAAGAAACAGCACCCGGCGCCTATGCCGCTCCGCTTGAGGCAGGGCGTTGGCGGCTCAGGGTCACGGTGTCTGCCGATGGCCGGATCTGGCGCACCGTGGGCGAAGTGCAATGACCGCGCCTGCACCAGCGCTCTTTGCCGATGACGCTGCCACGCGCACCGTACTGGCCGTGCCCGGCATGCATTGCGCCGGTTGCATGGGCAAGGTGGAGCGGGCCCTGGGCGCCGTGGCGGGCGTCACCAGTGCCCGCACGAACCTTACCGCGCGCACGGTCGAAGTCGTCCATGCACCCTCCATCGAAATGCCCGCACTCCTCGCCGCGCTTTCCGCCACGGGCTTTGAGGCGCAATTGCGCGAGGTCGATGCCGAAACCCCGTCTGCCGTCAAACCGCTGCTGGCCCCGCTCGGCGTGGCAGCCTTTGCCTGCATGAACGTGATGCTGATGTCGGTCAGTGTCTGGTCGGGCGCGGATGGCACCACTCGGGCGTTGTTTCACTGGGTGTCGGCGCTGATCGGCGTTCCCGCGATCGTCTATGCCGGCCGCCCGTTCTTTTCATCGGCGTGGAAAGTCCTGGCGCACGGCAAGACCAACATGGACGTGCCCATCTCCATCGGCGTGACCATCGCGACCGGGCTGTCGTTCTACGAAACGCTGATCGGCGGGGCAGAGGCCTGGTTCGATGGCGTGCTGATGCTGCTGATGTTCCTGCTCGCTGGCCGCGCGCTTGATGCGATGATGCGCGATCGGGCGCGTTCTGGCGTGGATGCCCTGCTGCGGCAGGTCGCCAGCGGCACGATGGTCGTCGGCGCAAACGGGGCATGCCGATGGCGCGCCATACGACGCGGAGGAAATAAAAGTATTTCGCCATCTCGCAGACCAGCACATCGATTAAAAAATACTAAAAAAAGGTTTTGATGTTC
>JAPLPG010000195.1 GCA_026400375.1 Novosphingobium sp. | reverse complement strand
TGGCCGGGCGGGGGAGCGGGCTGGTGCCTCAAGCCCCTGACGGATGTCAGGGGCGTACCCATCGAAGACTCCCCTACTTCCAGAACACGCGGGGTTTCAGGCTGCGATCCATGCGGTTCTTCCACATCGAAAAATACATCCACAGGCCCGAAATGCTGAAGAACATCAGCGCCAACCCGGTCATCAGCGAGATCGCCGTGCCTACAGGTCCGAATTCCTCGCCCGAATGCACATGGTGGAACCAGCCGACGAGCGATTTCATGCCGCCCGGAGGTGCCTTGGGCCGGCACATCATCGTTTCGGGGCAGACGAAGCCCTGGGGCACCGGTGGCCGTGCCGCAACCTCGCCCGCAGGCCAGAGCGCGGTCACATGGCTGGCAACGCCGGTGAAGGCCATCCACAGCATGAACACCCCGAAAAACACCGTGATCCAGCGGTGCCACTTGCGCATGAAACGAACCCCTTTGATAATGCGAATTGATCGCAAGATTAGACAAAGCCGCCTTAGCGGGCTTGCCCGGGATCATGCAAGCATAAGTCTTGTCGCCGATTGTCGCAGCACGGCGCAAGCCGCGAACTGTCGCGGAATGTAACGGAGGTATAAGCCCCGCCAGCCTGAAAAACGCGCATGAATGCACAAGGGCTGGGGGGGCCATCATGGCAGGCAGGCGTTACCGACCCACCATCACTGGCAGTATGAGACCAGCATGAGTGTAAACTGTGTGTTGGATGCACGCATCAGAGCGAAAAATTTGAAATCCGACAGTCATGCCTCAGTGCCTTCGTAAACACCCGCGTCAAAATGACCGGATTGAGCATCCAAAAGTTTACGTTGCTCTCGATGCCTGATTCTAGGCTCAAAGGAAGGTCGAGCACAATGGGTATGTGTGTTTTCATGGCCCGTAATTTTCCTACTTCTCCACAACCTGTGGTGTGGGGGACAATTTTCCTTACAATATATAGGGCGCGTGAACGGATGTAGGTCGGGATCGAACGCTATCTAATAGGCGCTCACCAAGTTTTGGAGTTCACTTCAAAGCTTGGTGAGTGCAACCGCCGAAGGCGGAAAAAAGCCAAACGCCAAACGCCAGATGCCCTGTCAAACCAGTCAGCTCTGCTGCTTCCGGCCGCTCTATTCGATCAAAGGGGCGTTAAGGCCAATTCTAGTTCATCTTCAACTTCGTCTCGTCTGTCGACCTCCGTCATACGTTTGCACGCACTCGGTCGCCCAGATCCACGCGCCCATTCGCCATTAGATCGCGCATGGCCTCAACCTTCTCGCGTAATCGCTGCAAAAAGGCTGGGAGGACGCCTCGAAGCTCGCGGTAGTCATCGATTGTTGCGCCCTCACGTTCAACCTGATTGGGCAGCTGCTGCGCAAGGGCGATCAGCTCCCCATCCGAGATAGGGACGGTCATGGTATTGCCCAATCCGACTCGATTCCGTCTACTTCATAGAACAATTCTAAGTCGCCCCCCCATATCGCCAAGTCGGTTTCGCACGGCGTCAAAACGACTGGTCGTCGAGAATCTCTTTCGACTCAACAGTGCCCATGTTATGTGTTCTTCTTTTGTTCGGAAAGAGTTTATGCGTGTCGTGATAGGTGACAAAGTTTCCGCCGCACCTGTACACTCGCAGCTTGATCGTCAGATGAAGTCGCCCCGTCGTGAGGATCGCACGTAACGCAAGGGAGAGGCTTTGAAATGGCTGTTTCAGCGATAGATTGGACTGGGGGCTCAATCATCGCCTCCAACATTCCAAGCCCTGTTTGGGAGGGGTGGAAGGGTCGCTCCGTGGAGCTTGGCCTGCGAATGGAGTGCTGCGGCGCGATTGCCATCGCGAAGACCAGTTCCAACGGCTCCCAGTTTTTCGCCCACATCAGCAACGAGTGCGCGACGGCACCTGAAACTGTCTGGCACATCGGAGCGAAGGCGCTGGTTGTCGACGGGATGCGGCGCCTCGGCGCTCCCTGCAGCGATGAGGTCTTCGAAGGCGGCGCCCGCCCCTGGAAGACAGACGTCCTCGTGCAATGGGCGGGTCGGCGTATCGCAATTGAGATACAGCGCTCCTACCAGCACCTTCGCGACTTCGAGCGTCGGCAACAGAGATACCGGGACACTGACGTGGAGTGCGTCTGGCTGCTGCCGCGCGACGCCTACCATAGGCTCGCGAAAGCGACGGGAAGGGTCCGCCTTAAAGAAGAATTCGGGGGAAGGTTCCCGGCTTCAGGAAGCATCGGACCATGTCTGCGGCACCTACCTGTTGCTAGCCTCCATAATCCCGAAAGGGCGGAGATCGTAGGTGCCGGACTTTTGCGCGTCACCCTCGAGGCGTGGTGCCGCGCTATACTGGAACGGCAATTTCAGTGGTCTGATGGCCTATGGATGATCGAAACAGACAGATCATAGCCTATATCCGCAATACACTCTCTGGTGACCACGCTAACGAACGCGACTTGGGAGCCGCGCTGACATCCGTGCCGATTCTTGACCTCTATGCTCCTAGCGGCTGATCCGATCAGCCATTCCAGCACCGACCGCCTCAGTCGTATCGGAGTCGACCAGAAGCCCCAGGATGCTGGGCGGATTGTCACTTTCAAACAGGCGCAGGTTCTCGCACTCGCGCAAGGTCATGCCGATCGCAGATCGCTTCATGGTAGCCATCGCCTGCCGCGTGATTTAGTAAAATACCTGCTCGATACGCTGCCGAACGACCGGAAGGTTCCCATCTGAATCCTTCCGCGACATGTGCCGCTCCATGACGGCCAGGATCGAATGCAGCCGATCCTTGGAACTCGGATGCGTGAAGCCGATGCCTCCAGTCCACGGTCATGGAGCGACTGTTAGGCACCCACCACCCCGCTGCCATTCTTAAAGATGTAGGGAGCGACATTGGTCAGGGCGTTCGAGTATCCAAGGCACACCGTGGTCTCCGTCGCGAAAACCTCTCCCGCGGCGCCCGTCTCTTGGAAGAAGATCGTCTCCTCGGTATCCCGAAAGCATTGTCCCTGACGCCCATGCTCTCTGACGCAGTCTCAAAGTGACCTAGCTGCAGACAAGAGAGCTCGTGTGCGACCACGAAGCGCTCCATCGCGACGTGCTCGCTCGAGCGGACGGTGCCTAGGAAGACCATCGCGGTGAACATGTCCTCGATTCGTCGCGCTCTGTCGGAAGCTTTGGCGCGCGAGACGATCCGCCGCTCCTCGAAGACGAACGCGCCGTCCCTTAACTCACCTCGCGTAAAACAGATGGCTACGATCTCGGCGAGCGAAGCGCAAAAGATGAGGAGCTTACGTCCACCCTGTTTGGGGCCTGCCAACGCTATATTTTCCAACAGCTAATCGACGATCTGCTCTATCAGCCGGCGCGTCACGGCCCGTCGTATTCACATACGTTGGTCGGGCGGACCTCGTGAGCATCGCGTCCAACGCGCCCAATATGTTGCCTCCGGCGCCATCGACCCTGTCGCGCATCTTGCGCAGGCGATCGTCGCGGATGTGCAGAGTAGCCACGTTCGACTCGCGCGCCAGCAGGCCCGAATGCTGCTCCGCGAACCGCTCCTGCACCGATCCTGCCCAGTCACGGGCTCCCTGTAGCCGAAGCTCCGAGGTAATTTCCTAGTGATCGAGAGCATCACCCAACTTTGCTTTCCCAACTACGATGCGGTTCGGCCACATAAACGTGTGTGAATACGCCGAAACCCATGGCAGCCAGATCAACACGAACAGCCACGAAATCAGCAACGGTTGCCCAATCGATGACAATGTGGGGGGCATAGCAGGTGGGACTGATCTGACCGCGACACCTGCTCCACACCGCTCACAGACATCAGGACAAGATCACGGCAGAAACTGCTCAAGTGCCAGCCATCTTTGCCGAAGTGGCGCCTCTTGCACTTGACGAGAGCGAGATCAGTCTACGTAATCGGAGGATGGCGGGCGACCGAATGACTGTCGATTCGACAACATGGTGGGGAAAGGCGCGCAAGCTACCTTTTCAGCAAAGCGGCCACACCGCCACTGATGAGCACGCGTCGCCCAAAGCGCCAATCATTGGCTAGCTCGGGTCCCGCAATCGGCTGGTTCATGCTGTCGGAAGCCGACCGCGACGCCGCCCACCGCTTCCTCTCGAAGCTCTCGTCCGACGGCACGCGCGACGAGCTCGGCTTCGCGCCCATCCACTTCGCGTTCGCCGACCGGTTCTTCCCCGGCACATCGGTGCAGCACGCACAGCTTCGCTACGTCTTCTTCGTCGCCTGGACCTACCAGGAGCTGCTGGAGGAGACTGCCGGTCAGCGGTTCGACCGTGAACTCCTCTTTGACAAGGAGCGTCGATACTCGATGCGCCTGATGGCAAGCCTCCAGGAGCTTCAGAACTCCGGCATCTCGGGATGGATGAAGTATCAGGCCAAGGAGCGCCCGGTCGTCCGTGCCAGCACGATCTACTGGACCGCTCTGCGGTCCTGGCGGATGGCAAATCCGGTCGCGGGCAACTCCGGGCCACCGACCGAATCCCAGCTTCAGGGACTGTGGCCGCGGCTGCTCGCGCGTGAGGACAGCGATGCCTTGAAGACAAGCACGGTCGCGCTCTTCGATGACATTCCACCACCGCCACCTGGCTGGTCTAGGAAGACCGGGCCACTCGACTTCACGTTGCGGCCCGAAGAGGCGGACTACCTGCGCCGGAAGTGGCGCACGGCAGGCGAGGCGGGGACGCGACCGCTACTGAGCAGGCTAACCGAGGCTGGCGCGGCACCGGAGTCGCTGTGGTCTCCAAAGGTCAAGCAGGTCGCCACCAACGAGGAACAGGATCTTCTCGCCCTCGCCGAAAAGGCCGCGGCCGTCGCCTGCATCGCCCGCGCCGCCTACGCCGCGCTAGTGGAGACCAAGCGCAACAAGGACCTCGGCGTCGAGGACAAGGTCCACGCCGAGGCGCTGCCGCAACTGATATCCGAGCACCGCGATGCTGCGCTTGCGCTGGACATCGATGCCTTGCGCCTGGCGACCCGGATCGACGCGAACCTCTCTCGCTTCGTCCAAGTCGTGGTCGACTGGGTGCGAGCTGACCAGCCTCTCGATGCGATCTCGAGAGAGCTTGAGACCCGGGAGCGCGACCTGAAGGATAGCCGGGCATACTTGCTCAATGAGAAACGCAGGTCGGACTGGAAGAAGGGTATCGCCGAGCCTCTCGACTACCGTTGGCCGGTCGTGCGCGAGATGATCAAGCGCGTGGGAGAGCAGGCATGAACTTCGCGCCGTCCGAGCGCATCTCTGTGTTCGGCGCGCTTCGCCCAGACGCTGGACAGTCGGTGTCGAGGGCGATCGTCGCCACCTACTCGCTGGATCTGATCGCGCTGCTTGGACTCGTGCTCACCTTGGGTGGCGACAGCGAGGCTGAGTTCGAGAACTCTCCGTTAGGACTGGTCAAGGCATTCGACAGCGTCCAAGGCCGATTGAGAGTGCTCCATCAGGTCGGTCGCATCGTGGCGCCGCGCGCGCACCGCTCGGTCCTGCCGCTACTCGACACGATGATCGTGCCGGTTCAGGCCAACGAGGCGAAGCACAGCTGGCATCCGAAAGTCGCGCTCGTGCGATACGAGGGCGATCCGGTTCAGTGGCGCTTCTGGATCGGTAGTCGAAACCTGACAGGCTCCCGTGACCTCGACGCCGGGCTCATGCTCGTCAGCTCTCGTGAAAAGACCGCGCGGGCAGTTCCGAACATCGCCGAACTAGCGCGCGACCTGCTCGCCGACGCCGACCTCAGTTCAGAGGAGCTCGACGAGCTTCGCGCGGCGCGCTGGTTGGCTCCCCCCGGTATCACCGTGCGGAGCATCCTATGGCGATCGCCGGGCGCGACCCGTCAATTCATCGCGTCACCCCTGATCGGACGCGGCGAGCGGGCGAGCGCGGTCAGCCCGTTCATTGACAGGACCGGCCTGGCCGAGGTGCTACGCGCCGCTCGGCCAACGTCGCTCTGCTCACGACAGACATGGCCGCAGGCGACTGCGCGCCAGTCGAAGGCATCACCTTTCGGACGGGCACGGCTCCCGAGCCGGAGACATCCGTGTCAGTCGCCCAGCAGCTCGAGGACAAGGAGGCTGAGTTCACCGATCAGCCTCCCGCTGGAGTGCACGCCAAACTGCTCGCAGTCACAAAGGGCGCTCGGACCGCGCTGATGATTGGGAGCGCGAACCTAACAAAGCGCGGACTGTCGGGGCCCAACGCAGAGGCGGTGGCTATCCTGGACGTGACGGACGCCGCACTTGCCAACTCGCTTCACGACTTCGTCCAGACCGGGTTCGAATTCCGGGAACGGCCGATCGACGAGGAACAGGCAGAACAGGAGCGGACGCGGCGCGACTTGGACGAGCGCATCTCCCTGCTGCTAGAATGCGAGCTGAGCCTCGTCTACGCGAGCGACGGCCTCACGCTTTCGGTCGGCAAGGGGGCAGATGCGGCGCTTGCGTCCGCGCGCTTCGAGGTATCGCCGTTTCTCGACCCGACCACATGGGTCGAACTCGCCGTCGGCACGCGCGCCGTCCAGCTGGTCTCCGGCCTCGTCACCATCAGCGAGCAGACCGCCCTCGTCAGCTTCCGCGCGACCAGCCTGGAGGACGCCAAAATCCAGCGTTCCTGGGTCCTGACCCTGCCGGTCACCGGTCTCGATGAAGACAAGCGCGACCGCGCACTGCTCGCCCGCTACGTGGGCGCGGCGCGCTTCCGCGACTGGCTACGGTCGCAACTCGATGGGTTCGACGGGACATCCGGGGAGCGTTGGACCGACGGTCTTGGCTTCGGGCAGCGGGGGGAAGGGGCCCGCGTCTCCGACATGTTCACCCTGGAGACGATGCTCGCCTCATGGGCCCGAGATCCGAAGTCGTTCGAACGCAGGACCGCCGGCATGATCGCCATGCTCGGCTCATTCAGGGAATCCTTCGAAGCCCTGGAGGACGAGGCGGAGCGTCGCGCTGCGCTCGCCGATCTCGATGAGGTCGAGCCGTTTCTGCGGGCGGTGCACCTCGCGGTGCATGGCGGCGCCTGATGGACCTGGTTGCCTTCCAGCGGCGCACCGTAGAAGTCGCCAGCGCGGCGCTCTCCGGTCCGGGAGCGCGCCGGTTCCTAGTCGCGGACGAGGTAGGACTGGGCAAGACACTCATCGCGAGGACCGTCGCGCAACGTCTGCGAGCGGCCGGCAAGCGGCTCAACGTCCTCTACCTCTGCCCCAGCCTGGAGATTGCTGGTCAGAACCGGCCAAAGTTCGTCTCACTCACCGGGATCGACGAGGAGGAATACGAGGCCGGTGGCGACCGCCTGGCCCTGGTCCCGGGCGATCTGCCGAAGGAGGGGAAGGGATATCGCGTCTTCACCTTCACCCCGGAGACCAGCCTTCCAGGGTGGAAGCCCGGTCCGAGGACCGGCCGCAAGGCCGAGCGGGAGTTGATCCGCGCCGCGCTCGATCGCTACCCGGCGCTATTGAAGCTGGTCCGACGCCTTGACGCGGAGCGCGTCGGCAACGGGCGTAGGCTCCTGGAGGACCGAGGCGACCTCAGCGGTTTCACCGCTATCGGGATCGAGCGGGCGCTCAGGGACATCTTCGACTGTGAGACCGGAAGTGTCGAGAAGGCGGTCATCGAGTGGCTTGATCGCGCCGATGTGGATGTCGTGGAGTTCGTTGGACGGTTCCGGTCCGTGCTGGCGCTGGCCGCCTTACGCTCGAAGCAGGTAAAGCCCGACCTCGTCATACTCGACGAGTTCCACCGCTACGCCGACCTGATCATCCCCAAGGACGAACGCTCAAACGTGCGTCTCAAGCAGGAGCGGGCGCGGGTGCACCGGCTGCTCGTCGAAGCCTTGCTGGGTGGTTCGGACAGACCTGCCGTCCTGCTGCTGTCCGCGACGCCCTACCGGCTTCGCCGCCTCGATGGCGACGAGCTTCATCAGGTCGACCACTACCGCTCACTCATCGACCTGGCCGGCTTCCTTGCCGATGACCCTGACCACAGTGCTGCAGTCGAGGACGCGATGCGGGCTTATCACGACGCGCTCGAAAAGAGGGGGCCGGACGACTCCGTCCGCGAGGCCGTGCTTGCGGCGAAGGAACGGCTTGAGGCGCTGCTGCGACCGCTCATGGCCCGCACCGAGCGCGCACTCGTGCACAAGGAGGACCTATTCGAGCGCATGAATCCTCAGGTCGTGGTGCAAGCGCAGGATCTCGTAGTATTCAAGCATTTCGCCGAAGTCGCGGGGAGCGACTTTGGCGGCTGGGCACCGGCAATGTGGACCTCGATCCCCTATCCTACGCAGACGATGCACGGCTACAAGGTCTGGGATCGCCTCAAGGCCGCGAAGCCCGCGCCGATCGAGGCCGGATCAGGAAAGGGAAGCTTCGCCCATCCGCAGATGCGCGAGCTGGCCAGCCTGGCCGGAAATACCGACCACCTCTCCCTGCCGTGGCAGCCGCCGACGGTCCCTTGGTGGAAGCTGGAGGGTGCTTGGTCGGGCAAGCGCCCGTTACCGGGTAAGACGCTGTTGTTTAGCCGGTGGAGGGGCGCGCCGACGGCCATCTCCGCGCTTCTTTCGATCGGTCTGTCAGGCGGCTTGCGCAAGCCAAAGGAGAAGGCGCCGGTCCCGCTGCTACGACCCGGTGGGAGCGAGACGGGCGCGCTCGTCGGCCTTTTCATGCCATGGCCCAACCTCCCGCTCGCGGTAGAACCGTTAAAGTCATCGGCTAGGGCGCTCACGGCGGTTCGCAGAGATGCGCGGCGACAGCTGGAGAAGTATCTTATAAGCCAGGGGATCAGGCTCGATGGAATGGGAAAGCGGCCGACCTGGGTAGTGGCCGCCGGGGTCGAGCGGCAGATCTCTGCCTCCGCCTTCCAGCGGATCTCATCGCTTGCGAACATAGCAAGCAGGGGAACCAAGGCCAAGGACTGGACCGCGCTCGGGAAGATAGCCCGCATCTCACCGTCCGAGACGGCAGCCCTTGCCGAACACATGCTGTCGTCACCGGGATCGATCCTTGCGCGCAATCTAGCGCGACATAGGATCCCCCAGGAACGTCCGCGGGAACGACAGCGAGTGTTCGCGTTCGCATGGGAGGGCCTGAGACCGTACCTTGGTCACAGGGCGTTTGCGGAACTCATCCAGTCAGGGTCGAAGCGGAAGCGCTATCCCGACGCGCTCGCCGAGGCGATGCTTAAGGGAGGGTTTGAGGCGGTGCTTGACGAGCAGATGAGTCTGCTCTCGCAACTCGGGGACGCCAAGGGGCTCGAGATCATCGAGCAGTTGTCCGCGAGTCTGCTGGACCGACCGGGTCTGGTGCAGTTTCGGCGAGGCAGGACGAAGCATCGCGTTCCGGTCCAGGCCGTTACTCCGTTCGCCGGAGGCGAACAGAGCCGCGGCGGCAAGAAGCAGGGGAAGCGCGTCCGCAGCGACACGCTGAGGCGGGCGTTCAACTCACCGTTCTGGCCTCACATCCTGTGCACGACCTCGATTGGACAGGAAGGTCTGGACTTCCACCTCTGGTGCAGCCGTATAGTCCATTGGGATCTGCCAGGCGACCCCGTGGACTTCGAACAGCGCAAGGGGCGGATCGCGCGCTACGGCAGCCTAGCGGTCAGACGCTCGCTGGCTCGGCGCCATGGTTTTACGGCCCTGGAGACAGCCGCATTTGAAAGCCCCTTCGGAAAGATGATCTCGCTGGCGCGAGGGGAGAAGGATGGTCGCACCGGACTCGAGCGCTGGTGGCTTCCGGAAGG
>JAPLPG010000065.1 GCA_026400375.1 Novosphingobium sp. | reverse complement strand
CCATGGTGCGGGCCAGCGGCTTGGTTTCGGTGGCGACGGCATCCTCGAGATCGAGCAGGACAATGTCGGCGGGGCCGCCAAGGGCCTTGGCCATCTTCTTCTCGCTGTCGCCGGGGGCGAACAGCCAGGAACGCATTTTCATCAGCTTCATCGGTCAGGCTCTCGACAGGGTTTGGTCAGTAGGACTTGGGAAGATCCAGTACCTTTTCGGCAAGGAAATTGAGGATCATGTGAGGGCTGACAGGCGCGGTGCGCGGGATCAGGCTTTCGCGCAAGTAGCGTTCGACATGATATTCCTGCGCATAGCCCATGCCACCCATCGAAAGCATCGCCGTGTGGCAGGCCTCGAACGCAAATTCGCCGGCAAGGTACTTGCCTTCGGTCGAGGTCTCGTAACGCGCGCGGCCGTCGCGGAAATCGTGCCGCTCGATGATGCCGGACTCCTCGAACAGCCGCACCGTGCGATAAACGGTGGAAATCGAAATGCGGTCATCGACCTTGATCGCCGCGCGGCCCAGGCCGATCGCTTCGGCTGCCAGCAGCACGCGCTCGGGGTTCAGCCCTTCGAGGATATATTTGAAGCCCTGTCCCTCCTCACCGATCAGGTCGGCCTCGGGCACCCACAGGTCCTCGATGAACAACATGTTCGAATCGACCGCATGGCGACCCATCTTGTGGATCAGCCGCGTCTCGATCTTCGAACGGTCGAAGTCGGTGTAGAACAGCGAAAGGCCATCGGTCTTGCGCTTGATCTGGTCGAGCGGGGTGGTGCGCGCCAGCAGCAGCATCTTGTTGGCGACTTGCGCGGTGGAGATCCAGATCTTCTCGCCATTGACGAGATATCCGCCGTCCTTGCGTTCAGCCCGCACCTTGAGCTGCGTGGTGTTGAGGCCGACGTTGGGTTCGGTCACGGCAAAGCACGCCTTGTCGGCGCCCGCGACGATGTTCGGTATCGCGCGCTGCTGCTGCTCTTCGGAGCCAAACAGGATCAGGGGCTCAAGCCCGAAGATGTTGATGTGGACCGATGATGCGCCGCTCATCCCGGCGCCGCTCTCGGCAATGGCCTGCATCATGATCGATGCTTCGGTGATGCCCAGACCAGATCCGCCAAAGCGTTCGGGCATGGCAATGCCGAGCCAGCCCGCATCGGCCAGCGAGCGGTAGAAATCCTCGGGGAATTCGGCTTTCTGATCCTGCTCGAGCCAGTAGTCATCAGGATACTGCGAGCAAAGCTTGAGGATCGCGTCGCGAATGTTCTGCTGGTCTTCGGTAAAAAGAAAGTCCACTTCACTGATCTCCCAACCTGTCGTGGATGGGATAATCGCCATGGGCCATCAGTGTCACGCGGGATGGGGTGCATGTCTTGCCAAAATCGCCCTGACGCTGCCAGGATGACTTGCACGCACTGCCAAAACGAAAACGCCCGGCAGCACGGGAACGATGTCCTGTGCTGCCGGTGCGCTTCCCCCTCCCAAAGCTTGTGCTTCAGTGCGGTCTTAGCCCTTGCCGGGCAGTTCCGCCACGGACGTGCCGAATGCCGAAACTTCGCCGCGGTGCGTGGTCGCCTGCTGCTGGATTTCGACGTACTTCTTGCCGTTTTCTTCGAACTTGCGGATCACGCTGCCGTCGATGAAGATCACGTCGCCATCCGGATTGTGCCGGCGGATCTGGCACTTCGACTTGTGCAGGAAGCCGTCGTCGCCGATCCAGTTGGTGATGTGGTGCGTCAGCCAGGAGTTGCGCTCCGGACCGTAATCGTACGCGCCCGGCGCGCCGACTTCGAGAGCGAAGGCTTCATCCCAGTGCACGCGCTCGGGGCAATCGGGCACGTTGAAGCGGTTCTTGATGCCAAGGCCGGGGTGTGCCTGCTGCAACTTCCACGCCAGCTTGTTGGCGCGGATGTAAAGCCCGCCCCACCCTTGGGCGTAGCAGATGAAGCCGGTCACGGTCATCGGGCCCTTCATCATGCGCGGCAGTTCATCGCCCACGTTGACGTCTTCCCAGTAACGCGGGGTGGCGCCACGGATTTCCTCGTTGGCGTAAAGCTTGCCCCATTCGGCCAACTGTTCGTCGGTGAACGGCTCCACGCGGCCGCGCGCTTCGGTGTACTTGGTGCCATTTTCGCGGGCTTCGTCACGGTCGGTGCGGAAGACCCAGCTGTCGGCTTCGCAGACGAGATCGCCGTGCTGGTTGTAGAAGTCGACGTGGTAGATCTGCTGGAACGAACGGCCGGCAAAGCGGGTCTGGTGCTCAACCAGATCCTTGAGGTAGGCCTCGGTGCGGATCGTGTCGTTGCGCATCACCGGCTTGTGCCAGGTCCAGTCAGCCCCGGCCCACATCGCGTGGACGCCTGAAAGGCCACCGCAGTAGCCCGAGATCAGGCGGCTGGTGGTGAACAGGAAGCTGGGCAGGGCAACGACGTCGCCATACTTGGTGGTCTTGGCGTATTCGGGATCGCACCACAGTGGGTTGTCGTCACCGATGCCATGGGCGTAGTGGCGGATTGCATCGCGGGTGGCTTCGTAGTTCCACGGCTCGACCGTGTTCTCGATCTTTACGCCGATGCGGGTGCGCAGGTCGGCCAGACCTTGCTCGGTGATCTTGGGGAACTTGGCCTCTTTGATTTCGGCTGCTGAAGCCATCTCGGTCGTCTCCTGTCAGGTATCTGTTGATCGTTCTTGGGTTTCAGTCGGCGGCGGCCAGAGCCTTGGCGACTTCGCGGTCACGCAGCACCTTGCGGTGCACCTTGCCCGCCGGTGTCTTGGGCAGTTCGGCCACGAATTCCACGATGCGCGGGAATTCGTGCTGGGCGAGGCGTTCGCGGGTGAAGTCCTGCAATTCGCGCACCAGCGCATCGCTGCCTTCGCGGTTGGCGATGACGAAAGCCTTGACCACCTGGCCGCGCTTGTCATCGGGCACGCCAATGACCGCGCATTCCAGCACGGCTTCGTGCTTGAGCAGGGTGTTCTCGATCTCGACAGCGGACATCGTCCACCCGGCCGAGATGATCACGTCGTCGGCGCGGCCGCAGTGGTAGAAGTAGCCGTCCTCGTCGGTCTTGGCGCGATCCTTGGTGCTCATCCAGCCACCACTGCGCCACAACATCAGTTCGCCGATCTCGCCTGCCGGGCATTCGCTGCCGTCGGGACGCTGGACCTGCAGCTTCTGGCCGGGAATGGCCTTGCCAAGCGATCCCGGCTTGACCGTGAAGTCCTGCGCGCCCGGATAGTTGACCAGAACGACGCCGATCTCGGTCGTGCCATACATCGAACAGGCGGGCACCTTGAAGTGCGCGTCGATCCAGTCCAGCGTGGCCGGGTCGATAGGCTCTCCGGTGTAGGACAGCTTGTTGAAATGGAAGCTGAAATCGCCGCCCTTGCTGCTGTTCTTCATCATCCGGTAGTGGGTGGCGGCGGCCGAAATGTTGGTGATGCCGAAAGTGTCGAGCGCGTGCATCAGGCGCACCGGATCGAAACGTCCGGCAAAAGTCCCGGTGGTCACGCCAAGCCCGAGCGGGGCCAGCGTACCGTGCCACAGGCCATGGCCCCACGCGGGCGATGACGGGCAGAAGAATTCGTCACCCGGACGGATACCTGTGCCATAAAGCGCGGCAAACATCAGCGTGACAAGCGCGCGATGGGTATGGCGCACGGCTTCGGGCAGTTCGCGCGTGGTGCCGCTGGTGTACTGGAACACCGCCGGATCGCTGGCCTTCGTCTTCGGATCGAACCGGCTCATCGAACGGGCAAGCTCGGCCTTTTCGGCGTTGGTGATCAGTATGGCAGGCTTGCAGTCATCGACCCGCAGGCGCAGCGCATCGGGGCCGAACAAGGTGAACAGCGGCACCGAGATCGCCCCGGTCTGCATCGCGCCGAACAGGCAGACGTAGAACGGCAGCGAAGGTTCGAGCATGAAGGCGATGCGTTCGCCGGGCGCGATACCCTGCGCCACCAGCCAGTGCGCGAACTGCGCGGCGCCGGCGGCAATCTCGTCGAAGCTGAGGATTTCGTCCCGACCATCGGAATGGGCGATGCGCACCGCGGCGCGGCCCGATCCATCAGCATGGCGGGTGATGCACTCGTGCGCAATGTTGAGCTGTTCTCGGTCTCCGTCGAACAGGTCCCACAAGGCATCGCCCGAGGCGTGCGCCTGGGCATCGGCATAGCTGGTGAAATCGGTGAGTCTCATGCGCAGCTTGATGTCCGATTGCATTGACGTTGTAAATATAGAATGTTATTCTGTATATTGAACAATAAGGATTGATGCTGCGATGTCCAAGGCCCCTGCCATTTCCCGCGCCGCCGCCGTCCTGCGGCTGCTGGGCAAAAGCGCCCAGCCGATGGGTGTGAATGCCATCGCGCGCGAACTCGCGCTGGTGCCTTCTACCTGCCTTTATGTCCTGCGTGCGCTGGTCGAGGAGGAGTTGGTCGCCTTTGACGAGAACACGAAGCGCTACACGCTCGAGGCGGGCGTGCTCTCGCTGGCGCGCGGCTGGTTGCGGCGCAACGGCTTTGCCGCGCTGGCGCAACCCTCGCTCGACCGGCTGGCGCGCGAACATGGCATGACCATGCTGGGCGTGCAGGTGGTCGGCATGGAACACATCATTCTCGTCGCCGCAGCGGTGGGCGGTGGCAATTTCCAGCTAAGCGCCGAAGTCGGCAGCCGCTTTCCCGCACTGATCAGCGCCACCGGCCGCTGCATTGCCGCGTTCGGCGGGCACACGGCTGAAAGCCTGAAGAAGAAGTTCGCCACCTTGCGGTGGGACAATCCCCCCGCGTTCGAGGAATGGATGGAGCAGGTGGAGCAGACCCGCGCTCAGGGATTCGGAGTGGACCAGAGCAACTATATCAGTGGCGTCACGGTCGTTGCTGCCCCGGTCATGGGGCGCAATGGCGGCGTTTCTCACGCGCTCATCACACTTGGCATCACGAGCGTGATCGACCGCGTGGGCGCAGAGGTGCTAGGCCGCGCGATGCTCCACGCCGCCCAGGGAATCGGGGATAGCCTGCCGACCTGAGGTGAACTTCAGGTCGTTGCCAACAGCGACTTGCGGCCCGCCTGCGCATTCCAGTGATCGGCGTCGCCGCACAGCGCTGCGTTCAGGAACGCCCGCTTGAGGAACAGGTGGCACGGGTGCTCCACCGTAAGGCCGATGCCGCCATGAAGCTGCACCGTCTCTTCGGCCACGTGCAGGAATGCAGCGCAGGCATAGGCCTTGAGCGAACCCAGATCGGCCAGCGAGACGCCATCGCCGGTACGGCTCCACAGCAGCGCCTCGGCCGCGCTGACGGCGATGCGCATGTCGGCCACACGGTGTTTCAGCGCCTGGAACAGCGCGAGCGGACGGTCGAACTGGCGGCGCGTCTTGAGGTATTCGACGCTCATCTCGAGCGCGGCTTCGGCAGCGCCCACGCTGTCTGCGGCAAGCGCCAGCAGCACCGTGGCTTGCGCGCGTTCGTGCAGGCGGGCGGCATCGGCACCGGTGGCGATCACGGTTTCATCGCCCACCGCCACATCGAACAGGCGACGGCTCATGTCCCAGGTGGCGCGGTGCGTGGCGCTGACAATGGGGGCAAGCGCGATCCGGTCCGCCGAGACAACCAGCATCTGCCCCGCCAGATCGGCATCGGGCACCCAGGCCAGCGAACCGGCCCCTTGCGCCTCCAGCGAAAACGCAATGCGCTCTCCCCCTGCGGCACTGGCCAGCAAATCCGCGCGGCCGGCAAAATCGGGCGCGGCGGCCAGCACCTCGATCGCGGCCATCTGCGCGATTGCAGCGCCGGGCATCAGGGCGCGGCCCAGCTCTACGTGGACCGATGCCAGCGCTTCTGCGCCAAGGCCAAGGCCGCCATCTTCCTCGGGCAGGGCCATCACGAACCAGCCCATTTCGACCAGCCGGTCCCAGCTTTGCGTGGCATCGGGCATCAGCCCGTCGCTGCCCAGCCCCTTGCGCGCGCTGTCGCGCAGCTCTTCGCGGCTGATCATGCCACCACCCAGTTCTTGGGTTCGCGCGGCATGCCCAGCATGCGTTCGGCGATGATGTTGCGCTGCACTTCCTCGCTCCCGCCGGCAATCGTCCAGGCATAGCTGTTCATGAAATCGGCCATCCAGTTGCCGCTGTTGAGATCGCCATACGTGATCGGCGCGATGGTCTGCGCCTCGATCCCGCCCAGCCGAACACCCAGCGCCGACCATGCCCGCAGGCTGCGCGAATAGGCGTTCTTGACGATCGAGGCATCGCCCACGCGCTCCACGCCTTTCATGCGGTTTTCCAGGAACTGGTCGGCCAGCGCGCAGACCGCATCGACCTGCCCGGTCAGCGCCCCGAAATCGCGCAGCACGCCGGCATCGTCGGCCCGGCCGCTGTCGCGGATCAGTGCGGCGATCCGCGAAAGCGCGCCGCGCATGCGATAGCCCAGTTCCATCAGGGTAAGGCCGCGTTCGGACGAGAGCGTGGCCTGCGCCACGGCCCAGCCCTGGCCTTCCTCGCCCACGCGCTCGGACACAGGGATCTCCACGTTGTCGAGGAAGATCTCGGCAAATTCCTCGTCGCCCTGGATCTGGTGGATCGGGCGGACGGTGACGCCCGGTGCCTTCATGTCCATCAGGAAATAGGTCAGCCCGGCTTGCTTGGCGCCCTCGGTGGAGGTGCGGGCCAGCAGCAGGCAGCGGTCGGCATATTGCGCCATCGTCGACCATACCTTCTGGCCGTTGATGACATAGACGTCGCCCTTGCGTTCGGCCCGGCAGCGCACGGCGGCAAGATCGGACCCCGCGCCGGGTTCCGAAAACCCCTGGCACCAGGTTTCGCCTTCCAGAATGCCGGGAAGGTAGCGTGCCTTCTGATCGTCGTTCGCGCATTCGTGCAGCGTGGCGAAGGCGTGGTAGGTGGAGACGAACGACAGCAGCAGGCGCGGGGCATCGGCGCGGGCCAGTTCTTCGTAGATCACTTTCTGTTCGGCAAGGCTGCGCCCGCCGCCCGGCCATTGCGCCGGCCAGTGCGGAATGGCGTATCCGGCCCCGACCAGCTGCGCGAACCAGCTGCGTTGCGAGGCGACGAATTGCTCATGCGTGGCGGCATCGCGCCAGTCTGCGGGGCGGTGCGCCGCGAGCCATGCGCGCAAGGTGCCACGCAGCGTGGCGAGGGCTTCGGGTTGCTCTGACATGCAGCCATCCTAGGCCCGTTTGACGGCGATTGCGCAAGCGGGGGCCGGACATATCCCGACCGCGATGGACCCTGTCCGCAGGGTCAGGTTGGGTCATCGCCCCGGCAATGTCTTGGCGCATGGCTTGCAGGTCGTTTGCGGTGACGGCAATGGTCGGCGTCATGGACTTCAACTGGACACTCGAAGAGCAGGCCTTTCGCCAGCGGCTGAAGGACTTTCTCGGCACAACCCTGCCCGAAGACTGGGAGCGCTTTTCACAGCACGGCCCGGCATCCCCGGCGCTCACCCGCTATGCAGAGACGTTCTGCGGGCAATTGGCGCGCGAAAGCCTGCTGACCCCGCACTGGCCGAAGGACATCGGCGGGCAGGGGCTGGACCCGTGGCACCAGACGATCCTGGCCGAGGAAATGTGGATCGCCGGTGAGCCGCGCGGCGGCCAATACATGAACGTCAACTGGATCGGCCCGACGCTGATCAAGTATGGCACGCCCGAACAGCAGGCTCGATACCTCCCGCCCATCGCCGAAGGCCGCGCGCTGTGGTGCCAGGGCTTTTCCGAGCCGGGTTCCGGATCAGACCTTGCCTCGCTGCGCACGCGCGCGGTGGTTGAGGGCGATCATTACCGCGTCAACGGGCAGAAGATCTGGACGTC
>JAPLPG010000121.1:7679-12291 GCA_026400375.1 Novosphingobium sp. | reverse complement strand
CAGCCGCTGCGCTCCCAGGATCTGCGACCAGTACCCCTCTGACCCGTCAGCCATGCGCCATTCGTGCAGGCGCCGGGTCAGCAATTGCAGATCGTACTCCTCGCTGATGCCGATGGCGCCATGCACCGCGTGGGCGGTGGCGGCGATGCGCGGCGCGGCCTGCGATGCGGTGATCTTTGCACTGGCCGCTGCGGCAAGCGAAACGTCCAGTCCCCCGGCCGCGCCAAGCTGTGCCGCGATCCGGCAGGCGATCATGTCCTCGGCCATCAGGGCCAGCATCTGCTGCAGCGCCTGCTGCCGCCCGATCGGCTTGCCGAACTGCACGCGTTCCGATGCATAGGCCGTGGTCATGTCGCACAGACGCGCGGCGGCCCCGGCGATCAGCGCGGCGCGCAGCACGGCGGCAATCGCCCGCAGGCCCGCTGCAGGCCGGGGCAGGTTCGTGCCTTCGGGCTTTGCGGAAACGTGCGCGGACAGGGCATGGGCAACCCCCGTTGGCGCGGGAGAAAGCTCTGCCATGGCGCACAGCACCAGCGCATTGCCGCAATCGACCAGCGCGCCTTGTGCCACGAGCCCGCATGGCACCGGCTGCGCCAGCGACGTCACCAGCACGATCGGCCCCTGCGGCGCGGCAACCCCGGCAGACGCAAGCAGCGCCCGCGCCACCATCGTCTCGGCCACCGGCAGCGGCACCGCGCGGGCGCCCAGCGCTTCGACCAGCGGCTCGATCTGGCCAAGGCCTAGCCCCGCCCCGCCGTGCTCCTCGGCGACCAGCGCATCGAGAAAACCCGAATCGGTGATATCCTGCCACAATGCCGTGATCGGTCCGCCCTGTTCGATCGCGCGCACCACCGCCGGGGGCGCCGCCACATCAAGCATGCGGACGAAGGGTTCGAGCAGTTCGTTCATGTCCATCTCCCCGTTCATCTCAGGCCCCCGCTCATCTCAGGCCCATCCCCCGCGCAATGATCCCGCGCAGGATCTCGCGCGTGCCGCCGCGCAGGCTGAAGCTCGGCGCGATGTGCGTCACATACATCAAGGTGCGGTATAGCGCCTCGCTCACCGGCTCGTCCGGATGCGCGGCCAGATCGTCGGCGATGACCACCGGCAGTTCCTGTTCGAAGCCGGTGCCGCGATCCTTGACGATGCTGGCCTCCACCACCGGGCTTTCCCCGGCGACCAGCCGCGCGGTGCAGGCAATCGACATCGCCCGCAGCGTGGCAAGTTCGGCGGTCAGCCGCCCGACCAGCGCCGCGGCGTCGGTGCGCCCCACCGCCTGCAGGTGCCCGATCCACGCATCCAGCAGCACCACGCTCGAATAGATCCGCTCCGGCCCGGATCGCTCGAACGCCAGTTCGGCCACGACCTGCTGCCAGCCCTCCCCTTCCTGCCCGACCAGCGCATCTTCGCCCAGGGTCACGTTCTCGAAGAACACTTCGGCAAAGTGCGCGTCCCCGGTCAGGTCGACGATCGGCCTGACGGTCACGCCGGGGGCCTTGAGATCGACGATCAGTTGCGAAAGGCCCGCCTGCCGGTCCGCCGCAGTGCCCGAGGTGCGGACCAGCGCAATCATGTAGTCCGCATGCATGGCATTGGTGGTCCAGATCTTCTGGCCGTTGACCACCCAGCCCTGCCCGGTCCGTTCGGCCCGCGTGCGCACCCCGGCCAGGTCCGACCCCGCGCCCGGTTCGCTCATGCCGATGCAGAACACCTGTTCGCCCCGGCAGATCGCCGGAATGTGCTTGTGGCGCTGCGCCTCGGTGCCGAAATTGAGCAGGAGCGGCGCGCTCTGCCGGTCGGCGATCCAGTGCGCGGCCACCGGCGCACCGGCGCAGAGCAGCTCCTCCACCACCACGAAGCGCGCAAACGGCCCCAACCCGCGCCCGCCGTATGCCTGGGGCAAGGTAAGGCCGAGAAAGCCCGCCTCGCCCAGCGCGCGGCTGAACGCGGCGCTGAAACCCTGCCACGAACGCGCGCGGCGATCGATCGGCATGGCCGCAATTTCGCGCGTGATGAAGGCGCGCACATCCTGGCGCAGCGCCTCGTCCTCTGGCGGCAGATGGGCAAGCGTCAGGGTATCGAACACGGGGCCTCCTCTCCAGCGTTGCCGGTCAACGCCGAACGCGCTACGTCTTAAGCGATCAATTAAGCCCTTGCCAAGAGGACCCTTCAGGCCATGTCCGCCAACACCCTTGACGAAGCCGCCCCCTTCCTGCTGGTCGAGCGCGATGGCCCGGTCATCATCGCCACGCTGAATCGCCCCGACACGCGCAATGCCATTTCGGAAACCGCGCACAGCGAGGAAATTGCCGCGTTCTGCGCGCAGATGACTCGCGATCCCGGCGTTCGTGCGGTGGTGCTGACCGGCGCGGGCAAGGCCTTCTGCGCGGGCGGCAATGTCAAGCACATGGCCGAGAAGACCGGCATGTTCGGCGGTTCGGCGTTTGCGATCCGCAACCAGTATCGGACCGGCATCCAGCTGATCCCGGCGGCGCTCTATGAACTGGAAGTGCCGGTCGTGGCCGCGGTCAATGGCCCGGCCATCGGCGCCGGGCTCGATCTTGCCTGCATGGCCGACATCCGCATCGCGGCAGACACCGCGCTCTTTGCCGAAAGCTTCGTCAAGCTTGGCATCGTGCCCGGCGATGGCGGGGCATGGCTGCTGCCGCGCGTGATCGGCATGGCCCGCGCCAGCCTGATGACGCTGACCGGCGATACCATCGATGCCGCCAAGGCGCTGGGATACGGCCTCGTCAGCGAAGTCGTCGCCCCCGATCGCCTCCTGCCGCGCGCGCTGGAAGTCGCCCATGCCATCGCCGCCAACCCCGGCCACGCCACCCGCATGGCCAAGCGCCTGCTGCGCGAAGGGCAGGACATGAAGCTGGCCCCCCTGCTGGAACTCTCGGCCGCCTACCAGGCGCTGGCCCACCACACCCACGATCACCACGAAGCGGTCAGCGCCTTCCTCGAAAAGCGCAAGCCGGAGTTGAGGGACGAGTAAGCGCCAGCCGCCCCAACCGCGCCCGCCGCTACCCCTGTCTGCCCGTCTGGTCGGCAAAGCGCAGCGGCAGGGCGGTGGTGCTCTTGATGTTTTCCAGAATGATGCTCGATTGCGCGTTGGCCACTTCGGGCGCGCCCAGAATCTGCTGTGTCAGCAGATAGTTGAAGGTCTGGAGATCGCGCGTCGCCACCTTCAGGATCATGTCGGCAGTGCCCGTCAGCATCTGGCATTCCAGCACTTCGTCGAGATCCTTCACCCGCTGGCGAAAGGCCGCGGCGGCATCGGGTGCGTGGCTCTTCATCGTGATCAGGATATAGGCGCTGATGCCGATGCCGACCTTGCCGGCGTCGACCACCGCGCGCACCGCCCCGATCAGCCCGCCGCGCCGCAACTGCGCGATGCGCCGCGAACATTGCGACGCTGACAGGGCCACGACCTCGCTCATCTCGACCGGGCCGATATCGCCCCGCTCCTGCAGCGTTTCCAGAATGCGGATGTCATAACGGTCGAGCATTGGCGCAGACTATGCACATCTGATGCGAGTTTCAACGTCTTGCGGCACGGATCGTGCATCATCGCCGCAATCCAGCCGCCGATTGCACGGACATTGGGCATGAGAAGCACTATGCTTGTCGGCACTCACCCGGAGACCCGCCATGCCCGACCTGTTCGAAAATCCCCTTGGCCTCGATGGCTTCGAATTCGTCGAATTCTCCGCGCCGCAACGCGGGCTGCTCGAACCGGTGTTTGCCGCGATGGGCTTTGCCAGGGTGGCGCGGCATCGGTCGAAGGACGTCGATCTGTGGCGGCAGGGCGGCATCAACCTGATCGCCAACTATCAGCCCAAAAGCCCGGCCAGCTGGTTCGCCGCCGAACACGGCCCGTCGGCCTGCGGCATGGCCTGGCGCGTGCGCGATGCCGCCCATGCCTATGCCACCGCGCTCGATCGCGGGGCAGAACCGGTCGAAGTTGCCACCGGCCCGATGGAACTGCGCCTGCCCGCCATTCGCGGCATCGGCGGCTCGATCATCTATCTGATCGACCGCTACGGCGATGAGCTGTCGATCTACGACATCGATTTCGTGTTTGAACCGGGCGTCGATCGCCATCCGGTGGGCGCCGGGCTGAAGCTGATCGATCACCTCACGCACAATGTCTATGGCGGGCGCATGGCGCACTGGGCGGCGTTCTATGAACGCATCGCGGGCTTCCGCGAGATTCGCTATTTCGATATCAGCGGCGAGTATACCGGCCTCACGAGCAAGGCGATGACCGCGCCCGACGGCCTGATCCGCATCCCCCTCAACGAGGAAAAGCACAGCGGCGGCCAGATCGAGGAATTCCTGCGCGCCTTCAACGGCGAAGGCATCCAGCACATCGCCTTCATCACCGACGACCTTCTCGCCACGTGGGACGCGCTGAAGGCCATGGGCACCCCGTTCATGACCGCGCCGCCTGCCACCTATTACGAGATGCTGGAAGAGCGCCTGCCCGGCCACGGCGAGCCGGTGGGCGAATTGCAAAGCCGCGGCATCCTGCTCGATGGCTCCACGCAGAACGGCGATTCGCGCCTGCTGCTGCAGATCTTCTCGGAAACCGTGATCGGCCCGG
>JAPLPG010000121.1:0-7618 GCA_026400375.1 Novosphingobium sp. | reverse complement strand
TCTTCGAATTCATCCAGCGCAAGCGCGACGAAGGCTTTGGCGAAGGCAACTTCACCGCCCTGTTCAAGAGCATCGAGCGTGACCAGTTGCGGCGCGGCGTGCTGCAGATCGAGGAGCCGGCACAATGACCTCCACCCCGCGCGAAACCACCCCGCCGCAGATCGCCCGCATCCACCACGTCGCCTACCGCTGCAAGGACGCCAAGGCGACTGTCGAGTGGTACGAACGCGTGCTCGGCATGACCTTCACCACCGCCTTTGCCGAAGATCACGTGCCCTCCACCGGGGCCTGGGATCCCTACATGCACGTCTTCCTCGATGCCGGTAACGGGAACGTCCTCGCCTTGCGGCGGCGGCAATGTCGTGGCCTTCTTCGAACTGCCCGAACAGCCGGCCATGGGCCACGATCCCAACACCCCCACCTGGGTGCAGCATCTCGCCTTCGAAGTGGCCGACGAGGCGGCGCTGCTGGCAGCCAAGGCCCATATCGAAGCCTGTGGCATCGACGTGCTCGGGCCGACCTGGCACGGCGTGTTCAAATCGATCTACTTCTTCGATCCCAATGGCCACCGGCTCGAACTCGCCTGCAACATCGGCACGCCCGAACAGTACGCCGAACTGAAGGCGCTGGCCCCGGTGATGCTCGAGGAATGGAACGAAACCAGGCGCGCGCCCCGCCACGCCGCATGGCTGCACAACGATCCGGGCGCCAGTTGACGTCCCGCCCCGCCCTGCGCCGCCCCGGAACCGTGCGCCCGCTTGCATCCCGTGCGGGAACGGCGCCATAAAGCCCGGGTCGCAAGCGCGGGGCTGAATCGCGTGGAGACACGTCCCTTCCCTGCCGTCCACGCCCCGCCTGATCGCCACGCCATCGCAAAGGACCCCAGGCCATGCCCCGCAAGATCACCGGTGCCGCGTTCCTCTCGCTCGATGGCGTGATGCAGTCCCCCGGCGGGCCGGACGAGGATCCCTCCGGCGGCTTCAGCGAGGGCGGCTGGGTGTTCAAGTTGTGGGACGAAGGCATCGAGGACACGCTGGGCGCGCTGTTTTCGGGCACTTACGACCTGCTGCTGGGCCGCAAGACCTACGACATCTTCGCCGCCTACTGGCCCCACGCGCAGGGTGACGAAAAACCGATGGGCGAGGCCTTCGATCGCGCCAACAAATATGTCCTCACACGCGGATCGCAACCGCTGGCATGGCAGATCAGCCACCGCATCGCCGCAATTGCCGATGTTGCCGCGCTCAAGCAGGAAAGCGGGGCCGACATCGTCATCCAGGGGTCGAGCACGCTCTATCCCGCGCTGCTCGCCGCCGGGCTGATCGACCGGCTGATCACCATGACCTACCCGGTCCTGCTCGGCAGCGGCAAGCGCCTGTTCGGCGAAGGCACGCCTGTCGACAGGCTCGAGATGATCGACCACAGCGTCACCGCCAAGGGCACCGTCATCGCCACCTATCGCCCCGGCGGCACCATGCCGCCCCTGCCCGCACAGGCACCGGGGGCGCCATCCGCCGAGGGATGATCGCGGCGCTCGGCTGAAGCGACCGACCGGAAAGGATGGCGGTGACTGCCGCCGGCGCTTCGATCCGATCCTGCCGAAAGCGCCCATCGCCCGAAATTTGACCTCGCCCGTCTTTGCGTTACCTTGGCAAGGAGGGGATCCGTTGCATGGCAACACTCAACCGTGACGATTGGCAAACCATCCAGCGGCTGTTCGATGAACTGATCGACCTGCCCGCCGATGCACAAGGCCGCCGCCTCGCGGCGCTGGCGCCCGCGCCTCATGTCATGTCGACGATCCGCAACCTGCTCGCCACGTCGCGCGAACCGGGCATACTCGACATGACCCCGCCGTCCCTGGGGGCCGATGCCGCTCCGTCCAGCTTCACCTCACTGGCAGCCGGGCAGAACGTCGGCGGTTTTGCGGTTGAGCGGCTGATCGGCCGCGGCGGCCTTGGCGAAGTCTATCTGGCGCACCGCGCCGATGCGGATTTCGACCAGCGCGTCGCGCTCAAACTGCTGAGAGTCGACGCGGCCGAGCGGGCCGAAAGCTTTGCCCGCGAACGCCAATTGCTCGCCCGGCTTGATCACCCCGGCATCGCGCGGTTGATCGATGCCGGAGTCGCGCCGGACGGTCGGCCCTACATCGTCATGGACTATGTCGATGGCGAACCGATCGACAGCTGGTGCCGGGCGCACGATGCGGATCTCGACACCATCCTGCGCCTGTTTCGCGAAGCATGCGATGCCGTGGCCTATGCCCATGCCCGGCTTGTCGTCCACCGCGACATCAAGCCATCGAACATCCTGGTTGATGCCGCGGGCAAGCCGCGTCTCGTGGATTTCGGCATCGGCAAGCTGCTCGACGACAGCGCCGCCCTGCCCGCAACGACGCAGGCGATGCTGACCCCCGACTATGCCGCTCCCGAACAGCTCGATGGCGAGGAGGCGACGGTCGCGACCGATGTCTACGCGCTCGGGGTCGTGCTCTACGAACTGGTCAGCGGCAGAAGTCCGTGGCGCAGCGAGAAGTCTTCGGTCCCGGCGATGATCCGCCGCGTCCTTTATGAAGACGCCGCCCTGCCCAGCCGCGCTGCCGCCAGCAGCAAGGGGCCGGTTTCTGCCGACAGGATCGGCGGCGATCTCGATGCGATCATCATGAAGGCGATGCGCCGCAATCCGGCCGAACGCTATCTCAGCGTCAGCGCGCTGGCTGAAGACCTTGCCCGCCACCAGCAATTCCTGCCGGTCCATGCCCGCGATGGATCGACGCGCTACATGCTGGGCCGCTTCGTGCGCCGCTATCGCTGGGGCGTTGCGGCCGCCGCTGCCCTGCTTGCCGCGCTGCTGGTCGGCGCTGGCGGCATCGCGTGGCAGGCGCGCCAGACGGCGATCGAACGCGACGCAGCGCTGGCCGAGGCGAAACGATCAGAGGCGATCAACCGGCTGCTGACCGTGATGCTGCGCGATACCGCCGCAACCCGCGCGGGCGAGACCGCGACGGTCAAGCAGATGCTCGACCAGACCGCCACACGCCTTGCCAGTTCACTCGACAAGAGCGAGCAGTCCGCCGTGCTGGTCGCCACGCTGTTCAACCTCTACGTCAATCTCGAAGACAATCTCGGCTCGTATTCGCTGGTCAGCCGCGCGCTGGAACGCGGGGTGGGCAGCGACAGCGCAGGCGCCACCGCCGACCTCAAGCTGAAGAAGGCCGCCGCCGCAGGCGCCATCGGCAATGTCGATGAAATGCCTGCGCTGCTGGCCGATGCACAGCGCGTGTTCCAGACAGACCCGGTCCGCTACCGCTTGCAGATCGTCGAATGGAAGATCGCGCAAGGCCAGTACCTGCGCCGGACCGGCAAGCCCGGCGATGCGATCGCGCTGCTCGTTTCCGCCCTGCCCGATGCCGAAGTGGTGTGGAAGGAAAACCACCGGGACATGTTGTCGGTCTACAACAACATCCTTGTCTACATGATCGAGACCAACCAGCTCAATGCGATGACGCCGATCATCGCGCGCGCGCAGGGTCTGGTCGCGCGGTCGGGCGAAAGGAACAGCAGCGCAGACCTGAACATCCGCCAGCTGATGGCCCTGCGCCTGATCCGTCTCGGCCAGCCTGCACAGGCCGAGGTCCTGCTCGCCGGTCTGGTTGCGCAGCGCCGTGCGACCCTGGGCGAATCCGCGGGCCTTGCGGTCGATCTCGTCCAGTTGAGCCGGGCACAGATGTCGCAAGGCAAATTCGCCGAGGCGCGCAAGGCGCTGGAAGAAGCCTACCCGATGGCTGCCGAAAACCTCTCGCCCAAGGCGCTGCCGACGATCATCACCGGCACGTCGCTGGTCGAAGCGCGTGCCGAAACCGGAGACATCGCCGGGGCGCAGACCCTGGCAACGCAGCTTGAGCCCCTGTTCGATGCAATGCCTCCCGGCCTGCCCGGCGCCGTCTTTGCGCGCGCCCGTGCTGTCCTGCGGCTCAAGCAGGGGCGCCTTGCCGAGGCCCGGCAGGAGGCGGACAGCGCCGAGAACGTCTTCCGCGCATCCGGCACCAGCGGTGCGTCCTATCTCGAAGCGATGGCGGCACTGCGTAAACGCATCGCCAAGGCCAGTCAGGCGGCCGCCATTTCCTGATGGATCCACGCCCGCGCCTGCACCCACCAGCGGCGCACGGTGCGATCGGTCACGCCCAGCACATCGGCCGTCTCGCGCTCGTCCATCCCGGCAAAAAAGCGGCAGTCCACCACTTGTGCCAGATTGGCATCAAGGCGCTTCAACCCTTCCAGCGCATCGCCCAGCTTCAGCACCTGCTCGTCGTCGGGCACGGCTGCGGCCAGTGAATCGAGGCTCTGCGTAAAGCTGTGAGTCGGCGCATTGCGCTTTGACGCCAGCCGGGCGCGCGCGGCATCGATCAGGATATGGCGCATCGCGGTCGCCGCGCAGGCCAGGAAGTGCGATTGGCTTTCCCACCCATCGGCCTTGCGCAACTTGACATAGGCTTCGCTGATCAGCGCGGTGGTCTGCAGGGTTTGCGGCCCGCCGGCCCGGTAATGTTCGCGCCGCGCGATTGACCGGAGCTCCTGATAAAGCTCGGCGACCAGCGCATCGGCCGCTCCTGCGATTTTTTCCGAAGGGGGCGTGTCCGGTTCGATCGACTTTTCCCGTCTTACCCTTTGCCAGCAGCTCTGCTCGTCCACGTTCATGCGGGGGCGTCGGTGCTTTGGCAAGCGCGATGATCGGTCCGCCGAAATCGCGCAGGGGCCAGATCCGCCGTCCGAGCGAAGCCCCACGGGTCGCGTGTTGCAACGCAGCCGCAGCAACGCGGCAAGCACAAGGGGAATTCCGATGCGCACGACCACCAGATTGCTTATCACCGCCGCGCCTGCAGCGCTCGCCCTGTCACTGACAAGTGCGGCCCATGCAGAACAAGTCCAATGCGATTCGACGACCGAGGCACCGGCGGGATCGGTGACCGGGATCGATGCCACGGTCTGCGGACCGGGCGCGGTCGCCAAGGGCAACCAGTCGGTCGCGGTGGGTGACGAGGCCTATGCCGCCGCCACGCAGGACATCGCGGTTGGCGCAGGCGCCGCAACCGGAACCGCCAACAGCGTCCCCCTGACGTCGCGCAACACCGCGATCGGCCAGCAGGCATCCGCCGCCGGCAACAGCGCCCTGGCGCTGGGTGACCGCGCCTTTGCCCAGGGGTTCAATACCATCGCAATCGGGCACTCTGCCTCGGCAACCGGCGCCAACGCCGTCGCCGTTGGACAGCTCGCGAATTCGACGAGCGAAAGCTCCACAGCGGTCGGATCGAGCACAGATGCCACCGGTGCTTTCGCCTCGGCGTTCGGCTTCGCCTCCTCGGCCGCAGGCGCAGCCTCGCTTGCCGCAGGCTATCAGGCCAGTTCGGTCGGCACCAACAGCGTCGCTGTCGGCAGCAACGCTAAGGCGACCGTCTCCTTTGCAACGGCGGTTGGCTCTCGGGCCGAGGCGACCGCGCTTGGCGTTGCGGTCGGAACTTCGTCGCTGGCAACGCGCTATGGCGCGGTCGCGGTCGGCATAACCGCCCGTGTATTCGGCGATAATGCGATTGCCATAGGGCGCTCGACCACGGCGACCGGTGTCGGCAGCGTGACTCTCGGCAATGCTACCACGGCAAGCCGCGTCGGCGGCATTGCCATTGGCGACACTGCCACCTCGAGCGGCGATGACGCGGTCGCCATCGGGCGACTGAGCACCGCATCGGGCACCAACAGCTTCGCTTTTGGCGTGGTCAGCAAGGCAACCGGCAGCTTTGGCGTGGCCATCGGCGTCAGCACCGAAGCCGTGCGAGATGGCGCTGTCGCAATCGGAGGCGGGGCCGTTGCGAACGGCGTCAAAGCCGTCAGCCTTGGGTTTGACAGCTTTGCCGGTGGAGGCGGCGCCATCGCGCTGGGCAACGGCACCATCGCCGGAGATGCCAGCAATCTGACCGGTGCCCTCGGGGGCGCCATTGCAATCGGGCGCAACGCGCAAAACGGGACTGGTCAGTCGATCACCATCGGCGACGGCGCATCAGGCTCCGGGTTTGGCAATATCGTCATCGGCGGACGCAGTGCCGACAACACCCCGGCGGCCACGGCAGCAGCAACGGACGCGATCGTCATCGGGCGCTCGGCACAATCGACCGGGGCCCTTTCGGTCGTCATCGGCCACGATGCGCGGACCAACAGCAACTTCTCGACCTCGCTGGGCAACAACACCGTGAACAACGCTGCGGCTGCCACCGCGCTCGGCTACAATTCGATCATCGTGACCGGCGCGACCGGTTCCGTCGCCCTGGGATCGGAGTCCGTGGCAGACCGGGCCTTCACCGTCTCGGTCGGGGCCGCCACGTTCGGTGCCCGCCAGATCGTCAACGTCGCCAATGGCACGCAAGCGGGCGACGCGGTCAACCTGAGCCAGTTGAACGCGGTCCGCGCAATTGCCGCCAATGCCACCTTCCTGCGGGTCAACGGCGCCGGAGCCGCACCTGTCGCATCGGCAGATGGCGGCATTGCGCTGGGCCTTGCCAGCCAGGCCACCGCGCAGGACGCCCTGGCAATCGGCTCGGGCAGCCGCGCTACCGCCACCAATGCCATCGCCATCGGCCAGAGCGCGTCGGTCAGCGGCCGGTCGAGCGTCGCCTATGGCGCCGATTCTTCGGCATCCGGGGACCTGTCGACCGCAATCGGGGCAGAAAGCCTTGCCCTAGGCAGGAACAGCACCGCGCTGGGCTATGTCGCCGGCGCCGGCGGCATCGGCTCGGTCTCGATCGGGTCGAACAGCAGTGCGGCGGGCGACAGGTCGCTGTCCATCGGCCTCTCGGCGCAGGGCAACGCGATCAATTCCACCGCGCTGGGCAGCGGGGCGATAGCCGATGGTATCAACTCGATCGCGCTCGGCCATGCGTCCGAGGCGGTTGAGGACAACGTGGTCTCGGTCGGGTCGGAATTCGTCAAGCGGCGGATCACCAATATCGCCACCGGCACAGGCGCCAACGATGCCGTCAACGTGGCGCAACTCAACAGCGCGATTTCGGGCCTCGCCGCAGGCGCCAACCCCTACGTCGGCATAGGCGGTACGGGCGCAGCGGCGCAGGCCCTGGGCGCAGACAGCTTTGCCGCTGGCGCCGGCGCGCAGGCGATGACCGAGGGTTCGACCGCGATCGGCTCGGGCGCCGTGGCGCAGGCCGGCAAGGCGACCTCGATCGGTTTCCAGAACGTCGCATCGGGTGACGGTGCGGTGGCGATCGGCGATCCCAACGTCGCCACCGGAACCGGCGCCGTGGCGATCGGCGCGGACAATACCGCAACGGGTCTTGGCGCAATCGCCCTCGGCAACCTCAGTGTTGCCAACGGCCGAAGCACCGTGGCGCTCGGCAACCAGGCCGAGGCATCGGCCTTCGGCAACATCGCGATCGGCGATGAAGCAACGGCAAACCAGGCCGGCGGCGTCGCGGTCGGCGCGGGCGCGCAGGTCACCGGCCAGTTCAGCACCGCCGTTGGCCAGCTCAGTTCGGCCACCGCCGGCTTTTCCACGGCCATCGGGCGTCGGGCCGAAGCAGATGGCGTACAAAGCGTGGCGCTGGGCGATCTCAGTC
>JAPLPG010000166.1 GCA_026400375.1 Novosphingobium sp. | reverse complement strand
TCAGGATCACGCCGCTGTCCTGCGCCTTCATCACCGGCCACACGGCCTTCGAGGCGAAGAAGGCATGGCGCAGGTTCACCGCGATGCGATCGTCCCAGTATGCCGGCGTCACCTCGTCGATCTCGTGTCGGTCGTCGCTGGCGGCGTTGTTGACCAGCACGTCGCACCCGCCCAGCGCCTCGGCCAGTGCGCCCATCGCGCGGGAGAGGCCATCGCAATCGGCCACGTCCTGCACGCGCAGCAGCGGCGTGACATCCACGTCCGCATCGCCATCCAGACGCGCCACCAGCGCATTGGCCGCATCGGCCGCCACATCGACAAAGCCCACCCGCGCGCCCTGCCGGGCAAAGCCTGCCACGATCCCCTCGCCAATGCCGCTGGCCCCGCCGGTCACGATCACCCGCTTGCCGCGAAGGCTGGGGTAGCGCGCCGTACCTGGCCCGGCGTCGGTCATCGAGGATATCGCTGCAAGCATCGTGGTCGTCACGCTTGTTCCTCATCCGGCCGCATGCCCGTTCGGCCATCTTGTCTGATTTATTGCTGCGCGGCCCTAGCCGAGCCGAACTCCGAGTTCAAGCGGCTCCCACAGGTCCTGCGCAAAAAATGTTATCGCTATCTATTGTCGGGTGATGGTGATTTCACGACCGCGTCACGCTGCACAGTGTTGCGCAATATAGGTCCGATGCCGGGGCATGTAGTCTGCCGAGGCGGCCACGGTGCTGCGGATATCGTCCAGCCGCTTCTGCGTGGCTTCGAGGTCTAGCACGTTTGCGACCGGATCATGGCTGCGCGGTTGCAGGCCTTGCCCGGCCATGACTGCAAACCAGCTGGTATCGTTGAACAATTCCTCGTTCTCGCGGAAAGTACGTCCCGAATTTTCGAAGACGCGGATCTTTTCTGCCAGCCTGTCGGGCACGGCCATCGTCCGGCAGTGATTCCAGAACGGCGAATCGTCGCGCTCGGTCGCCTTGTAGTGCAGGACCAGAAAGTCGCGGATTTCCTCGCTCTCGGTGCGAATGACGCGGTTGTAGCGTTCGGCGTCGACGGGGCTGAACGTGCGATCAGGAAAGTTGGTCAGCAGATGGGCGATGCCGCTCTGGATCATGTGGATGCTGGTTGATTCCAGCGGCTCCATGAAGCCCGACGACAGACCGATCGCCACCACGTTGCGATCCCAGTACTTGTTGCGGTGCCCGGTGGTGAAACGGATGAAGCGCGGATCGGCCAGCGGCTGCCCATCAAGGTTGGCCAGCAACGTGGCGGCGGCTTCATCGTCCGAGATATAGTCGCTGCAATAGACATGGCCATTGCCGATGCGGTGCTGCAACGGAATGCGCCACTGCCATCCAGCACGGCGCGCGGTGGAGCGGGTGAAGGGCGGAAGATCATCCCCGCCGCTGCAGGGAACCGCCACGGCGCGATTGCAAGGCAGCCAGTTGGACCAGTCGGTATAGCCCGCCTTCAGCGTCTGTTCGATCAGCAGCCCGCGAAATCCGGTGCAATCGATGAACAGATCCGCCTCGATCCGGGTCTTGTCCTCCAGCTCCACCGCGCTGACGAAGCCATCTTCGCCACGCTGATGCACTTGCACCACGCGCCCCTCGATGCGCCTGACCCCGCGCTTTTCGGCATGATCGCGCAGGAACAGGGCATAGAGCCCGGCATCGAAATGAAAGGCATAGCTGATCGACGACAGCGGCGAATTGCCCGCGTTGACCGGGCGCATGAACTTGCCCGCCTCGGCCGCCTTGGCCATCAGAGTATAGTCCTCGATCGGCCCGGCCCGGCCCAGCGCGTTCAGCCGCAGCCAGAAGGCGTGAAACGATACGCCCTCCATATCCAGACCGAACTTGCCGAAGGGATGGAAATAGCTGTGCCCGATGCGCCGCCAGTCGACGAACTGGATGCCCAGCTTGAAGCTGCCCTTGGTGCGGCGGACAAAGTCGTTCTCGTCGATGCCCAGCATGCGGTTGAAGATGTTGATCTGCGGGATCGTCGCCTCACCCACGCCGACCGTGCCAATCTCGTCGGATTCGACAAGCGTGATCTGCGCGTAGTTCGGCCCCAGAACCTTGGCGAGCGCAGCGGCGGTCATCCACCCGGCGGTTCCGCCGCCGACGATGGCGATGCTGCGGATACGGCGATCTTCGGCCATCGGGGCACCCTGGCTGGTGGTATCGGTCAAATCGGTCTCCCGGCACAATGTTGGGCGATGAAATCGGCGTGGGCGGGCATGGCGCGCGCGGTGCGGCGGAACGCATCGGTCATGCGCAGGGCCATGTCACGCACCTGTGGCTGGTCGAGCGTATCGGCCAGCGGATCATGCTGCTGCGGCATCACGCCCTGCCCAAGCATTACCGCGGTCCAGTTGGCATCGGTGAACAACTCATCGTCATAACGGAACAGCCGCCCGGTGCTGCGGAACAGTGCCAGCTTGCGCTCCAGCGTTTCGGGAATCGGCATGGTGGCGCACTCGCGCCAGAAGGTGGAATCGCCGCGTGCATTGGCGTGATAGTGGAGGATCACGAAATCGCGGATCTGCGCCCACTGGATCGCGGTCAACCGGTTGTATTCGTCGCGCTCATGGGCTGGAAAGCTGCGGTCTGGCAGCAAGGCCAGCAGTTTGGATATGCCGATCTGCACCAGATGGATGCTGGTGGATTCAAGCGGTTCCATGAACCCGCTGGCCAGGCCCAGCGCCACGCAGTTCTTAACCCACGGCCGCGCCCGCATGCCCGTGACAAAGCGCAAGGGGCGCGGATCGCCGGTAATCTCGCCATCGACATTGCCGAGCAAGGTGGCGGTCGCATCGTCCTCGGACATGTGGCGGCTGGAATAGACCAGCCCATTGCCGGTGCGGTGTTGCAAGGGAATGCGCCATTGCCAACCCGCGGATCGCGCGGTCGACCGGGTATAGGGCAACAGCGGCCCCGCCCCCGGCCCACCGCGCGCGCAAGGCACTGCCACGGCGCGATCGCAGGGCAGCCAGTGGCTCCAGTCCTCGTAGGCCGATCCCAGTGCGCCTTCGATCAGGAGCGCGCGAAAACCGGTGCAATCGATGAACAGATCGCCCTCGATCACCCGGTCATCATCAAGGTGAAGTGCCGCGATATGGCCGCTTTCGCCATCCAGCCGAACGTGGGCGATGCGCCCTTCGTGCCGCACCACCCCGCGCGCCTCGGCGTATGTCCGCAGGAATCCGGCATAGAGCCCGGCATCGAAGTGATAGGCATAATCGAGCTGCGACAGGGCCGAGCGCGGATCAGCGCCGGGCCGGTCGAACTTGCCCATCCTCGCCGCCGTGGCCGACATGTTGAAATCGTCGAGCGGTAGCGGAATGCCCGCCGCGCGCAGCTTCAGCCAGATCTGGTGGAACTTTACCCCGCTTATGTCAGCGCCATAGGCGCCGAACGGGTGCAGATAGGCCTCGCCCTCGCGCCCCCAGCCGGCAAATTCGATGCCCAGCTTGAACGTCCCTTGCGTGGCGGCAACGAATTCGTCCTCGTCGATGCCCAGCATGGCGTTGAAGGTCTTGATCGGCGGGATCGTCGCCTCGCCCACGCCGACAGTGCCGATCTCTTCGGATTCGACCAGCACGATCTGCGTCACGCCATTGCCCGACAGGCGCGACAGGGCCGCTGCCGCCATCCACCCTGCCGTGCCGCCGCCGGCAATCACCACGCGGCGCAAGGGGCCGCGCTCCACCTGCGCGGTCATGCGTGCATCTCCGCCAGCAGCGTGGCATGAGGCGGCAATCGGCCAAGGCCCGCCAGCATGGCTTCGCGCACCTTGCCAAGATGGGCAGTGATGGCTTGCGTCGGCAAGGCATTGGCCAGCGCATCGGCACGCTGCGGCAGGATTCCCGTGGCCTCGAACTGCGCCACCCAGCCCGGCGTTTCGAACACTTCGCCATCGTGCAGGACCACGCGGCCGGTCCCGGCGTAAAGATCGTGGCGATACTGCGTCCGCTCGGGCAGGTCGGTGGCGCGCAGGGCATCCCACACCGGCCCCGCCGCCCCATTTCGCGCAAGCCTGAGCGCCGTGTAATCGAACGCGCAATCGCTGGTTTCACGCCACTGCCGATCGTATTCGAGCGCCTCGGCCCGGCAATCGCGGTTGGCGGGGAACAGCGCCACCAGCCGCGCCGCATCTGCCAGCGCCAGATGTAATTGCAGCCCGGCGCAAGGATCGTGCTGCGCGGCCGCCGCGCCGATCCGCACCAGATTGCCCTCCCACGCGCGCCTTTGCCGCCCGGTGCGGAACGATTGCACGTCCGGCCCTTGGGCAGAGCCGCTCACCACCGTTTCGGCAACGCCACCGGCCAGCGGCACGAACGCCTGCCAGCCATCGGCCAGCGCGGCCAGATCGGTATAGAGCGGCGGCACGCTGCGGGCGGGGCGCAGTGCGGTTATCGCCCGATCGAACGGAAACCATTGCGCCCAACCCTCGAACGCCCCAGCCAGCGGGCTATCCGCGCCCGATGCATCGACGATCAGATCTGTGTCCACCCCATCGCCCGCAGCGGTGTGGAGCGCGGTGATCGTCGTGCCTTCACGATCGGCGCCGCCTGTCCACATCCCGGCTTCCGTCACACCCTGCCTGCGCGCATCGGCGCGCAGCAGATCCCGCAGCCGCCCGGTATCCACGGTCAATCCGAAGGCCAGGGTCGCGAGAACCGAGGCATCATCGCCGCGCGGAGGCGCGAACCGGCCGCTTTGCGCGCACAAGGCGCCGAGCGCGTAATTGGCGATGTTGACCGCATGTCCACGGGCGCGTGCTACCGCTACCAGCTGGTGGAACGGCACCGGGCCGAGCGGCGCGCCGATTTCGCCAAACGGCACGAAGGCGGGCATGCCGTCACCGCGCCACCCGCTCATCGCGGTGCCGAGCACGAAACTTGCGCTGCAATGCTTCAGCAGATCGCCGCCGCGCCATCCGGTGGCCGCCACCGTTTCGATATCCTGCGGCAGCAGCACTTCGCCGCCGTTGGCAATGCCCAGCCCGCGCTCCTCGCCTTGCGCCGACAGGACGATGATCTGCACATCCGGCACCTTGCGCGCCAGCATGCTTGCCGCCAACCAGCCGCACAGCCCGCCGCCGATGATCGCGACGCGTTCAATGGGCATTGGCACCGATCCGCTCGATAAAGCTGGCCTGGCGGGGCAGCGTGGCGGCCAGACGGGCATATTCGTCGCGCATTTCGGCCAGCCGCAGGAACAGGCTGGCATCGCCCACCGCCTGCCCGCGCGGATCGCCCGCCTGCGGCACCACGCCCTGCCCCATGTAAACCGCGATCCAGCTGGCATCGAGGAACATGCCATCGCGATAGTTGACCACGATGCCGCGTTCGCGGAACGCGGCGATGCGCTGCGCCAGCGAATCCGGCACGGCCATCGTGCGCACATAGTTCCAGAACGGCGTGTCATCGCGCTCCGTGGCATGGTAATGCAGGATCAGGAAATCGCGCACCCGTTCGTATTCCAGGTCCATCAGACGGTTGTATTCACGCGCCAGCAGCGGATCGAAATCGCGCGCGGGCCACAGGTCCAGCAGATGGCCGATGCCGAGCTGGATCAGGTGAATGCTGGTCGATTCCAGCGGTTCGAGGAACCCTGCCGACAGCCCGATGGCCACCACGTTGCGGTTCCACTGGCGGTTGCGCTTGCCGGTAAGGAACCGCAGGAAGCGCGGCTCGGCCTGCGCCGGCCCGTCAAGCTGGGCCAGCAAGGCGGCGGCTGCATCGTCGTCGGAAATATGGCTGCTGCAATAGACGTGGCCATTGCCGGTGCGGTGCTGCAGCGGGATCCGCCAGGCCCACCCCGCATCCAGCGCGGTAGCGCGGGTATAGGGTGAAAGTTCGCCCGCGCGCTGGCAGGGCACCGCCACCGCGCGGTTGCACGGCAGCCAGTGCGACCAATCGGTATAGCCTGTGCCCAGCGCCTGTTCGATCAGGAGCCCGCGAAAGCCCGAACAATCGACAAACAGTTCGCCTGCAATCTGCGCACCGTTGTCCAGCCGCACTCCTTCGATGGCCCCGCCATGCCCGTCCTGCATCACATCGATGATGCGGCCTTCGATCCGCCTGACCCCGCGCGCTTCGGCATAGGCGCGCAGATAGGCTGCGTAACGGCCTGCATCGAACTGATAGGCGTAGGAATAGGTCGATAGCACAGCATCCGGGTCCTCGGCCGGGTGGGCGAACCGGTCCTGCCGCGCGGCCAGCACCGGCACCGAGAACGCCTCGATCGGATCGCGCCCGCCAGCCCGGTGAAACCGCGCCCAGTGGTGGTGGAAGGCCACGCCATCGATCTCTTCGCCGAACGCGCCGAACGGGTGGATATAACTGTCCCCCTTGCGGCCCCAGTTGCGAAATTCGATGCCGAGTTTGAACGTGGCGCTCGTCTTGCGCATGAAATCGGCCTCGTCGATGCCGAGCCGTGCGTTGAAAAAGCGGATGTGCGGCACCGTTGCCTCGCCCACCCCGACCGTGCCGATCTCTTCCGATTCGATCAGCGTGATCGATACCGGAAGGCCCGCCAGCCGGTGCGAAAGCGCCGCCGCCGTCATCCATCCCGCGGTGCCGCCGCCGACGATCACGACCGACGAGACCGGTCCGCGATCCGCTTCTGGCTGGCGCGTCGCAGATGGATTGCCTGTGATTGCCATCGCCTGTTCATCCTCCCGCCCGGTTCGGCATTCATGGTCCAAACCTTAAACAACGGACCGCCGCAAGATAGCGCTAATCAGTCCTGCCTTAAAGTGCAGCACAATGTGCAGCATGGCTATTGCGCTTGGTCCCATGTTGACGTAATCAAAACTCAATGTTAGCGCAATCATGGTTTCGGACTCCAGGTAATGGTGCCGACACATCATGCGCAGGTTTAGGGAGAGGGCTGCAAATGCACATTTCAGAAGAATCGCGTCTGCCGAAGTCGTGCAGCACGAGCTGGCAGCGCAAAGCGGCTGCAATGGCCGGATCTTCACTTATTGCACTGACTTTACTGGGAATTGCCGCGCCCGTCCTGGCGCAGGCGCAACAGGCCGCCACTGATACGGCCGAAGCGCCCGCGCAGGTCGAAACCCCCAGCGCGACCGATCAGGCCGGGGCAATCATTGTCACCGGCTATCGCGCCGCCCTCGAATCTGCGCAGAAGAAAAAGCGCAATTCCAATACGATCGTCGATTCCATTTCGGCTGACGACATCGGCGCCCTGCCGGATCGGTCGGTCACCGAGACGCTCCAGCGCATTCCAGGCATATCGATCAACCGCTTTGCCGCCGGGGTCGATCCCGATCACTTCGCCGCCGAAGGATCGGGCGTGGTCGTGCGCGGGCTTACTTATGTCCGGTCCGAGTTCAATGGACGTGACGCCTTTACCGCTAACAATGGGCGCGGGCTCGGCTTTGCCGATATTCCGGCCGAACTCCTCGGCGGCGTCGACGTCTACAAGGCACTGCCATCGGACCGCATCGAAGGCGGCATCGCCGGCACGGTCGACCTGCGCACGCGCAAGCCGTTCGATCGCAATGGGCCATTCTTCGCCGCATCGATCGAAAACAACTACGGCGATTTCGTGAAGAAGAGCGCGCCGACGGTTTCGGTGGTGGGCTCCACCCGGTTCGAGACGCCGATCGGCGATATCGGCATCCTGGGCAGCTTCAATTATTCGCAGCTGTTCACCCGCGCCGATCGCATCGCCATCTCGCGCTTCCGCCCCATCCCGCTCAACGCCGCCGGGCAACAGATCCTGCCGGTCGGCTCGGCACCTGCGGCGAGCTATGGCCTGATCCCGGCCGGCGCAGTGGCGGGTTCGCAAAGTTTCAACCGCGAACGCATTGGCGGATCGGCGGCGCTGCAGTGGCGCAGCAATGACGGCGCGCTCGAAGCGACCTTCGAGTTCCTGCGCACGGAAGCCAAGCAGAACTGGGGCGAATATACCGTCGAAGTTGCCACTGACAACGTCGACAGCAACGGCGGCGCCTTTGCTGCCCCCGGCACGCAATTCTCCTTCGACAATAGCGGCGTTTTCACCAACGGCGTGATCACCGGCGCCACGGGCTGGCGCGCAGATGCCGATTTCGCCACCGGATTCGGCCGCGTTCCCGGCTTTGGCCTGCAAAGCAATAACATCCGCCGCGGCCATGTCGAAAACAACATCGTCAAGGATTACTCGGCCAACCTGAAGTGGAAGGCGAGCGAGCGCCTGACCGCGACGTTCGATTACCAGCACGTCGATTCGACCGTCAACGTCATCGACAACACGATCTGGGCCAGCACCTATCAGAATGCCAAGATCACCAACAATGGCTTCGACCTGCCGGTGATCGAGCTTCTGCCGGTGCAGAACTGCAGCCCCAATTGCCCCAATGGCGTGGGCAGCCAGACCTATTTCACCGGCACACACCAGAGCTTTACCGACCCTTACAACAGCTTCTGGCGGTCTTCGATGGACCACGAGGAGCAGAGCGAAGGGCAATCCGATGCCGCCCGCCTCGACCTGCTCTACACGTTCGACGATGATTCCTTCATCAACTCGATCAAGGCTGGCTATCGCTATGCCAAGCGTGACCAGATCGCCCGTTTCTCGGCCTACAACTGGGGCGTGCTTTCGGAACAATGGGGCAATGGCGGACCACGCTGGCTGGACAGCGCCGTGGCGCAGCAGGCTCCCGGCTACGAAGTCTTCAGCTTCCCCAACTTCTTCGGTGGCAAGACGCCGAGCCCTGCAGGCGCCGGGCGCCTGTTCTATGCGGGCAACCCCGCCACCGACATCGAAGCCTATCGCGCCTATGCGCTGGCCATCAACCAGACCTGGAACAACGGCGAAGGCTGGCGTCCGCTGCCGCAACGCAATGGCGTGATCCCCGGCACGTCCTATCTTCCGGGCGAGATAAACTCGGCCGAAGAGCAGAACAATGCCGCCTACATCATAGCCAACTTCGGCAAGGATCTGGGCGGGGACAAGCGCATTTCGGGCAATATTGGCCTGCGTTACACCCGGACCGACCGCAAGGCCTTTGGCGGATCGTTCATCGCGCAGGCGGCAAACCAGTTTGCCACGCAGCTTGCGGCCTGTTCGGTCGTCCAGCCCGGTGGCCAGCCGAACAACAGCCCGTTCTGCCGCCTGCCGGCCGATGTCCAGCAGGCGCTGGTCGCGTCGGACACCGGCGGGGTCTCGGCCTTCGTGCCCTCGGTCGCCGACCTGCGCTACGAATACTGGCTGCCCAGCTTCAACGTCAGGCTGGAAGCCGGCAACGGGCTGCAATTCCGCGCAGCCTACTTCAAGGGCGTGACCGCCCCTGAATTCGGCCTCACCCGCAATTACCAGCGGATCGACCAGATTTCGGTGCGTGCCGACCAGGCGGTGAACAACAACGCGCCGTTCCTGACCGGCAATATCGTGGCGGGCAATCCGTTCCTGAAACCGATCGAGGCCGACAACTTCGATATCACGGGCGAGTATTATTTCGGCAACGGCGGCCAGTTCACGGTGGCGCTGTTCTACAAGCGGCTGAAGAATGTCCTGACCAACGCCCAGCGGTCCACGCAGATTGCGGTTGGATCGGCAACGGCATTCGTCAATTCCACGCAGCCGATCAACTCGCCGGATGTGGGCAAGATCAAGGGCTTCGAGGTTGCCTATCAGCAGAACTACACGTTCCTGCCCGGCATGCTGAGCGGCCTTGGGTTGCAGGCCAACTACACGTTCGTCGATTCACAGGGCGTACCACAGTCGACGCTCAACCCCACCGATCCGGACGTGGCTGCTGGTCTGGTTTCAACGATCCCGGGCGATACCTTCCCGCTGCAGGGCCTTTCGCGGCACACGTTCAACATCGTGCCCTACTACGAAAAGGGACCGATCACGATCCGCGCCGCCTACAGCTGGCGTTCGCAGTTCCTGTTGACGCTGCGTGACGTGATCACCCCGTTCGACCCGATCTTCCAGCGGCCCTATGGCCAGCTCGACGCTTCGGTTTTCCTGCGCGTGAATGACAACTTCACCCTTGGCGTACAGGGCGTCAACCTGCTGGATTCGCTCGTGAAGACGGCGGCAGCAGTCTATGACCGGCCCGCCGCCGATCCCAACAAGAAGATCCTTCTGGTCCCTCGTCAGTGGTACAAGACAGACCGTCGCTTTACCCTCTCAGGCTTATCCGCGCACTGGGGCCGCAGCAAAGGCCGCAGCGATCGCCTCGCGCATCGGCTTTGCCCGGAAGTTTGAATCGTAGGGGCATCCTCGCGCCGCCAGCCCATCGCTGCGCGGCTCGAACCCCTGCAACCACGAGAACGGATCGACCAGTCCCCACGCCAGCACATCGCGCAGCTGGCGATAGCTGAACATCATGTCGCAATAGGCCTTGGCGGTCTCTGCCACCACGCGATCGCGCAGCGCCATGTCGGCCGGCAATTCGCGATCGCGGACATCGAATTCCGTGATGACGAGGCCATAGCCCATCGCCACGACCTCATCGATGAACTGGCGCCATTCCCGCTGTTGAGACGCCCCCGGCACTGGCGCGATCAGGTGTGATTGCACGCCCAGCGCATCCACCGGCGTGCCGCGCTTGCGGAAGCCTTCGAGCAGCGCGAGCACGCCCTTGCGGTGCAGTTCGTTGCCCGGCTCCCAGCTCATGTAATCGTTATAGACCAGTTGCACCCCGGGCGCAGCACGGCGGGCGGTGTGAAAGGCAAGGTCGACCAGCGCCTCGGTCCCGCCCATGGCCTGCGAAAGCCTAGTCTGCGCCAGTTGCCCACCTTCGGGCAGCACCGTTTCATTCACGACATCGTAGGACGACATCCGCCCGTTGTAGCGCGCGCAGACGGTTTTGACATGCGCTGTCATCATGGCTGCTGCCGCCGTGGCAGGACGAGCGCCGAAATCATGCGTCTCCATCCAGCCCGGCATCCACTTCGGCCGGTGCCAGAGCAAGGTATGTCCACGCAAGGCCAGCCCGTGGCGCCTGGCAAAATCGGCCGTGCCATCGAACGCCGAAAAATCGAAGCTAGTGGCCGATGGCCGGATGGCTTGCCATTTCAGCTCGTTCTCGGGCACGATCACACCGCACTGGGCCGCCACAAGCGCGGCATTGCGCGGATTGCGCCATGTGCCGCCACCGGTGCCGCCCGCCACCGAAGAGCCAAAGCGCATGCCCTTGGCCTGCGCCAGGGCATTCAGGGATTGCGCCGCCGGTGCCCTGGTCTTCGCCTGCACCTGCTCAGCGCCAATGGCGAGCGTGGCCGCAGCCCCGCCCATCAGCGTCAGACTTTCGCGGCGGGTCATGGTCATCGTCGATCTCCGGTAATCTGGACGTTTCAGGGGGCAACGCCGTTGAGGACGTATACACCTGCGATTTCAACGCTCTGCTGCGCGGCGCCAAGATGCAGCGCAACCACGCCCTGGCCCTGCGCAATATCGATCTGCGCCTGGGTCTTCAGCTGGATCAGCTTCCACGTCGGGCCGATGGGCAGGGTGTTGTCGGCAAAACCATCATAGGGATCGACATTCTGCTGCACGCGCAGGCCGATGCGTGCCACGCCATCTGTGGCTTCGCTGGCAGTCGCGCGGGCCAGCACGCCAACGATCATGATGTCGCCTTCGGCAATGGCCGCGTTGATCGGCACCAGCACGCCCGCATCGTGGGCCTGCGCGCTTTTCTGCGGGTTGGCCAGCAGCAGCGCCCGACCGCCGGGCACGCCGCTGGCAGGACCGGTCCTGCTGGTCAAACCCGGCCCATAGACGGCCCATTTGTCGAACGCGGTAGCGTCGCTGACCAGCGTGCCCTTGCCCGCCAGTTGCTGCGGCAGTGCTGCGGATGCCACGGCCGACGGGTTCGCGGCAATGCTGGCGGCACCTTCCACCACGATCGTCTGGCCGATCTCAATGGTCTGCCTGGCACCGGCCAACTGGAAGCCGACGACGGCCTGCCCCGCCGGAATATCACGGTCGGCCACGGCGCTCACTTCGTGCAGTTTCCAGTCGGGCCCGATGGTCAGCCGCGTGTCGGCAAAGCCGCCATAAGGCGCAACGTTCTGCTGCACGCGCACCCCGATCACGCCCTGACCGTCGGGCGTATCTGCCTTCAGCGTGCGGGCATAGAACGCCACGGTGATGCGCTGCCCGGCCTTGATCGCGGCGCTGATCGGCGCGTTGGCTCCGACTTCGTAGATCTCGGCGCCACGCCGCGCCGTCTTCACCTGCAGGGCACCGCCGCCGGGCGCCTCGGGCGTCTTCACCGGCTTGCTGGCAGCGCCGGGGCCGAACACCGGCCACGCAAGATCGGTGGGATCGTTGATCAGGTTGCCCGGAAGCGCATCGTCCAACGCTTGCAACGCAGGCGGCCGCTCTGCCGCGTGCGCCGCCATCGGAACCGACAGAAGAAGCGCTGGTGCCGCGAGCTCGACCGCCCTGAGCCCCGCCAACGCAATCCCGGCCGCCACGAGTTTGCGCCGCATCCGCGTTCTCCGCGTCATTCCGCCAGCCCCATCGCCGCGCGCATGCCGCGGATCCATTTGCCACTGCCGCTGTGGTAGAGCGGGAAGGTGTTGGTATAGGCCCACGCGCATGTCCCTGCGCCCGCCTCCGCCCAGGCCTTGCGGACCGTGCTCATGTACAGGACGCGCTGCTTGCGCCCGATCTTGTCGATCGCGCCGAATTCTCCGATGAATGGCGTCTTGCCGGTGCGCCGGGCAAAGCTGCGCAGCTTCTCCACATCGGCAGCCAGTTGCGCCTTGTCTGCAGCAGAGCCGAACATGCGCCCCATCTTCGGGCTGGGCGATACCCAGGTCGCCCCCTGGTGCGTGAATTCAAAGGGATCGTAGTAGTGGACTGTCGGCACGATGTGCGGGTCATCGGGCAATTGCAGCGTGGCCAGAGAGTTGATGCCGCTCCAGTTCTCACCGCCAATGATCACCGGCCGGTCGGGGTTGCTTTGGCGGATCGCTGCCAGAGCGGGCCCAAGCGTTGCCAACAGGTTGGCATTGGTCAGCTTGTCGTGCGGCTCGTTGGCGATCTCGAACCACACGTGCTCACGCGGCTCGGCGGCAAAGCGGGTCGCCACCTGTTGCCAGACCGTGGCCAGCCGCATGCGCTGCCCTTCGGGATCGGCCATCAGGGCATCGAAATTGTGATCGTTGAGGATCACGTTGAGCCTGGCCTTGCGCGCCTGCGCCAGCAGCACGCCCACGCGATCGAGCAATGCCGGATCGATGCGGTCGGCACTGTCGAGATGCGCCGTCCATCGCACCGGCAGGCGCACTGTCTTGAAGCCGGCCTTGGCGATGATGGCAAAGTCATCGTCGGCAATCGCGCGGCCCCAAGCGCCTTCGCTCGGCGATTCCAGATGATTGCCCATGTTGATGCAGGCACCCACCGGCAAGGCATCAGTGCGGGCAGGCACCTGTGCCGCCGGTTGTGCCGATGCTGCACCCGCAAGGTGCAGCATGGCGAGCGTGGCGATAGCGCTCAGCGCGGCTTTTGCCGGGGAATGTCTCATCGCTCTCTCCAGTCTTTATCTTGCTCTTGACGTCAGGGGTTTAACGCTATCGCCATCCCCCATCGACCCAGTATTCGTGGCCTGTGCAATATCGCGCATCGTCCGACGCCAGGAACAGTGCCATCGCGGCGATATCGGCAGGTTGCAGCCGGCCCTTGACGCATTGCGCCGCCACGATCTCGGCCTCGC
>JAPLPG010000172.1 GCA_026400375.1 Novosphingobium sp. | reverse complement strand
TCGCAGCGCTCAAGGGGGCAGCACCCTTCGAAGTTCGCGCGTTGGCGCTGCGGGCCATTACAGGTGCGCCCGCAGCGGGGGCGTTCACTGCCGGCGGCCAGGGCAGCGCAGACGAATGGCCCGTCGCCGCGCAGATCGCCAAGCGCGTGGCAGAAAAGCTGGCGAATGATACGGAACTTGCGCCGGTGCTGGCACAGACGTTCCGCCTTTGATGAAAAGGCCGGGGGCGATCCTGCCCCCGGCTCTTTCTCAGTGCGTTTCGCCGGGGGCCGATGCCTGCGCGGCGGGCGCAATACCCTTATTCATGCTGTCGATGATGCGGCGCTTCATCGGCGCGACCCAATCACGCTCCAGCACGGGATCGAGAAGCCCGGCCTCCTTCAGTTCATCACACAACTTCATCTGGTGACCGATGTCGAAAAGGTCGAGTTGCGAGCTGAACTTGCCGCTGCCGCCATAAGTGATGAAGCTGACGCCTTCGGTTTCGTAGAACGATCCGTCCGGCCGCTTGCCAGGCCCGCGATTGACCCAGCGGCTGAAAATCCGATCGCCATTGACCGCGAATTCGAGGATCGGAAAGCTCCACCCGGCCCAGCCCGAGCCAACGTCCATGTCGCGGCCATAATGCGTCGCGCGGATCTCGTCGCGATTGCGCGCGAAGACGGGCATCGAGCCGCCATAGGGACAATAGTACGTGGCGTTCTCATGATAGAATTCGTCGGCGATCCACGCCCAGTGGTTGCGGCGTTCGGCTTCGACAAAGGCTTCGCGAAGTCCCTGGATCGCAGCTTCGACTTCCTCGCGCGGATATGACACGTCAGGTCTCCTCTCATCACGGCATCCGCCGTTTGCTTGCACGCACAATGGCATTGCATATTGCGTTACGCTAATCCATAGATAATTACGCAAAACAAGGTTTCTGAGAGGATTTTGTCGAATATGCGTTTTCTGGAGCAACTCGACGCGGATACGCTCATCAGCCGAGCTCGCACTTCGACAGGCCTTGTCGATCTTGGTCCTGATCACTACCGCAAGCCTCTTGACGTACTGCTGCGATCGATGCGGGACGAGGCGCAGCTGAACGAAGCGGGCGCCAACACGCACGCCGGCCGAATCGTCAATGCCCTCGAGAACCGCCTGCGCCGCGTGGACCTGGTGAAGCGGCATCCGGAGATTCTTGACGCGCAGGTCGATGTCGGCGTGATCATCGTAGGGCTGCCGCGAACCGGCAGCACCATGCTCCAGCGCCTGCTGGCCGCCAGCCCGAAGGCGACGGCAATGGTCTGGTGGGAGTCCATCTTCCCGCTGCCCCGAGACAACAGCGGTGCTGCCGACATTGCCGCACGCAAGGCGGATGCAAAGCAACTCTCGGACGATCTGGTCGCAGCATCGGCGGGGTTTGAATCAATCCATCCGATGGACGCCTTCGCCCATGACGAGGAATTGCCGCTTATCGAGCAGTCCTTCATCTCCAACATTCCGGAAGCGATGCTCTACCTGCCTAGTTATGGCGAATGGCTGCTCAATTCCGACCAGACAGCGGCCTATGGCGAATTGCTGGAATGGCTGAAGATTCTGCAATGGCAGGATCCATCGCGGCGCGGGCGCAAGTGGATTCTCAAGGCGCCCCATCACCTGACGGCAGTCGGGACCACGCTCGACACTTTCCCCGGCGCGATCATTGCGATGACCCATCGCCGCGTCGATCACGTCATGGGCAGCTATTATTCGATGGTGGCATCGCTCACCAGCGGGAACACTGGCGCCGACCTGTCGAAGGAACAGGCCGCCCACTGGACCGCGCGCCTGCGCCGCAATCTTGTCGACATGATCCCGGTGCGCGCGGCGCAACCCGATCGCTTCTTCGACATCCAATACCGCGATCTGCTGACTGATCCAGTCGGGAGCGCGCGGGCAATCTTCAATGCTGCCGGGATAACCCCGGACGACGCCGACACCGCTGCCTGGCAAACGTGGCTTGGCGGCAACAAGCGCGACAGCCGTCCTTCGCACAAGTATGATCTTGCCGACTATGGTGTCGATCGCGAGGCCCTGATGCAGGACTTCGCCTTCTACTCCGACGCATATGTACCGGAGGCCTGAGCAATGGAAATCAGGGGAGAAGAAGCGGCCTATCTCAAGGGTTCTGCAGAACCACTGGCCGGCTCGGTACTGATCAGCACCTCGCGCTATCTCAACAACCCGCGCTTTCGCGACGTCTATGCCCAGATGGGCCTCAAGCGCGACGGACACGATCTGCCAGCCGCCTACCTGATCCCCGAGGTCAACCGCGCGATCTCCGAAGAAATGGACTTCGCGCGCCTCCAAACCCTGCTGGCGGCTGAACGCGAGCGGCTGCCGGACTTTGCCCGGTGGCTCGATGAACGCTTCACATCAGACTGGACCGCCGAGAAGGTTGCGCATTGCGCACCCGGCACGGTCGGCGCGCTGATCCACGATTTCATCGTGACCAGCGGCATGGACATCGATTTCATGTTCCGTGGCGAGCCTGCCGACGACTTTGCCTACCTCATCAAGCGCCGCGTCCAGAACCACGATATCGAACACATGGTCACCGGACTCGACCCCAGCCCGGTCGGCGAGATCGCGTTGATCGTCGCGAACACCATTTCCGTGTTCAATTACTTCGAGCCGGAATTCGCCAACATGTTGTCGTTCCAGCCGATGTTCCTGGCATCGACCAGTCTGATGCGCGCTGCCTGCCATTATCCCACGGTCACGCCGGCGATGATCGAAGGCTTTGCGCTCGGTCATGCCCTCGGCGCGAAGCAGAAGCTGCCGCTGTTCATGCTGCGCTGGGAAGACTGGATAGACGTGCCGGTCGCCGACGTGCGCGAGCAGCTAGGGTTTCAGGACGGTCCTGCACCCGGATATTGGACATGGACTCACGAGGCTTCGCATGGATGATTTCTCGATCAGTGATTACCTTGCCATTCAGGCGCTGGTGCACCGCTACCCCCGCCATCTCGACAGCGGCGATCTTGTCGGCGTCGGCCAGTTGTTCGCACAGGCGACAGTGCACTTTGAAGGTAGGCCCGATCCGGTTTCCAACGACCCCGCCGAGGTCACCCGCATGTTCGCGGATTTCGTCAGGCTCTATGATGGCATCCCTCGCACACGGCACATGATCTGCAATCTGATCGTGGAGCCAGTCAGTCCGGACACGGCCCGCGCCACCAGCTCGGTTTTCGTGCTGCAGGACGCTCCCGGCGTTCCACTTCAGCCGATAATCACCGGAGATTATTCCGACCGCTTCGTGAAAGCGGACGGAATATGGCGGTTTGCCGAGCGTTTCATCACCAACGACCTGTTCGGCAACCTGACGGCCCATGGCAAGTACGCCCTCGACTGACGCGGCACCTGATGCAAAAATACGCAAAGTGAATCTTTGAAATTCCTCTTACTCGTTTTGCGTAGTCTTTATCTTGAAATTCCGAGGATATGGCGTTAGCCTTTACCCCAGACCAGCAAAGGTCGATCGGGAGGGTTATCATGCGGATCTACAGGACCGCGCTGCTCGCCAGCGCCGTCGCGGGCTTTTCTCTGACTCCGGCATACGCTCAGCAGGCACAAGCCGGGCAGGCTGCCGAGGAAACTCCGGCCATCGCAGACATCATCGTGACCGCACGTCGCAAGGAAGAGAGCCTGCAGGACGTCCCGCTCACAATCACCGCGATTTCCGGACAGGAGCTGGCAAAGCGCGATATTCGCAACGTCTCTGATCTTGTGCGCAGCGTGCCGAGCGTGTCGTTCTGCTGCCAGCGCGGCGAAGTGCAATTCCCGTTCGTTCGCGGCATCCCCGGCGTCAAAGGCTATTTCGCCGAAGTGCCCGCCACGCTGGATGGCAATGCCTACTATTTCGATCCCGCCAGCGTCCAGGTGCTCAAGGGGCCACAGGGAACCCTGTTCGGCACCGCGACCAACGGCGGCGCAATCCTCAACGAGCCACGCCGACCTGAAAAGGATTTCGGTGGCTACGTTTCGGGAACGCTGGGCGACTTCGCACGGACCGGCGTCGAAGCGGTGATCAACGCGCCGCTCTCGGATCAGTTGCAGGTACGCGGCGGCGTCTCCTACAACAAGTCGCGCGGTTTCATTCGCGACGGTGCGAACGGCCGGCGCTACGGCAACGAGAATTACATCACCGCACGGCTCGGCGTGAACTTCGACTCCGGCCAGGGCCTGTCGAACTACCTTGTGGTGAACTACTTCGATTCGAAGGCTGACCGTCCCTCTTTCACGCCGTTTCGCGCAAACCCTGCCCCCCGCCTTCGCCGACATCTTCCCTCGCCTCGGTCCCATCGTGGCAGAACAGAACCTGCGCGGACCCTACGATCTGGTCGGCACCGGCATCCAGGGCGGCAATGATGATCGCCGCCGCCTGCTCAATATCGTCAACCAGACCTCGCTTGATCTCACCGACAGTCTCAAGCTGCGCAACATTTTCGGCTACAACCGCACGAAGTTCTTCTCGCGCTACGACGCCGACGGCACATCGCTGGCAATCTTCGACAGCAACGTTGGACCGACCGTTGCGCCTGGCGCGGATCGGCAGGTCAGCGAAGAACTGCAGTTGCAGGGTCAGATCGGTGAACGCTTCGATTTCACGGCCGGCACGTTCAACCTCTGGTTCAAGGCAGGCACATCGGGCAAGGTCGCCTACAATGATCTCAGCGATGCATTCGGCATCCTGACGGGCTCGCTGCTTCACCGCAGCACATCGCGCTCCAACGCGGTCTTTGCAGAGGGCAACTACAACTTCGGTGACGATGACCGGGGTCTGCGCCTTACTGGCGGCGTGCGCTATACGATCGACCGCGTAGAACTTGCCCAGACCAACTCGGTCTGGATCCGCCTCTCGCCTGCCAATCTGCTCAACCTGGCCACCATCGGGGCCGTTCCCGAAACCAACCTGAACCTTGGCGAGACGTTCAAGAAGTTCACCTTCAAGGGCGGTCTGCAGTATCAGTTCGACCGCAATCGCATGGCCTATTTCACGGTCAGCCGGGGTTATTCCGCTGGTGGCTTCAACACCGGCAATCCGGTGGGCTTCGAAACCTTCCAGCCCGAAAGCCTGACCAATTACGAACTGGGTCTCAAGGCCGAGTGGGAATCGGGCGACTTCCAAGCGCGCACGAACGTCGCGCTCTACTTCGGCAAGTATGACGACATCCAGGTAACAACCACGCAGTCCAACTGCACAGACCCAAAGAATATCGCGACCTGCCGCTTTGCCGTCGGCACGTTCAACGCGGCCAAGGCCGATATCAAGGGAATCGAGGGCGAATTCATGCTCTCGCCGGCCCGTTTCGTCGAAGTGGGCGGCGCGGCTTCGTACAACGACAACAAGTACAGCGAATACATCAACGATCCGGACGGCCCTGGCCCGCAACCTGCTCAGGACCTCAGCGGCCAGCCCTTCGTGTTCAACCCGAAGTACAAGGTCAGCCTGTACGGAACCCTGCGCCTGCCAATCGAAGGTGCCGGTGAACTCGCCTTCACAGCCAACTACTCCTGGCAGGACAAGCTTGTGACGACCGCCACGCCGGTCCCGCAGGTTTGGGACCGGCAGCGTGCCTATTCCAACCTCGACCTCCGGCTCGACTGGAACGAGGCCATGGGCCAAAAGGGCCTGACCGGTTCGGTCTTCGTGACCAACGTCACGAAGAACACGATCGCAGACGGTGGCTTCGGCGCTTACAATTCGCTGGGTTTGTGGGGCATCAGCGTTGCAGTCCCCCGCCAGTTCGGCGTGCGCATGCGCTACGATTTCTGATCGAATCAAAGCGCAAAGAAAAAGCGCCGGTCTTACAAGAGACCGGCGCTTTTTCATGCCATTGCAGTCAAGCGTCAGCCCTTGAGGTCAGGCAGCTCGAGGAATGACGCATAGCCATCGCTGTTGTGCTGCGCGAACCAGAACGACGTGCCGAACGGCGCTGGCTCAAGCTCATTGCCTCGCCCCATCTGATACTTCTGCGGTTCGGAATGGCGGAAGCGCAATCCCCGCTCGATCATAGTCCGCTGCACTTCGTCGATATCCTCGACGGTGAAACCGATCGTGGCAACACCCTCGCCGTTGCGATCCAGAAACGCCTTCATGGCTTTGCCGGATTCGGTCTCGGGATTGTCCACCGTCAGTTGGAAGAAGCCGACCGAATGCAGGCCAGTCCCGTTTCCGGGAGCGACAAAGTGCGCCATGCGAAATTCCTGCACGCCCGGTCCGACGCCCGAAGTGTCCTTGGGATCACACCCGAAGATTTTCCGGCCATAAGCAACCGCCGCGTCCAGATCACGCACGATCAGGTCGATAACATAGATTTGCTTGAGCATGTCCGTCTCCCTGCATGCGCGATCAAGCCAGGTAACCGCCGTCAGCCATGATCGTCGCACCGTTGATGTAGCCAGCCTGATCCGACAGCAGCCAGAGCACCGCCCGGGCAATATCATCCGGCGTTGCAAACCGCTTCAGAGGAATGGGCGCGAGCAGCATGTCCTTATACTCGGGAGCATGAATCACGCCCGCCGTAAGGGGGGTGTCGACGACGCCGGGCGAGACGGAATTGCAGCGAATCCCCTGTTCCCCATACTCCTTGGCGATTGCCTTGGTCAGCCCGAGCACGCCGTGCTTCGCTGCCGTATAGGCTGCAGTGCGCGGATAGCTGATGTGCGCCTGAAGTGAGGTGGTGTTGACGATCGCGCCGCCACCGCTGCTCAGCATCAATGGCAATTCGGCGCGCAAACAGTGGAACACGCCATCCAGATCGACACTCAGCACCTTGCGCCACACATCCAGCGGCAAGGCGTGGCTTTCGGGCATCGGGTCTCCGTTCAGCACCGAAACCTCGGTAATCCCTGCATTGTTGAACGCACCGTCGAGCCGACCATAGCGCTCTGCGATGGCGGCGATCATGCATTCGCATTCTCCCGCATCGCTCACATCAACCGCCACTGCCAAAGCATTCGGAAGCGCCGCAGCGACATCGCTGGCGTGGGCTTCGTTGCAGTCTGCCACGACAACGCTCGCACCGGCTTGGGCCAACAAGCGGCAAGTGGCGGCGCCGATCCCGCTGGCGCCTCCGGTTACGAGAACGACCTTCCCGCGCATGTCGATGGCAATAGCGTTACCGCTCATCGCTGCACCGCGTTCCAAAGGCGCGCTTGATCCTTCGCTCGGTCGGAGCTGAAATGTAGATGGAAACCGGACACATCCGCGCGATGTGGATGCAGCACTGAAGCCACCCCTGGCCAATTTAAAGCATTTCTCACGTTCCGCCTCCCAGGCACCAAACCCCGCTGACCGCTGGACGACGCCGATGCGCAGTCGCTTTTGCAAGCTCTTCCGCCGCCGCGAACACTCGCTTCTCACGCCGACCACCTGGATCTGCGCCAAAGCCAACGCCCCCTGCGGCATCACCAAAGTTGCACACTTCTCCTGATCCAGATTACGCAAAACGTCAATATGGTACGCTATAATTTTCGCTTTGCTCACTTTCATGCTTGATTGCTACGAAATTCGTCGTCATATTCTAAAAAAATGCAAAGGTTGCGGCGATGCACGTCGTCTTCGAAACACGATCTCTTGGGAGGGATGTATGAAAATTCGCGTTCTCGCGCTGGCCAGCACAGCGCTGTTGATAACCAATTCGGGCAATGCCTTTGCCTCCGACGGAGCAGCTGCGGCTGAACCGCAAGCAGAGGCCACGCAGTCGGTCGGCATCGCGGACATCGTTGTCACCGCACGCCGCACCCAGGAGCGTCTTCAGGACGTACCTGTTGCGGTCACCGGTTATGACCAGGCCCAGTTGAAGGCTCTCGACATCAAGGGCTTTGGCGATATCGGCAAGACCGTCCCGAACCTCGATGTGCAACGCCAGTTCGGTTCGGCCAACGCGCCACAGTACTATCTGCGCGGCGTTTCCACCGGCACGCTCAAGTTCGAAGCTGACGCCGGCATCGGCCTTTACATCGACGGCATCTATCTCGGACGGCCGGCAGGCACGGCATTCTCGCTTGCCGATATCGAGCGGGTGGAAGTGCTTCGTGGCCCGCAAGGCACCTTGTTCGGCCGCAATTCCACCGGCGGCGCCATCAACTTCATCACATCAGCGCCCAAGGGCGAATTCGGGGTCAAGGCAGAAGGCACCGTCGGCAACTACGATCGCTACAAGGGCCAGATCGTCGTGAACCTGCCATCGTTCGGCCCGTTCAGTGCCCGCGTCTCGTACCTGCACGATCAGAACAGCGGCTACGTCAAGAACCTGACCCCCGGCCGCACGTTCAATTTTGCTGCGCCCTTCGGCAAGATCACTTCGGCAAAGACCTTTGGTGCGGAAAACACCGATGCTGTTGCCGCTGCCATCCGTTTCCAGCAAGGCGCGCTCACCGCCGACTACAAGTTCGACTACACCGACAAGGTCAGCACGCAGATGGGCCAGCAGTTGCTCGGCTACGATCCGGGCTATGCCGCAGGCGTCGGCAATCCGCCGTTCTATGCAGCATCCCCCAGCATCTACGTGCCGGCCTCAACCGTCCGGCAGGATGCCCTTGCGTTAGACTTCACGTCGGCTTCGCGCATGAAAATTCAGGGGCACAGCCTGACGCTGGCTTACGAAGCGAGCGATGCCATAACGCTCAAGTCCATCACTGGCGTGCGCAAGCTCGACGAATTCGTCGGCGGCAACGACATCGACGGCGGCGCATACTCGGTTGGCGGACTGCCATTTACCAACATATCTTCGGTCCAGGATCGCCATCAGAAGCAGTTCACCCAGGAAGTTCAGGTGCTCGGCAAGACGGGCAACATCGACTGGGTACTGGGCGGGTTCTACTTCCGTGAGACCGGCAGCGACAACAACCCGGTGTTCATCGGTGCCTTGTTCCCGACTTTCGCGCCGCAGATTGTTCCCAAGCTCAACGCGACGACCGGTAACACCATCAACATCTTCGGCGTACCAAGCGACTATCTCGCCGGTTCTAACGCCGAGGTCCGCAACAAGTCGATCGCTGGCTACGCCCACTTCGGTTACAAGGCTGATCAGTTCGAACTGGCTGGTGGCTTGCGTTACACCAAGGACGATCGTTTCGAGAACCTGCTGGCGGGCGGCCTGATCCCGATCTTTGCTCCAACCATCAAGTCCAATGTCAGCTTTGATCGCTGGGACTTCGATGCCACGGCAACCTACATCGCGAATCGGGATGTTCGCGCATACGCCCGCTTCGCCACTGGCTACCTCTCGGGTGGCGTACTGGGTGGCAAGGTGTTCAAGCCTGAAACCGTCAACAGCTATGAAGTGGGCGTGAAGGCCGATCTCCTCGACAAGACCCTGCGCATCAATGCGGCAGGCTTTGTCACCCGCCGCAAGAATGTTCAAACACTCAGCTTCAATGCTGCCAGCGGGACCTTCCTGTTCTCCTCTCCGTTCGGCAACGAAGAAGGCTTCGAAGTCGAACTGACCGCCAAGCCGTCGGCCAACTTCACCTTCAATGCAAGCTACGGCTACCTGCATCAGAAGCTTGCCGCCGATCCTGTCAACGGGCCGGTCAATTCGCTTGCGCCTAAGAACACGGTCAGCGTTGGCGCGCAGTACGATAGCCCTGCCTTCAACAGCAACGGCACTTACGCGATGCTTCGCGTCGACGGGTTCTTCAAGGACAAGCGCCTGTCCGATCCGATCCAGAACGCGGCCACTCTCAACCTGACCACGCTTCCCTCGCGCTTCGATATCAACGCTCGCGCGTCGCTGATGGAGATTCCTGTTGGCGGGAGCAAGGTCAACGCCTCGATCTGGGTCCAGAACCTGACAGACAACCGGAAGCTCGACTTCGCGCGCAATCTGACGACAAACGTCATTGGCGTGTTCCAGGTGCCGCGGACCTGGGGTGTCGATCTCGGGTTCGCCTTCTGATCGGCAATCAAGTTCTCTCCCTCGGTGCGGCAGGCTGGCCTGCCGCACCACTTTTTTTTGACAAGACATCATAACCGATGGGAGCACAGACGGGCATGACGTTGACAGCATCAGCTGATCGCCCGCACTGGGGCCAGGTGGCAATTGCCGCGGTGGCACAAAATTTCGCGTCCGGCCTTTGCTTCGGCAGCTTTGGCACGATGATCCTCGCGATCGAGCGCGAGTATTCGGCCTCCCGATCGGAATCCTCGATGGCCTTGTCGCTCTCTGTGGTTTCCTTGTGCGTAACGGCCATGCTTGTCGGGCGGATCATCCATCGCGTCGAACTGCGCAGCCTCTTCATTGCCGGGGCACTGACGTCGGCTGCAGGTTTCGGAGCAGCCTCGATTGCCAGTGGCCCCAACCAACTGCTCCTG
>JAPLPG010000043.1 GCA_026400375.1 Novosphingobium sp. | reverse complement strand
CGCTGGCACTGCCTGGCGCCGCGCGCGCGGATCGAAGTGGCGATGGAAAGGCCCGGCCTCAACTGGAAGGGCAGCGCCTATCTCGATTCGAACTTCGGTTCGGAATCGCTCGAGGAAGGCTTCCGCGTCTGGCACTGGTCCCGCGCGCACGGCACGCGCGATTCGCTGGTCTGCTATGAAGGCATCCGCCGCGATGGCGAGGCTTTTGCCAGCGCGCTGCGCTTTGGCCCCGATGGCGTCCCGCATGAGGAAGAGGTGCTGCCACCGGTCGCCCCGCTGCCCAATACGCTGTGGCAGATGGAGCGCAAGACCCGCGCCGATCGCGGCCTTGCCAGCGTGATCCGCACCTGGGAGGACGCGCCGTTCTATGCCCGCTCGACACTGGCTTCGCGCCTGTTCGGCGAACCGGTGGTGGCGGTGCAGGAAAGCCTCGATCTTGACCGGTTTTCCTCGCCCATCGTGCAGTTCATGCTGCCCTATCGGATCCCCCGGATCGAATAGGGCCGGGCATCAGCTTTCCCCGCGGCGTTTGCGTTCTTCTGCCGCTGCCTTGTCCTTTGCGATCTCGCGGTTGATCGAGCGCAGTTGCCAGACGCCGAAGCCCAGCGCGATGGCGGCGAACAGGACGATTTCGATCCACCCGAAGTTTTCGCTGACAGCGTTCATGCAGGCTCTCCCATGGTTTCCTTGGCAAAGGCGCGGATCAGGTCTGCGGCGCGCTTCGGCTGTTCTTCATGCGCAAGATGGCCAAGCGCGGGCAGCACGTCCAGACGGCAATCGGGGATCAGCCCGGCGGCGCGCTCGACCGAAGCCAGCGGCACGGCGGTGTCGCCGCTGGAATGGACCAGCAGGACCGGGCTGGCGATCTGTGGCAGCAGGCGGCTAAGGGCTTCGAGATCCCAATTGGCCATCATTTCCATCGCCCCGCCGCAATGGCGATGCTGGCTAATCAACGCTTCGTAGGCCGTTATCCCCTGGGCATCGATCCGCGATCCGGTCGCCCGGCCCAGGAAACGGCCCGTCTCTCCAGGAATGCGGGCGATTCCGGCCAGCATCCGCGGGACGAACGGGTTGACGAACAAGGCCTTGGCCAAGGACGGAAACAGCTTTGCCGCAAGGCCGGGGAAGGGCATCAGCGCCGGATTGAAGCCGACGATGGGCGTCCTGCTCCCCTGCGCATGGACCAGTTGCAGGGCAATCGCCGCCCCTGCCGAATGCCCGACGACGATGGCAGGGCGTTTCTCCAGCGCGTTGAGCAGATCGCCAAGCGCGCCGGCCATGCCGTTCAGGGTAAGCCCATGCCTTGGCCGGCCTTGCGTGAAGCCGTGGCCGGGCAGATCGGGCGCAATCACGGTGCAGTCCTGCGCCAGCAGCGGCAGGACCGCGCGCCAGCTGTGCGTGGCCGCGCCCGTGCCGTGGAGCAGCAGCACGACCGGGCCTTCACCGGCAATCTGCACGTGCCATTTCAGGCCCGGCGTATCGACGAAGCGGCTGGCATCGCGATTGGGCCAGTCGCGGCCCTCAACGTCCCAGCGTGGCCCGCTCATGCCCGCTTCCTTTCCGGCTGCGTGGCCAGCGCCACTGCGGCATTCAGGGCCTTTGCATCGGCAAACGGCAGCGGCAGATAGCGGGCGCGCATGGCCTCGGCGATGCGGGCGGCCTCGGGCCGTGGGCGAGGCGAGATGTCGATGACCACGGCATCGAAGCCGCCGCTGGCAATGGTCCGCGCCGCGGTCAGCGCATCGGCATTGGCCTGCACGCGGCCGGGCGAACCATCGGCGGCGATGTTGGCGCTGCCATCGGTCAGGAACACCAGCATCGGCGTGCGCCCGCGCGCGGCAATGGCATCGGCCAGTTGGCGGGCAAGCGCGATGCCGCTGGCCAGCGGCGTGCCGCCGCCGCCGGGCAATTCGGACAAGGCCCGCTTGGCGCGGGTGAGCGAGCGGGTGGGGGGCAGAAGCAGTTCGGCACCCGCGCCGCGGAACGCGAGAAGCGCGACTTCGGCCCGCTTTACATAGGCTTGTGCAAGGATAAGCTCGACCGCGCCCTTGGCTTCGGCAAGGCGTGACATGGCAGCAGAGCCGGAGGCATCGACGCAGAACAGGGTCACGGTCGTGGCGCGCTCCTCGAAGCGGCGTACGCGCAGGTCATCGCGGCGGAAGCGGATCGGGCCTGCGCCCTCGGGCGCGGGATCGCGGCGGCGCAGGGGCTGCCACGGGATTGCCGCTCGCAAGGTATCGACCAGCGCCATGCGTACGCCGCCGCCGGGCATGCCGGGCCGTGCGCTGAGAGGCTTGCCGCGCATGGCCGATCCCGTACGGCGACCTTGCCCACCGCCCCGTGCCGAGCGCTGGGCGCGGCCCTTGGCGATCAGATCGAGCACATCGGGCGGGATCATCGCGCGGGCGGCTTCGATCAGCAGGTCTTCGGGGATATCGGGCGGGCTGTCGTCATCGTCGTCGGTGTCGTTGCGGTCCTGCGCGTCTTCAGGCTGTTCCGGTTCGGGCTGTTCAGGTTCGGGCGGGGGCGGTTGCGGCTGTTCCGGATCGGGCGGCACTTGCGTCGCTCGTGGCGCCAGGACAAGCCGCGCGGCGACTTCGAGGTCGGCCATCTCGGCACTGCTGCAGCCTGCCAGCGCCGCATGGGCGCGCGCGGCGGCAGCCGATTGCAGCAGCGGGCGCAGCGACTCCACCCCGAGCGCCGTGGCGGTGGCGGCGAGCGCGGTGAGGGCTTCGCTATCGAGCGTGGCGGCGCTTTCGGCCGTTGCGGGGCCGGGCAGGGCGGTGGCAAGATCGGCCGGGCGGACAGCGCCAAGCGACAGGTCAAACGCGATCCGCTCCATCAGCGCGGGCGGCGGGCGATCGTCGCCATCGGCGCCATCATCCAGCAAGACCAGCAGGAAGCCGCCTTCGTTGGCCTTGGTTTCGTCCATGGCCTGGGCCACGCGGCCGGCAATGTCGCTGCGCAGGCGCTCGGCCATTGGCACGATCAGGACGCCGCCGGCGGTCTCGGCCAGCAGACCACGCTGGCGCACCAGCGTTCCACTGGCGAGGCTGGCGGCGATATCGGTGCCGCCAGACAGGCGATCGTCATCGATGTGGCCGGGCAGGCGGCGGAATGGCGTTTCAGGCGGAAGAAGCGCACGCAAGGCCGCGAGTACCATGTCGCGCGCCGGGCCGCCGCCGCGCAGGCACATCCCGCCAAGGCTGTGCCGCGAATGGGCCAGCAGGCGCGCTGCCAGCAGCGCATCTGCCAACTGGCCCGGCGGCTCCTCGCTCATCCGAAGTGTTCGGCGATCGCGCGTTCGATCCGGGCGGTCGATCCGCTTTCGTCCAGCACGTCGCGGCGCAGGCGGTGGCGCAGCGCCAGCGGTGCGATGTGCAGCAAGTGTTCGCGGCGCACCTGCTTGGCCCCCTTCAGCGCGGCATAGGCGCGGGCGGCGCGCATCAGCGTGAGTTCGCCGCGCAGGCCATCCACGCCGATGGCGCTGCACAGGCGGGCGGCATCGACCAGCACGTCATCGGATACGTCCATCTTCGCCAGGCGCTTCTGTCCGCGCGCGATCTGGTGGAGGACCTTGTCGTCATCCTCGGCCCAACGGGCGGAAAACGCTTCGCTGTTGGCATCGTGGGCGGCGCAGCGGCGCATGATCTCCACCCGGTCATCGATGGCGCGCGGCGTGCGCACTTCGACCGACAGGCCGAAGCGATCGAGCAGTTGCGGGCGCAATTCGCCCTCTTCGGGATTGCCGCTGCCGATCAGCACGAACCGTGCCTTGTGCCGGACCGAAAGGCCTTCGCGCTCGACCACGTTCTCGCCCGATGCGGCCACATCGAGCAGCAGGTCGACGAGATGATCTTCGAGCAGGTTGATCTCGTCGATGTACAGGAAACCGCGGTGCGCGCGGGCCATCAAGCCGGGTTCGAACACCTTTTCGCCGGTGCGCAGCGCGCGTTCGAGATCGAGCGAGCCGAGCACGCGGTCTTCCGTCGCGCCCAGCGGCAGATCGACGAAGGGGACCGGGCGCTTGCTGGCCTTGGTGCCCTCGCACGGGCCGGGGCAGCTGTGCGGCGCATCGGGCGAGCAGCCGAACCGGCAACCGTCCATCACCAAGATCGGCGGAAGCAGACTGGCCAGTGCGCGGGCGGCGGTGGATTTGCCTGTCCCGCGGTCACCAAAGACCATCACCCCGCCGATGGTGGGGTCTACTGCTGCAATCAGGAGCGAGAGTTTCATCTCGTCCTGACCGACGATTGCCGAGAAAGGGAAGCGCGCCATCTGTCAAACACATTGGACACATAACTGCGTCCAGACAAGCGGATTATTTTGGAACTGCTGTCTTGATCAGGCGATCCTTCAGCACGTGCATGGTCCACCATACGCCAAGGACCATCGGAACCACGAGCACGCCGATCAGCACATCGTCGGACAGGCCGAGGATCTTGTCGGGCACCGCATAGAGCGCGTACTTCAGCAGGCTGAGCGCGTAGTAGGTCAGCGCGACCGCCGAAAGGCCTTCGACCAGCTGCTGCAGCCGGGCCTGCATCGAGATCGATTGCTCCATCGAGCGCAGCAGTTCGGCGTTCTGGTTCTCGATCCGCGTATCGATTCGCGCGCGCAGCAGCGAGGCAAGCTGCTCGGTCCGGCTGCCGAGCCGCTCTACCCGCTCGTTTGTGGCAAGGCAGGTGTTCATCGCCGGGCGGAAGCGTCGCTGGGTGAAATCGACCAGCGAGGCGAACCCTTCGACCGGGCGGACGTCGAGCTGATCGAGCCGCTCCTCCACGATCTGGCCATAGGCGCGGGTCGCGTCCATGCGGAACGAGATGGCGGTCGATACTGATGCAAGATCGAGGGCGAGGCCGGAAAGCTGTTCGAGAATCGTGTCATCGCGCGCATCGCTGTCGGCTATGCGGTCGGCCAGTTCGCGCAGGCGCGCTTCGGCGGCATCCAGCTTGGGCCAGCATTCGCGCGCCACCGGCAGGCCCAGCAGCGCCTTGTTGCGATAGTTGCCAAGCTCCTGCATCCGCTGCAACTGGCGCGAAAGGTCCCGCCGGTCAGCCCCGTTCGCCGCCACGAAAAGCCTGCCGAAGCCATCGTCCACGATGCGGAAATCCGACCAGATGCGCACGGTGTCGCCAAGCTTGCTGGAGATCAGTTCGTCCCGGTTCAGCGATTGGCGTTCAAGCAGGCGGGTGACGCTGGCATCGTCCTCGCCCAGCCACACGCGGGTGCTGCGAATGATCCGGCCGGGCAGGGTCTGCGCCCAGACGATCGCTGCGGCAATCAGCCGGTCACTTTGCACATCGAGAAAGCCATCCTCGTCGCACGGCGAGGCGAACAGGGTCAGGCTGCTGCCCTCGCTTTGCCGCTCCCAGGTGAAGCCGACCTTCTCGTTGATGCGGCCTTCGCGGTGCGACGGATTGCCGACCACGTCCTTGCCCACCGTCATCGCCTCGATCGCGGCAAGTTCGCTGTCGCGCTCGTCCTCGTCAACGGCCAGGACCCACTGCACGATGTGGCACGGAACCGGGAGAACCGGCCAGCGCCGCAAGTGCATTTCGCCAACCGCACGGCGCCGCAATTCATGATCGCGCAACTGACGTAACTCCCCCTGACAGGTTGCGGCTTGGGTCCCCGGCCGAGCAGCACTGTTCGTGGCGAAAGCTATGCGAAGTCACCCCATGCGCCAAACGGAATTCTCTGCCTTCTGGCTTCTTCCTTGTGTTTCAGAGCCAAAACACCCTGACCGATCGCATCGGCCCAACAAACGCGCTTGACCACGTGAACGTTCTCAAATAGGTGAACGTTCACAAGGGGGCGTATCGGCGTCCGCTCACGCAATTGCATCCGAGCTGCGAAAACCAACATCGCCGCCGGAGAAGGGGGAGGACCATGAGAGTTTCCACGACCCGTTCCTACGCTGTCCGTGCATCGAGCATGGCGGCCCTGGCCCGGGCTCTCGCCAGCCAGACCGCGCAGGCACAGGATGCTGCTGCATCCGACGCACAAGTGGCTGCGGCGCCTGACGGTGAAGCGCCTGAGGGTGAGGGAATTGTCGTCACCGGCATTCGCGCGTCGCTGACGCAGGCCCTGAACATCAAGCGCAGCGCGCAGGGCGTTGTCGATGCGATCTCGGCCGAAGACATCGGCAAGTTCCCCGACACCAACCTGGCCGAATCGCTGCAGCGCATCACCGGCGTGTCGATCGACCGGTCGAACGGCGAAGGGTCGACCGTGACGGTGCGCGGCTTCGGCCCTGAATTCAATCTCGTGCTGCTCAACGGTCGCCAGATGCCGACGTCGTCGCTTGGCGATGGCGCCAGTGCACCGTCATCGCGCTCGTTCGATTTTGCCAACCTTGCGTCCGAAGGCATTTCCGGCGTCGAGGTCTACAAGTCGGGCCGCGCCACGCTGCCGACCGGTGGCATCGGTTCGACCATCAACATCAAGACCCCGCGTCCGCTCGACAAGCCCGGCGTCTCGGGCAGCCTTGCCGCGCGCGGCGTCTATGACACCTCGCTCAACGAAGGCTTCAAGGTCACGCCCGAAGTCTCGGGCATCGTTTCGGCCACTTTCGGTCAGGACGACATGTTCGGCGTGCTGGTCACCGGCACCTGGCAAAAGCGCAAGGCCAGCGTCAATCAGGCCAATGTCGGCTGGCGCGATGGCTATCTGGGGTCGGAGAACAACTGGGGCTCGCTGCCGCAGGCCGGCGATCCGCGCGCTGCCAGCATCACCAACCGTCCGAGGCCGAACGATGTCTATCAGGTCCAGCAGAACGCCAGCTACGACCTGAACGACATCGACCGCGAACGCCTCAACGGCCAGCTGGTGCTGCAGGCGCGTCTGGCCGACAGCCTGACCGCCACGTTCGACTATACCTATTCGAGCAACACTGTGCAGGTGCGCAATTCGTACGTCGGCGTGTGGT
>JAPLPG010000238.1 GCA_026400375.1 Novosphingobium sp. | reverse complement strand
GTGGACCAAGACCGTCGACGACATCATCACCAAGGTCAAGCGAGGACGAGCCACCCTCGATCGCGTCACTGAATCCGCGACGCACCACTAGCCAATGGCCTGGAAGATGCGGCGGCACCCCTTGGAACTGGAACCATCGCGCTCAACCTGTCCAAGATCAGCAGCGCGGATAAGGGCTGGCGGATGATCCCCGCGCGCGCCGGCAAGCCCGCCGTCACGCATTGGCGCGTGCTTGATCGCAAGGAGGGTATCACCCTCGTCGAATTCCGCCCCGAAACCGGCCGCACCCACCAGATCCGCGTCCATGCCCAAAAAGGCCTCGGCGCGGCGCTGCTGGGCGATCCGATCTATGGCGATGGCAAGATGGCCTGGCGCACGATGCTCCACGCCTCGGAACTGAAGATCACGCGCGAAGGCAAGGAGCCGATCGACGCCTATTCGCCCATGCCGCTGGATCTTGCCGCCTTTGCGTTTGATCTGCCCGTGGCCGACGAAAAATCGGCCAGCGAAGCCCCGGCCAGCGAAGACTGACATGGACGTCGATGCTCTCGTCGCCCATGCGCTGACGCTGGTCGAGGAAAGCTTCATCGCCTCGGCCGGGCCCGGCGGGCAGAACGTCAACAAGGTCGCCACCGCCGTCCAGATGCGGCTCGATGTCTTCGCGCTGCGCCTGCCGCCGCCGATCTTTCACCGGCTGAAGGACCTGGCGGGCAGCAAGTTGACCGCGCGGGGCGAAGTCGTGCTGACCGCGCGCAGCTTTCGGACGCAGGAACAGAACCGCGAAGACGCACGCAAACGCCTCGGCGATCTGCTGCGCGATGCCTGCAACCTGCCACAGAAACGCGCCAAGTCCCGCCTCAACCGCGTGGGCAAGGTCCAGCGGCTGGCAGGCAAGAAGATCCGCGGCGCGGTAAAGGCCGGACGCGGCAAGGTGCAGATGGACTAGTGCAAGAAGAGCGCCCTGTGCATCTCAGTCCCCGCCAACCCGCTCGATTTCCGCGCCCATCAGCGACAGTTTTTCCTCAAGCCGCTCATAGCCGCGATCGAGGTGATAGAGCCGGTGGACCTGGGTCTCGCCCTCGGCGGCAAGGCCTGCGATCACCAGGCTCATCGATGCGCGCAAGTCGGTGGCCATCACTTCGGCACCGGTCAGCTTGTCCACGCCATGGACCACGGCGGTGCGGCCCTTGGTCTCGATCCGCGCGCCCATGCGGTTCAGTTCGGGCACGTGCATGTAGCGGTTTTCGAAGATCGTCTCGGTCAGCACCGAAGATCCCTTGGCCAGGCACAGCATCGCCATCAGCTGCGCCTGCATGTCGGTGGCAAAGCCCGGATAGGGCGCGGTGGACAGCGTCACCGGCCTCAGCGGACCGTCGGCGGCCACATGCAGTCCGCCCTTCACCGGCTCCACGTGCACGCCCGCATCGCGCAGCGCCTGCACCGTGGCTTCCATGTCCTCGATCTTGGCGCCCTGCAGCGTCACTTCGCCGCCGGTGATCGCTGCGGCGCAGGCATAGGACCCCGCCTCGATCCGGTCGGGCATGACCATGTAGGTCGCGCCGTGCAGCCGGTCCACGCCGTGGATGGTGATGTCGGACGTGCCAATGCCCTCGATCTGCGCACCCATCGCCACCAGCATGTTGCACAGGTCGACGATTTCGGGCTCGCGCGCGGCATTGTGCAGCGTCGATTTGCCCTTGGCCAGCACGGCGGTCATCAGCGCGTTCTCGGTCGCACCCACGGACACCACCGGGAAGGAATAGCGCCCGCCCGGAAGCCCGCCATCGGGCGCAATCGCGCGCACATAGCCTGCCGCCAGTTCGATCGTTGCGCCCAGCGCTTCCAGCGCCTTCAGGTGCAGGTCGATCGGGCGGTTGCCGATGGCGCAGCCGCCGGGCAGCGATACGGTCGCCTCGCCGGCGCGGGCCAGCAACGGCCCCAGTACCAGGATCGACGCGCGCATCTTGCGCACCAGATCATAGGGCGCAACGGTGGACGTCAGCCGCGTTGCCTGCAGCGTCATCACCCGGCCAAAATCCTCGGGCCGCGCACCCGCGATCGATGTGGACACGCCGAACTGGTTCATCAGGTGCTGGAAGCCGTCGATATCGGCAAGGCGCGGCAGGTTGCGCAGCGTCACCGGCTCGTCGGTCAGCAGCGCGCAAGGCAGCAGCGTAAGGGCCGAATTCTTGGCGCCCGAAACCGGCACTGCGCCAGAGAGGCGCTTCCCGCCCCGGATGATGATCTTGTCCATCGCTGCCGTTTAGCCGGTTTGCCGGGCCGCGCAAGTATGAGCAAATTGTTAACACACCCTCAGTAGCTTGACTTTGCAGGAAAGTAATTGTGCAGTGCATCAAGGAGGTTCCTCAAAACATGGACAATTTTGCCAAATGAGCGCGACTGCAACACGCAAGCCGATCCGCAAGGCGGTTTTCCCGGTAGCCGGGCTCGGCACCCGGTTCCTGCCGGCCACCAAGGCTATCCCCAAGGAAATGCTGCCGATCATCGATCGCCCGCTGATCCAGTATGCCGTGGACGAAGCGCGCGAGGCGGGCATCGAACAGCTGATCTTCGTGACCGGCCGTGGCAAGACCTCGATCGTCGAGCATTTCGATACCGCGTTCGAACTCGAACACACGATGAGCGGGCGGGGCAAGGACCTCGGCGTGCTGGAACCGACGCGCATCCTGCCGGGCAATCTGGTGACCGTGCGCCAGCAGGTGCCGATGGGCCTTGGCCACGCCATCTGGTGCGCCCGCGCGGTGGTGGGGGATGAACCCTTTGCCATCTTCCTGCCCGATGAAATGATGGTCGGTGAACCGGGCGGCAAGGGCGGCTGCATGAAGCAGATGGTCGAAGCCTATGACCAGGTCGGCGGCAACCTGATCTCGGTGCTCGAAGTCCCGCGCGAGGAAGTGTCGAGCTATGGCGTGATCGCGCCGGGCGCTGTGGTTTCCGATGTCCTGACCGAAGTGACCGGCCTTGTCGAAAAGCCCAAGGTCGCTGACGCGCCATCCAATCTGATCATCTCGGGCCGCTATATCCTCCAGCCCGAAGTTATGCGCACGCTGGAACATCAGGGCACCGGCGCGGGCGGCGAAATCCAGCTCACCGATGCCATGGCGCAGATGATCGGGCAGCAGCCGTTCCATGCCGTGACCTTTGCCGGCCGCCGCTTCGATTGCGGCAGCAAGGCGGGGTTCGTCGAAGCCACGCTCTCGCTGGCGCTGGAACGGCCCGACATGGCCGACGAGGTCCGCGCCATCATGCGACGCCTGCTCGCCGACGGATAGTGCTTCCGGCCTGAGCACGCCCCCGTGAATAGGCCCTCCTGCATACGCCCTCCTGCATACGATTGTGCGCCGCGGTCACCGCAACAGACGGTTGACCCGGCCACGATCACCGATAAAGCTTCCTCATCGATGATAGCGATATCAGAACGGGAGAAGGCAATGCGGCGTTTGCGGATGGGCATGATCGGCGGAGGGCCGGGGGCGTTCATCGGCCCGGTGCACCGCTTTGCGGCCGAAATGGACCGCGAGATCGAACTCGTCGCAGGTGTATTCTCCAGCGACGCCGCCCGCAGCGCAGCGGCGGGAGAAAGCTACCGGATCGATCCGGCGCGCGCCTATCCCTCGCTCGATGCCATGCTCGCCGGCGAAGGCGCGCGGGACGATGGGATCGATTTCGTCTCGATCGTCACGCCCAATCACAATCACCTGCCCTCTGCCCGCGCGGCGCTGGCGGCGGGCCTTCCGGTGATGACCGACAAGCCGCTGACGGCGACGCTGGCCGAAGCGCAGGAACTGGCAGCGCTGGTCGCCACTGCGGGCAAGCCCTTCGGCGTGACGTATACCTATTCCGGCTACCCGCTGGTCCGCGAAGCGCGCGCCCGCATTGCCGCCGGTGCAATCGGCGCGGTGCGCAAGGTTGTCGTCGAATATCCGCAAGGCTGGCTGGCTGGCGAAGCCGTCGGCAAGCAGGCCGAATGGCGCGTTGATCCGGGCAAGGCCGGGCTGGGCGGCTGCATCGGCGATATCGGCGTCCATGCCTTCCAGCTTGCCGAATTCGTCACCGGCCTGCGCGTGACCGAACTGCTCGCCGATCTTGGCGCGGTGGTGCCGGGCCGCCTGCTCGATGATGATTGCTCGATCCTGCTCCGCTTCGAAAACGGTGCGCGCGGCGTGTTGCTGGCCAGCCAGATCGAAGTGGGCGAACTCAATGGCCTGCGCATCCGTGCCTATGGGGAAAAGGGCGGCGTGGTGTGGAAGCAGGAAGAGCCCAACACGCTGACGATCAGTCACCTCGATGGCACCTGCACGCTGGTGCGTTCGGGCACGGGCGCGCTCGGCCCCGATGCCGCATCGCGCACGCGAACGCCCGGCGGCCATCCTGAAGGCTACCTTGAAGCCTTCGCCAACCTCTATCGCGATTTCGCCGCGCTGGTCCGCGGCGATACCGCGCCGCTGCTGCCCGGCATTGCCGAAGGCGTGCGCGGCATGACCTTCATCGACACCGCCGTTTCTGCCAGCCGCAACAACGCCGGCTGGGTTCCACTCGCAGGCTGAGGACAGCGCCATCATGAAAACCATCAAAGGCCCCGGCATCTTCCTCGCCCAGTTCGCAGGCGATGCCGCACCGTTCAACAGCCTTGATTCCATTGCCGATTGGGTGGCGGGCCTTGGCTACAAGGGCATCCAGATCCCCAGTTGGGATGGCCGCCTGTTCGACCTTGAAACGGCCGCCGCCAGCCAGACCTATTGCGATGACGTGAAAGGCATGCTGGCCGAAAAGGGCCTGCAGATCACCGAACTGTCCACCCACCTCCAAGGCCAGCTCGTCGCCGTACACCCCGCATTCGATGCGCAATTCGATGGTTTTGCCCCCGCCGCGGTTCATGGCAATCCGGCGGCACGGCAGGAATGGGCCGTGCAGCAGCTGAAATTCGCAGCCAGGGCCAGCGCCAATCTCGGCCTTGCTGCCCACGCCTCGTTCTCCGGCGCGTTTGCCTGGCCCTATTTCTACCCCTGGCCCGCGCGTCCGGCTGGCCTTGTCGAAGATGCCTTCGATGAACTGGCCCGCCGCTGGAAGCCGATTCTCGACGTGTTCGATGAAAACGGCGTCGATGTCGCCTATGAAATCCACCCCGGCGAAGACCTGCACGATGGCGTGACCTTCGAGATGTTCCTCGAACGTGTCGGCAACCACCCGCGCGCCAATATTCTCTATGATCCCAGCCACTTCGTGCTGCAGCAGCTCGATTACCTGGCCTTCATCGATATCTACCACGAACGCATCAAGTGCTTCCACGTCAAAGATGCAGAGTTCCGCCCCAATGGCCGCTCGGGCGTCTATGGCGGATACCAGTCGTGGGTCGATCGTCCCGGCCGCTTCCGCAGTCTGGGCGATGGGCAGGTCGATTTTCCCGGCATTTTCAGCAAGATGGCTGCCAACGACTATGCCGGGTGGGCCGTGCTCGAATGGGAATGCGCCTTGAAGCATCCTGAAGTCGGCGCGGCTGAAGGTGCCCCGTTCATCGACCGCCACATCATCAAGGTCACCGAACACGCGTTCGATGATTTTGCCGCTGGCGGCGCAGACCGCGCACTAAATGCAAAGCTGATGGGCATCGGCTGACCCGCGCAGGCTGGGGCCTGCAAAGTTCCGCTTTGCACCTTTGCAATTTTACCGTGGACAGCTTGCCATAAGCAAGCCATCGCGGCCCTTGATGGTGCCCAAGGGCCGCAATGAACACAATCGCAGGAGCAAGTCCGATGAAAGCCCTGGTCTGCGTGAAGCGCGTGATTGACTACAACGTGAAGCCTCGGGTGAAGGCGGATGGTTCGGGTGTCGATCTTGCGAACGTGAAGATGAGCATGAACCCGTTCGACGAGATCGCGGTCGAGGAGGCC
>JAPLPG010000243.1:4874-6370 GCA_026400375.1 Novosphingobium sp. | reverse complement strand
TCAGGGTCCCGACGAGGTTCTCCTTCTCCACACGCACGTCGTCGAAGAAGGTCTCGCAGAAGGGGGATTTGCCGCTGATCAGGGTGATCGGCTTTGTCGTCACACCCGGCGTCGTCATGTCGAACAGCACGAACGAAATGCCCAGATGCTTGGGCGCCTCCGGATCGGTGCGGATCAGGCAGAAGATCCAGTCGGCCTTGTCGGCATACGAGGTCCAGATCTTCTGGCCGTTGACGACCCAGTGATCGCCCTTGTCTTCACCGAAGGTCTGCAGGGACACGAGGTCGGAACCGGAGCCGGGTTCGGAATAGCCCTGGCACCAGCGGATTTCGCCACGCGCGATCTGGTTCAGGTAATGGACCTTCTGCTCTTCCGTGCCGAACTTCAGCAGCGCGGGGCCGAGCATCCAGATGCCGAAGCTGGACAGCGGCGGGCGCGCGCCGATGCGGGCGCACTCCTCGCGCCAGATCTTGGCTTCGGGTGGGGACATGCCGGCGCCGCCATATGCCTTGGGCCAATCGGGCACGGTGTAGCCCTTGGCGACGCAAGCGTCGAGCCAGGTCTTCTGCGCTTCGTTCTTGAACTGGAAGTTGCGGCCGCCCCAGCACACGTCGGCTTCGTCGCGCACCGGTTCGCGCATTTCTGCAGGGCAATTCTGTTCAAGCCAGGCGCGGATTTCCGCGCGGAAAGCATCAAGGTCAGACATCGTTGTGCTCCTCTCTTAATCGACAGGTTAAAGCGAGTCGCGCAGCTTAGGCAAGCGCCGAATTTTGGGCACTTGCCTGCGCTTTGGGGCTAGCGCAGGATGCCGTAGCGTCAAGTGCATGAGCATTGACGCTGGGGCGTTCGCGCCTAAGCTGAGGCAAAGCCAAAACAATAATGGTTTCGCTGGAGAGTGGGATGCGATTCAACGGGAAGACGGTCGTTGTGACCGGCGCGGCATCGGGAATCGGGCGGGCGACGGCCATCGCCTTTGCCGCAGAAGGCGCCACGGTCTATGCGGCAGATATCGACGAAGCCGGGCTGGCCGACACGGTTGCAGCCTCCAACGGCAAGGTCGTGTCGGCACGCTGCGACGTGACGCGGTGCGAGGATATCAAGGCGCTGATGGACCGCGCCGGCGCCGAAACCGGCGGGATCGATGCCGTGTTCAACAATGCCGGCGCAGGCGGCGATCGGGCGCCGATCGACGAGATCGAGCCCGAAGGCTGGGACCGGACGATGGACCTGCTGCTGCGGTCGGTGGCGTTCGGCATCCGCTATGCCGTGCCGCACATGATCGGCCGCAAGGGCGCATCGTTCGTCAACACATCGAGCGTGGCGGCGGTGGGTCCGGGCTATTCGCCGACCGCCTATGCCGTGGCCAAGGCGGGGGTGCTGCACCTGACCAAGGTGGCGGCGGCCGACCTTGCCCGCCACCAGATCCGGGTGAACGCGGTGCAGCCGGGCTTCATCAACACCAACATCTTCACCCGTTCGCTGGACATGCCCGAGGC
>JAPLPG010000243.1:0-4857 GCA_026400375.1 Novosphingobium sp. | reverse complement strand
TCGAGCCAAGCGCAGCCGGTGGCGCGAGGTGGACAGGCGGACGACATCGCGCAGGCGGTGCTGTTTCTGGCGAGCGAGGCGGCAAGCTTTGTCACCGGCACGTCGTTGCTGGTCGATGGCGGCATCACCATCGGGCCAAGGCACAGCTGGGACCCCAACATGCCAGGCCTGTTCGATGCGCTTCAGCAAATGGCGGATGGCGCGAAGGGCGCATGATCCCCGTTGCGGGCAAGGTGCCCACCCGCCTCGCGCTGTTCAACGGGCTGGGCAGCGTAGCCTATGGCGTGAAGGACAACGGTTTCGCGACGTTCCTGCTGCTGTTCTACAACCAGGTACTGGGCATGGACGCGCGGCTGGTGAGCTTTGCGCTGCTGGTGGCGCTGGTGTTCGACGGGCTGATCGATCCGGTGGTCGGCCATTTCAGCGACCGGTCGCGCACGGCGTGGGGGCGACGGCTGCCGTTCCTCTATCTTGCGCCGATCCCGCTGGGGCTGGCCTGGGCGTTCCTGTGGTCGCCCATCGGTGAGCCGAACTTCTGGATGTTGCTGGCATCGGCCATTGCGGTGCGGGCGCTGGTGGCGATGTGCGAGGTGCCATCGGCCGCGTTGATCCCCGAAATCACGCGCGATTATGACGAGCGCACGCGGCTGACGCGGTTCCGCTTCCTGTTTTCGTGGGGCGGCGGGCTGCTGATGCTGCTGCTGGCCTATGGCGTGTTCCTGCCCAATGCGATGCTGGCGCGTGAAGGGTATCGCAACTTCGGACTGGTTGGCGCGGGGCTGATGACCGTGTGCGTGCTGGCATCGGCCATCGGGCAACACCGCTGGGTCAAGGGTTGGCCGCCAGAGCACGCCACCGGCACAAAGGGCGCGTGGGCTTCGCTGGGCGACATCCGCGAGAGCTTTTCGCACCCTGCCTGCCTGGTCGTGATGGGTGGGCTTGCCGGGGCGCTGACGGCGCAGGGAATCACGTTTGCGCTGTCGAACTATCTCTATCTCTATATCTGGAAGTTCACGCCCACGGCGCTGCAGGTCTTTCCGTTCCTGCTGTTTGCCAGCGTGATCGGCGCATCGCTGCTGGTCGGGCCGGCGCAGCGCCGCTGGGGCAAGGCGGGCACGGTGGTGCGCATGGCGCCGCTGGGCATGGTGTTCTGGGCCGCGCCGCTGCTGCTGCGCTGGCAGGGGCTGTGGGCGGAGGATGGATCAACCCTTTCGATCGCCGGCATGTTTGCCAGCACGCTGCTGTCGAACACACTGACGGTTACCGCGACGATGACCTTGTGGTCGATGGTCGCCGATGTGGTCGAGGTTTCGGAAGAGCAGACCGGCCGCCGATCCGAAGGGACGCTTTCGGCCGGTGCATTCCTTGCCAGCAAGTGTGCAGGCGGCCTTGGCGTTTTCGCAGCCGGGCTGCTGCTGAGCTTTGCCGGGCTGGAGGCCAACACGTCTCCCGATCAGGTCCTGCCCGAGGTAACGTATCGGCTGAGCCTTGCCTATGTTGCCAGCATCGCGGTGCTGGCGACGCTGACAGCGTTGATCGTGCGGCGCTTTCCCATCGATCGCGCGGGCCACGCGGCGCGGCTGGCGCGACTGGATCAGGTGGCCAGGGCCGATCCCACCGCGGCCGGGCAGCATCCCTGACACGACTTAACCGAACGCTTAATTTTATGCTTGAATTCACCGCCTGCCCGTTGAACAGTGCCGGGCAACAAGGAGAGGCCAAATGAATTTCGAACCGACCGACCGCCAGAAGTACTGGCGCGACCGCGTCCGCCAGTTCATTGAAGACAACGTTCGCCCGCGCCACAAGGACTACAAGGCGGAACAGGCGACAGGCGAGCGCTGGAAGGTTCTGCAGACGGTCGAGCAGGAAAAGGCCAAGGCCAAGGCAGCCGGCATCTGGAACCTGTTCATGCCCCCGCGCAATGGCGGGCACCACCATGTGGAGGAAAGCTTCGAGTTCGAAGGTCCGGGCCTGACCAACCTCGAATATGCGCTTTGCGCCGAGGAAATGGGCCGCATCGGCTGGGCAAGCGAGGTGTTCAACTGCTCTGCGCCCGATACCGGCAACATGGAGGTGTTCCACCGCTATGGCACGCTGGAGCACAAGGAGCAGTGGCTGCGGCCGCTGATGAACGGCGAGATTCGTTCGGCCTTTCTGATGACCGAACCGGCGGTGGCATCGTCTGATGCCACCAACATCGAAACCTCGATTCGGCGCGATGGCGATCATTACGTGATCAATGGCCGCAAGTGGTGGTCATCGGGCGTGGGCGATCCGCGCTGCAAGATCGCCATCGTCATGGGCAAGACCGATTTCGAGGCCAAGCGCCACCAGCAGCAATCGATGGTGCTGATGCCGCTGGATGCGCCGGGCGTGGAGGTTGTCCGCCACTTGCCGGTGTTCGGCTATGACGATGCGCCGCATGGCCACATGGAAGTGGTGATGAAGGACGTTCGCGTGCCGGCATCGAACATCCTGCTGGGCGAAGGGCGCGGGTTCGAGATCGCGCAAGGGCGCCTTGGGCCGGGCCGAATCCACCACTGCATGCGCACGATCGGCGTGGCTGAAGAGGCCCTGGCCAAGATGGCCCGGCGGCTGCAATCGCGCGTGGCCTTTGGCAAGCGGATTTCCGAACAATCGGTGTGGGAACAGCGCATTGCCCAGGCGCGCATCGATATCGAGATGACGCGCCTGCTGTGCCTGAAAGCTGCCGACATGATGGACACCGTAGGCAACAAGGCCGCCGCGCTGGAAATCGCCATGATCAAGGTGCAGGCCCCCAACATGGCGCTGCGCATCATCGACGATGCCATTCAGGCCCACGGCGGCGGCGGCGTTTCGGAAGATTTCGGCCTGGCCGAAGCCTATGCCCACCAGCGCACGTTGCGGCTGGCCGATGGACCCGACGAGGTTCATGCGCGCTCCATCGCGCGGATCGAATTTGCGCGTCATTCCGATATGCCGGGTAGTGACCGCGGGTTCAGTTCGGGCGATGTGGGTGTGGCGCGATAACCCTCACCACGCTGCGCCCCCGCGAAGGCGGGGGCCTCAGGCCTTTTGCGCTTACGTTCAGTAACAACACCGAGGCCCCCGCCTTCGCGGGGGCGCACATTGTTTTGATGGTTCATCCGGTTTCTGGAGTTGTCGCATGAAAGCTGCCGTCCTTGTCTCCCCCGGCAATCCGCTGGAAATCCACGACCTGACTGTCGCCAACCCCGGTCCGCATGAAGTGCTGATCCGCACCGCTGCCTGCGGGCTGTGCCATTCGGACCTGCACTTCATCGAAGGCGCATACCCGCACCCCCTGCCCGCCGTGCCGGGGCACGAAGCCGCCGGGATCGTCGAGGCGGTGGGTAGCGAAGTGCGTACGGTGAAAGTGGGCGATGCGGTGGTCACCTGCCTTTCGGCGTTCTGCGGCCATTGCGAATTCTGCGTCACCGGGCGGATGGCGCTGTGCATGGGCGGGGAGACCCGTCGCACCTCAGGCCAGGCGCCGCGCCTGACACGGACAGACGATGGCAGCACGGTCAACCAGATGCTGAACCTTTCAGCCTTTGCCGAGCAGATGCTGGTGCATGAACACGCCTGCGTGGCGATCAACCCCGACATGCCGCTCGACCGGGCCGCCGTTATCGGCTGCGCGGTGACGACCGGCGCCGGCGCCGTATTCAACGCGGCGAAGCTGGTGCCGGGCGAGACGGTCTGCGTGGTCGGCTGCGGCGGCGTGGGCCTGGCCACGATCAACGCCGCCAAGATTGCCGGAGCCGGCCGGATCATCGCGGTCGATCCCATGCCCGAGAAGCGCGAGCTGGCGATGAAGCTGGGCGCGACCGACGTGATCGACGCGGGACCGGATTCAGCATCGCAGATCGTGGAAATGACCAAGGGGGGCGTGCATCACGCGATTGAGGCGGTGGGCCGTCCGGCATCGGGCGATCTGGCGGTGGCCACGCTGCGGCGCGGCGGCACGGCGACGATCCTTGGCATGATGCCACTGTCGCACAAGGTTGGCCTTTCGGCGATGGACCTGCTGTCGGACAAGAAGCTGCAGGGCGCGGTGATGGGCCAGAACCGGTTTCCGGTGGATCTGCCGCGGCTGGTCGATTTCTACATGCGTGGGCTGCTCGATCTGGACACGATCATTGCCGAGCGCATTCCGCTTTCGGGCATCAACGACGGGTTCGAGAAGATGAAGCAGGGCCATTCCGCCCGTTCGGTGATCGTGTTCGACCAATGAGCGAGGCCCCGATGGACGCGCAGACGGCGTTTTCCGGGACGGTGGATCCCGAGGGCGCGGACCGGCTCGACGAAGCTGCGCTGACGCGCTGGTTTGACGAGCATGTCGAGGGATTTCAGGGCCCGCTGAGCGTTTCGAAGTTCAAGGGCGGGCAATCGAACCCGACCTACAAGATCGAAAGCCCCTCTGGCCCTTATGTGCTGCGGCGCAAGCCGTTCGGCAAATTGCTGCCATCGGCCCATGCGGTGGACCGGGAATACAGGGTGCAGGCCGGGCTTTTCGGCACCGGTTTTCCGGTGGCGCGGCAATATGGGCTGTGCACCGATGACAGCGTGATCGGATCGTGGTTCTACGTGATGGGCTGCGTCGATGGGCGCACGATCTGGGACGGGGCAATGCCGGGCGCGACTCCCGAATTCCGCCGCGCGACCTACGACGCGATGGTCGATACCCTGGCGGCGTTGCACGCGGTGGATGTCGAAGCCGCGGGGCTTGGCGATTATGGCAAGCCGGGCAATTACTTCGGCCGGCAGGTGGACCGCTGGACCAAGCAGTACCGCCTGTCGGAAACCGAGACGATGCCCGAGATGGAACGGCTGATCGAATGGCTACCCGCG
>JAPLPG010000023.1 GCA_026400375.1 Novosphingobium sp. | reverse complement strand
GGCCGACCGCTTCGTAGAACAGCACGCTGGGATATTTGGCGATCATGTATCCCACGAACAGGACGCCTGCGCCAAAGCCGTATTGCGTGGCTGAAAGGCCCAGCGCGCGGTTCATGTCGATGGCCGCAAAGCCGACGTTCGTTCGGTCGATCGCTCCAACCAGGATGTAGAGCGCGGCGGGGATTACCAGCCTGCGGATCACCTTGCCGCCGACGCTGCGCTCCAGCGCCTCGTCGGGTGTCGCATGCATCGCTGTCACAGGCTCGCCCCTTGGTCCATATAACTATGATAGCGCTTGCATGGCGCAGCGCGGCTGCTTATGCAACCGCTCATGACCGAACTTGCGCCAAATTTCGAGCCTGATGATTTCGACCCCGAGGTTGCCGAGGATTTCGACAGCCCCCATGTCGAATATGCGCGGCTGCGGCGGGAATGTCCGGTGGCGCATACCAGCGGACTGGGCGGCTTCTGGGCGCTGACCCGCTATGAGGACGTGAAGCGGGCGGCTTCGGATTCGGCCACGTTCATCACGTCGGTGCAGAATGTCGTGCCCAAGATCGCCTATACCGGGCGACGGCCGCCGCTGCATCTCGACCCGCCCGAACATACGCCGTACCGCAAGGCGCTGAACCCGTTGCTATCGCTGGATCGCGCGGAAATGTTTGCCGATCGCGCGCGCGAATTGACCCGCCGCCTGCTCGACCCGATGGTCGCCAAGGGCGGCGGCGATATCTGCGTCGAATTGTCCAGCTACCTGCCGGTCCATGTGTTCGGCGAATGGATGCGGATGCCCGAAGAGTGGCTCGATACGTTGCACGATGCCGGGCGCGCGTTCATCCTGGCGGTCCATTCCAATGCGCCCGAAGTGATGAAGGAAACGTCGCTGCGGCTTTATGACATGGCCCGCGCCCTGATCGCCCTGCGCCATGAGCAGCCGCAGGACCCGGCAACCGACCCGACCAGCGCGCTGATTGCGGCGCGGCACGAAGGGCAGCCGCTGCCCGATGACCTGCTGGTGGGCACGGTGCGGCAGGTGCTGGTGGTCGGTATCGTGGCGCCGATGGTGATGATCGGCAATGTCTGCGTCCACCTTGCGCGTGACAAGGCGCTGCAGCAGCAGTTGCGCGCAGATCCGGCGCTGATCCCGGCGGCGATCGAGGAGTTCCTGCGGCTCTACACACCCTATCGCGGCTTTGCCCGCACCGCAGTGTGCCCCGTGGACATGGGCGGCCGGACCATCCCCGAGGGTGAGGCCATTGCGCTGATCTATGCCTCGGCCAACCGCGACGAGACCGTTTTTCCCGATCCTGACAGGTTCATCCTGGATCGGCCCAACATTGCGCAGCACCTTGCCTTCGGGCGCGGGCCGCACAATTGTCCGGGGGTTCACCTTGGCCGGATGCAACTGCGCGTGATGCTGGAGGAAATCCTGGCGGCAACGAGCGAATTCGACCTCGACGGGCCGGTGACGGTAAGCCGGTGGCCCGAAATTGGCGCACTGTCGGTGCCGTTGCGGTTCGCATGATGCGCCGGGTGTCGCATTGCGATTGCATTGCGCCGGGCGGGTGAAGGCGCTAGCCACGGTGCCATGACAGGCATCTCGGCCGATCCTTTTGAACTGCACGCCGGCGCGGGCAAGGCGGCAACGCTCGACGACGTGGCCGCGCGCGCCGGGGTTTCCACCGCCACCGTCAGCCGCTTCATCAACAATCCGCAAGTGGTTGCGCAAGCGACGGCCGAGCGCATTCGCGAGGCCATTGCCGAAACGGGATATATTCCCAACCTGCTGGCTGGGGGCCTTGCGTCGAGCAAATCGAAGATGGTGGCGGTGCTGATCCCCTATCTTACCGATTCGATCTTCAACGACACGATGCAGACGATGGTGGAGGAACTGTCCGCCGCCGGGACGACGGTGATGCTGGGCCTCACCGGGGTGTCCGAGGCGCGGACCGAAGACCTCATCCGCGCGGCGATCAGCCGCAGGGTCGATGCGATCATCTTTACCGGCCCGCTCACGCCTCACGTGGAAGCGATGGTGCGCCGCAGCCCGGCGCTGTTCATCCAGGTGTGGGACCTGCCCGAAGATCCGATCGGCATCGCGGTGGGGTTTTCGCATCATGCAGCGGGGCATGATATCGCCCGGTTCCTGATGTCGCGCGGGTATCGGCGCCCGCACGTGGTGACCGCCAAGGGCGCGCGCGCCAACATGCGCCGCGATGGTCTGGTGGCCGAATGGGTGGCAGGCGGCAATGCCGCGCCGACCGAGGCGAGCGTCGAAGTACCATCGCGCTTTGGCCATGCGCGCCGGATCTTTGCCGAAGTGCGCAGGCTGGATCATATGCCCGACGTGGTGGTCTGCGGGTCCGACTACTTGGCGCAAGGGGTGATCGTCGAAGCGCTGGCTGCAGGCTTGCGCGTGCCCGAAGACATTGCCGTTGTCGGCTTCGGCAACAGTTCCATCGCCGGCGAGATGCGCCCGACCATCACGTCGGTCGAGGTCGACGGCGCCCGGATCGCGCGCGAGGCGATTGCTGCAATCCGCAACCGGGCCGGGGCGGCATTGCCACAGGAACGGTGGATCGACGTAGGTTTCCGCCTGGTTGCCCGCGAAAGCGCCTGAATGCCCGCGTCTGGCCCTCGCCCCCGCTGTCCGATGCGGGTAGGGTGCCATCTGGACACAACAACCCGGTGAACAAAGACGCATGAAGATTCTTCTGACAGGTGGTGCAGGGTACATCGGCAGCCATGCCGCCGTGGCGCTGCTGGATGCCGGCCACAGCGTGGTGTGTCTGGATAACTACGCCAACAGCAAACCCGACATTGCCGAGCAGCTTGAACAGATCACCGGATCACAGCCTACCCTGATCGAAGGCGATATCCGTGATCGCGCCGCGCTGGACGCACTGTTTGCGGCCCATGCCATCGATGCCGTGATTCATTTTGCCGGACTGAAGGCGGTGGGCGAATCCGTGGCGCAGCCGCTCGATTATTACGAGAACAATGTGTGGGGCACGGCCTGTCTGCTCCAGGCGATGGCCGCCGCCGGGGTGCGCCAGCTGGTGTTTTCGTCCAGCGCCACCGTCTATGGCTCGCCGCAATACCTGCCGCTGGACGAGGCGCATCCGCGGTCGGCGACCAATCCCTATGGCCGGACCAAGCTGATCGTCGAACAGATGCTGGAGGACCTGGCCGCATCCGATCCTTCGTGGCGGATTGCCATCCTGCGCTATTTCAACCCGGTGGGCGCCCATGCCAGCGGGCTGATCGGCGAGGATCCCAACGGCATCCCGAACAACCTGATGCCCTTCGTCACACGCGTGGCATCGGGCAAGCTGGCGCAGCTTTCGGTGTTCGGCAACGATTACGATACGCCCGACGGCACGGGCGTGCGCGATTACATTCATGTGGTGGATCTGGTCGAAGGGCATCTTGCCGCGCTCAATCGCATTGCGCAGGATGATCGGCCGCTGTCGATCTGGAACCTGGGCACCGGCACCGGCTACTCGGTGCTCGATCTGGTCCGCACGTTCGAGGCGGTGAACGCCGTTTCCGTGCCCTATACGATCGCGCCGCGCCGCCAGGGGGACGTGGCCTCGTGTTATGCCGCGCCGGATCGCGCGCGCAGCGATCTGGGCTGGGAAGCGCAACGCGATCTGACCGAGATGTGCCGTGCGGCCTGGCAGTTCGAGGCACTGGCGGCAAAGCGCAACAGCTGATTGCAGACTTGCACGAAATGCAACTGCAAGGCTGTTGTTCGCACTTGCGAGATGGCCCGGTGAAGTCCAGACAGGTGAGGCCTTTCAGGCATCCTCTCCCAAACTTTCCAAGGGTCGGCCCAGTGCCGGCCCTTTTTTTGTCTGGTCGCTTTGCAAGACGGGCTAGGTGGGCAGCACTCGCTTCTAGCGTTGGTGCGGGCGTTCCGTCCGGTCGCGTCGCTGCCATGGCCAGCAGCCGCCGATTTCGGTTTCCAGCGAGAAGCTTAGGAACGTGCGGATCATCACGATGATGGCAAGAAGGCCGACGCTTGAAAATGTCAGCGGTGCGGTGATCGTGCCGATGATGTCGGCCCCGACGAGCAGTTCGAGGCCGAGCAGGATGCCTCTGCCCAGATTGGCGCGATACCGATCATAGCTTTCGAGCCAGTTCCGCCGCCGCCGTCCGCGCCTGACGAACAGCACGCTCGACAGCACGACG
>JAPLPG010000332.1 GCA_026400375.1 Novosphingobium sp. | reverse complement strand
CGCCGGACAGCGGCCTCAGCACCTTCATCAGCGCCGAGATCGCCAAGAGCGAGCGCCCAGAACTCACCAGCGCCAAGATCATCGTCTCGGGCGGCCGCGCGCTGAAGGACGCCGCCACCTTCGAACAGGTCATCACGCCGCTGGCCGACAAGCTGAACGCCGGCATCGGCGCATCACGCGCCGCGGTCGATGCAGGCTACGTGCCCAACGACTACCAGGTCGGCCAGACCGGCAAGATCGTCGCCCCCGAAGTCTACATCGCCGTCGGCATCTCGGGCGCGATCCAGCACCTTGCCGGCATGAAGGACTCCAAGACCATCATCGCCATCAACAAGGACGAAGACGCCCCGATCTTCCAGGTCGCCGACATCGGCCTGGTCGGTGATCTGTTCACCATGGTCCCGGAACTGACGGGCAAGCTGTGACCTGCAAACCATGATGGAGTGTTTCCCCGGGGAAACACTCCAAATGGGTTAAAGGAGCGTTGATGGGCGCGAATGCGAAAGCCTCTGGCGAAGGCGCTGCAAAGCCGAGCCATGGCCGCGCCGCGCTTCTTGCCGCGATCGCGCGCGGATCACGACTTTCCCCGACATATCTGATGCTTGTGGCCCTGGCCACGGCCATCGCCCATGTCGGGCTGCTGATGGATTCGGCACCGGTGGTCATCGGTGCGATGCTCATTTCCCCGCTGCTTGGCCCGATCATGGGCTTTGGCTTTGGCGTGGCGATCTTCGAGCTGGCCCTGTTGCGCCGGGCTGCCCTGTCGCTGGGGGCAGGCATGGCCCTGGCCGTGCTCGTAGCCGTGCTGCTGACGTGGATTTCCCCGATTCAGGATGTGACGCCCAGCATCCTGGCGCGCGTCAGACCCAATCTGCTCGACCTGCTGGTTGCCGTTTTCGGTGGAATAGCAGGGGCTTATGCCACGGTGCGGCGCGAGGCGATCAGCCTGGTCGGCGTGGCGATCGCCACCGCGCTCGTGCCGCCGCTGGCCGTGGTCGGCTTTTCCCTTGCCACCATGCGGTTTGATTATGCCTGGGGCGCGCTGCTGCTGTTCATCACCAACGCCACCGCGATTGCCCTGATGGCAACGATCACCGCACGCTTTCGCGGCTTTGGCACGCAGCTTTCGCCCCGACAGAGCTGGGCGCAATCGATGGGCATCTTTGCCGCGCTGATCGCGCTGGCCATTCCGCTTGGCCTGCGCCTTGCCGCCAACGTGCGCGAGGCGCGGGCGCAATCGGCGATCAACCGCGAATTGCAGGAACTGGCCGGGCCAACCGCCCGGATCGACCGGCTCGACAGCAATCTTGCCGGTACGCCGGCACAGATCGATGCCGTGGTCATGGCGCCTGCCTATAACGAGGGGCTGCAGGACCGCTTTGCCGATCGCGTCGAGGGGCTGCTTGGCCGCGACGCCAATGTCCGCCTTGTCCAGATCCGCAGCGGCACGCCCGAGGCCGACGACGCCCGCCGTGCGCTGGAAGATGCGGTTGCCACCGAACGCGCCCGCAAGGAAGAGGTGACGCGATTGCGCGCCACGCTCGCCCGGATCGTCGATGCCGATGGCTCTGCGGTGCTGGTCGATCCGGAGCGCCGCTCCGCCCGGGTCTTTTCGGCCCAGGCTTTGCCGGAGGCGACGTTGGCCGCGCTGCAGATCGCCTTTCCCGGCTGGACCCTGAGCTGGGGCGAAGTCGCGCCCCCGACCGCTGCGCCCACTACAGCCGCAGAGTGAGGCACTGGCTGAAATCGTCGAGCACGTAATCGGCAAAGGCATCGCAATTGACGAAGCCATGCTTGCGATAGAGGCCAAGGGCCGGTGCGAAGGCCGGGCCCTGGCCGGTTTCGAGGCTTACCCGCGCATAACCGCGTCCGCGCGCAACGGCCAGCAAGTGCAGGAGGATGGCCTCTCCCACGCCCTTGCCCAGCCAGGCGGGGGCGGCCCGCATCGATTTGAGTTCACCGTGCCGGGCATCGAGTTCGCGGATCGCGCCCATTCCGGCCAGTGCGTCATCGGCCCCGGCAGAGCAGGCCCATGCGGAATAGAAGGTGACGCCGGGCTGGCGCAGCTTCTCTATCGGCAGGGCGTGAACCTTGCAGGCCGGGGAATTGGCATGCATTCCGGACAAGTGCAGCGAAACCAGCGCGCGGATGTCCTCGCCCGAAAGATCGTCCTCCACAATCCGCAGGTCCATCGTCAGGCCTTTCCGCCGTGCTTGTCGGGCTTGCTGTGCTTGTCCGCCTTTCGTTTACCGAAGCGCATGCCGGTTTCAAGCCTTGCGCGCAGCTGCGCGTAATAGGCTTCGAGGAAGGCGCGCTCGTCTCCGGCTCCAGCGCTCCAGCCGATCTTGCCGCAGATCGCCTGCGCCACGTCGCGCAAGCCTTCGGCGCGGTTTTCGCGCAGCACGCGTTCCAGCACCTGCAGTTCGTATTCGCCATAGACGGCAAGGTCTTCGTCGCTGAAGCGGTATTGCGCCCCGGTCTCGACCGAACGCCCGCGCGCCGCATCGCCCACCGAAAGCGCGTGTTCCAGCCGTTTCCTGGGGGCTTCCACCACCCAGGTGCCAGCAATCATGTCACCGCAGCGCATCCGGTCACGATTGAAGAACGGGAAGAGCACGAAGATCATGAACCAGCCAAGACCTGCCCAGCCGGCCATTTCTGTATCGCTGCCTTCGACGCCCGCCGAGATGACGAAGATCAGCGGCATGAACAGTTCGATATCGCGCACGAGGTTGCGCGCGATCACCGCTTCGGTCGTGAGCCGCCCGCCATTGCCGCCACTGGCGCGTGCGGCGACGCGGATGCCGCAGATGCGCTTGCCCGGGGTGGCGCCGCGCGGGCCAAGCTCGAAGAACAGGAACCAGGCATTGCGGAACAGGAACATCACCACGATCCACGCGATGATCATGGCCTGAATGGCGCGGTGGGCCGGGCTGGCGCTGCTTTCGACATCGATCCCGATGCCGCTGGCAATCCAGATGAGGATCAGCGTGGAGCCGACCATTGCGCCCACGATCATCAGCAGATCAAGGAACAGCGCGGCGGCCCGTGCGCCGCGCGACGCCAGTACGAAGGGAACTGGCACGCCTTCGGGCGAGATGACCATGCGCCGGCGCTTGTCTGCATCGGCGCGCCAGGCCTGCGAGCGGGCGGCGTCGCTACCCCGGGGGGCGCGGCGGAACGGCAGCTTGAGCGCAAGCGCCATCAGCGCGAACCCCGGCGGAAGGCAAAGAAGTAGGCGCTCCATGCCACCAGCATGAAGCCACCGACGATCAGCCGGGATGGGGTGGAATCGACCATCTGGCGGGCGAACCCTTCGAGCAGGGCGGCCACCACCAGCATCAGCACCACCCCGGTCATCACTTGTGCGGCGCGGCGCCCGGCGGCGGCGGCGGCATCCATCACCGGCAGATTGCCGGGAAATGCCATCGACCGGCCGACATGAATGCCGGCAGCCCCTGCCAGCAGGATGGCGAACAGTTCGGTGGTGCCGTGGATCGCCAGCCAACCCACCAGATCGAGCAACAGGCCCTGCCCATGATAGAGCCAGAGCAGCGCGCCCAGCATCCCGGTGTTGTGGATCAGCAGCAGCATCGTCGGCAGGCCGAAGGCAAAGCCCAGCGCAAAGCACAGGATCGAGACTTGCGCATTGTTGCTGAACAGGCTGGCGGCAAACACGCTCATCCCGCTCTGGTCCTGATTGCCGAACAGCGTGCGTTGCAGCACCGCGCGGGTTGCGCCCGGCACGCGTTCATCGGCAAGGCCGCCGGGCACCAGCGCATAATACCATTCGGGATTGGACGCGACGAGCAGCCAGCCGACTGCCGTGCCCGCGACCATCAGCGCCAGGGCGATCCAGATCTCGAGCGCCATGCCGCGCACGCTGGCGCTCCACCCGCCACCCAGGAAGCCGCGAAACCACGACCACAAGGATGCGCGCGGGCCATAGACGAGGAACCATGCCCGCTGGGTCAGCGCTTCGAGATAGGCGACCAGCGCGGCATCGAGCGAGGTTTCACGCGCGATGGCAAGGCTGGAGGCAGCGGTGCGATAGAGCACGGGCAGGGCGAGCAGGTCTTCGTCGGACAGCGCGCGGGTGCGTCCGGCCTCCATCCGCCGCAGGATCGCGTCGAGCCGTTTCCAGTCGGCCTCGCGCTCAAGCCGGAAGCGGTCGGAGCGGAGCGCGGCCTGTTCGGCGGCGACGACCTGTTCGGAAGGCTTGGCAAACCAGCCGCCGATGCGCTGGGCGATTCCGGTGGTAAGCGCATTCATCCGATCCGCCCCTCCTGCTTGATCGCCAGATAGGCATCGAGCAGCCGCGTGCCGATCTGGTCGTGCCGCGCCTCGAGCACGCGCACGCCAAGATGGCGCAGCCGCTGCAGCACCAGCGCGCGCTGGCGGATCAGGCTGGCGGCGGTGACGGCTTCGGCCACCGATTGCATGCCGGTCACGTCGGCCGTGGTGATTCCGGCCAGTTCGGCATCGGTCATCACCACGAACAGGACAAGGTGCCTGTCGACCAGACGGCCGACGTTCTCCACCATCAGTTCGGCACTGGTCGGATCGCTGAAATCGGAGAACAGCACGATCAGCGAACGCCGCTGCAGGCGCGCGGCGAGCGTGGACAGGGCGAGCGTGAAGTTCGGCTCTCCGGGGTGGTAATCGAGCTGTGCCGCGGCGCGCTGCAGCCGGGCAAAATCGCGGCTGTCGGTAACGAAGGGCGTGGCGACTTCAGGCCGGGCGGCAAAGCCGAACAGCGCGACGCGGTCCTGCGCCTTGAGGGCGACATAGGCGGTGGTCAGCGCGGCAGTTACAGCCCGGTCGATGCGGGGCAGGCCCTCGATCGGTTCGCACATCGCCTGTCCGCAATCGAAGGCGAAGACGATCTGGTTGTTGCGCTCGACCTCGTATTCCTTGGCAAAGAGCCGACCGTGGCGGGCCGAGCTTTTCCAGTCGATACGGCGGCGGTCCATGCCGGGTTCGTATTCGGCCAGTGCTTCGAAATCGGTGCCTTCGCCGCGAATGCGCCGGGCGATCATGCCGAACTGGGCATCGCGCAGGAAGATCTGCAGCGCCGGGCTGCGCACCGGGGCGATGTTCGGCCAGACCCGCACGTGCGCGTCGAGCGGGCGGGCGGACTGGCGATGGGCGAGGCCGAGCGGCCCACGCCAACGCAGCCACACGCGCGTGATCGCGCCGGTGCCGCGGCGGTTGGGGACAAGGTCTGCCGAACCGCTCCACGCGCCATCGGCAAAGGCGAGCGGCAGCGCGATGCGTCCGCCGGGGCTGAGGCGCGGATCGCATTCGAGCGCTGCATCGGGCTGTGATCGGGCAGCGGTGCGGGAAAGGTCGGCCAGCACGGTCAGCCTGGCCGCTTCGCCCACTTCGG
>JAPLPG010000242.1 GCA_026400375.1 Novosphingobium sp. | reverse complement strand
GCCGCTTGGCTGGGCGCGGTTCATCGGGCTGCCGGCCAGGGACCATGCCGACAGGATCTATCCTGCGCGCGACATGCCGTTCCTCGCCCACCTGCGGCCGATGATCGACGCGGTGTTCTCCACTAGGCCCGACGAGGACGCGGAACTGGCGCGCATCAGCAGCTTCTTTCTGGGCGCGCTGGCGGCGGGGCGCGAGGAGGACGATCCGCGCATCATCGCCTGCCACACCGCCCTTCTCGATCCCGAGATCTCGACCGTGGCGCAGATGGCCGAAGCGGCGCGGCTGCCGCAGCATACGCTGGAGCGGATCTGCCGCCGCCACTTCGGATTTGCCCCGCGCCTGATGCTGCGCCGCCAGCGCTTCATGCGCAGCCTGGTGCAATACATGCTCGACCCGTCGCTGCGCTGGATCGGCGCGATCGACAGCCATTACCATGACCAGGCGCAGTTCGTGCGCGACTTTCACCGCTTCATGGGGATGAGCCCGAGCGAATATGCCGCCAGCCCCAAGCCGATCCTGACCGAGGTGATGCGGGCGCGGCAGGAGTTCATGGGCAGCGCGGTGCAGGCTTTGCATTCGCCGCTGCCAGCACGGCTTCCCATGGGGACGCCGGCGTAACTCCGCACTTTGATTCTGGCGCATTTGGCGCTAGCGGCTGCGCGCATGGAAAACCTCGATCAACAGCAGGCCGAAGCGCTTGGCGCGATTGCAGCAGCGGCAACACCCGAAGCGGTGGAAGCGATCCGCGTCTCTGCCCTTGGCAAGCAGGGCTGGGTCAGCGCGCTGCTCAAATCGCTGGGCGGCATGAGCCCCGACCAGCGCCAGAGCGAAGGCCCCAAGATCCAGGCCGTGCGCGAAGCCGTGACTGCGGCCCTGGCAGCGCGCAAGGCCACGCTGGAAAGCGCCGTGCTCGAAGCAAGGCTGGCCGCCGAAACGGTCGACCTTTCGCTGCCCGCGCCCGAGGCGCCGCGAGGGTCTGTCCACCCGGTGAGCCAGGTGATGGACGAACTGGCCGAAATCTTTGCCGACATGGGCTTTGCCGTGGCGAGCGGGCCGGAGATCGAGGACGACTGGCACAATTTCACCGCGCTCAACATGCCCGAAACCCATCCGGCGCGGGCGATGCACGACACCTTCTACTTCCCCGACAAGGACGCGGAAGGGCGCGACATGCTGCTGCGCACGCACACCTCGCCGGTGCAGATCCGCTCGATGATCGCGCAAGGCGCGCCGATCCGCATCATCGCGCCGGGCCGCGTCTATCGTTCGGATTCGGACGCCACGCACACGCCGATGTTCCACCAGATCGAAGGCCTTGTCATCGACAAGGGCATCCACCTCGGCCACCTCAAGTGGACGCTGGAAACCTTTCTCAAGGCCTTCTTCGAACGCGACGATATCGTCCTGCGCCTGCGCCCCAGTTACTTCCCCTTCACCGAACCTTCGGTCGAGGTCGACGTCGGCTACACATTGATCAACGGCCCAGATGGATCAAGACGGCGCGTCGTCGGCGGCAGCGGCGATGCGGCGGACGGCGGCTGGATGGAAGTGCTGGGCAGCGGCATGGTCAACCGCAAGGTCATCGAATTCGGCGGGCTCGATCCCGATGAATGGCAGGGCTTTGCCTTCGGCACCGGTGTCGATCGCCTTGCCATGCTGAAATACGGCATGGATGACTTGCGCGCCTTCTTCGATGGCGATGTGCGGTGGCTTGGCCACTATGGCTTCGGCGCGCTGGACGTGCCGACCCTCTCTGGCGGCGTGGGAGTACGCGCGTGAAGTTCTCGCTCTCATGGTTGCTGTCGGTCCTCGATACCAAGGCCGATGCGCGCACGATCGCCGAAAAGCTGACATCGCTGGGGCTGGAGATCGAAGGGGTCGAGGATGCCTCGGCTGCGCTGACGAAGTTCCGCGTGGCCCGCGTGCTGACTGCGGAGAAGCATCCGCAGGCGGACAAGCTGCAAGTGCTCTCGGTCGATCTGGGCGATGGCTCGCCCCTGCAGGTCGTCTGCGGCGCGCCGAACGCGCGGGCCGGGATGGTCGGCGTGCTGGGCCTGCCCGGCGCGGTGGTTCCGGCCAATGGCATGGAACTGCGCAAGTCGGCCATTCGCGGGGTCGAATCCAACGGCATGATGTGTTCCACGCGCGAATTGTGCCTGGGCGAGGATCATGACGGGATCATCGAACTGCCCGAGGACGCGCCGATCGGCACCAGCTTTGCCGATTACGTGGGCTCCGACCCGGTGTTCGACGTGGCGATCACACCAAACCGGCCCGATTGCATGGGCGTGTATGGTATCGCCCGCGATCTGGCGGCGGCGGGGCTGGGCGTGCTGAAGCCGATTGCGGCAGAAGCTGTCGCGGGCAGCTTCCCCTGCCCGGTAGAGGTCCGCACCGATGACGCCGAAGGCTGCCCGGCATTTTACGGGCGCGTGGTGCGCGGGGTGAAGAACGGCCCCAGCCCGAAGTGGCTGCAGGACTTCCTGAAGAGCGCGGGCCAGCGCCCGATTTCGGCACTGGTGGACGTGACCAACTACGTGATGCTCGGCTATGGCCGTCCGGCCCATGCCTATGATCTGGCGAGGCTGAACGGCGCGGTGGTTGCCCGCAAGGCACGCGAGGGCGAGACCTGCCTGGCGCTGAACGGCAAGGACTATGCGCTGGCCCCGTTCATGACGGTGATCGCCGATGACAGCGGCGTTCACGACATTGCCGGGATCATGGGCGGCGAGCATTCGGGCTGCACCGACGATACGACCGACGTGCTGCTGGAAGTGGCCTATTTCGATCCGGCCAGCATTGCGCGCACCGGACAGGCGCTGGCGCTGGCATCGGATGCGCGAGGGCGGTTCGAGCGCGGTGTGGACCCGGCGTTCCTCGATACCGGAATGGACCTGCTGACCGGCCTGATCCTGGAGATCTGTGGCGGCGAGGCCAGCGAAGTGGTGCGGGCGGGACAGCCGCCGCTGGCGCGCAGGACCGTCGCCTATGATCCCGCAATGGCCGGGCGGCTGGGCGGCGTGGACGTGGCCAATGGCGAACAGAAGCGCATCCTTGCGGCGCTCGGCTTCGACGTGGGCGAGGACTGGACGGTCACCGTGCCAACCTGGCGGCCTGACGTGGATGGCGCGCCTGACATCGTTGAGGAAGTGATCCGCGTTCACGGCCTCGACGCCGTGCCCTCCACGCCGCTGCCGCGCGCCGATGGCGTGGCCAAGCCGACCGCTACGGCCGTGCAGTCGCTGGAACGCCGCGTGCGCCGGGCGGCGGCTTCGCGCGGGCTGAACGAGGCCATCACGTGGTCGTTCCTGCCCGAGAAGGAGGCCGCGCACTTCGTCCTTCGACACGCCGCCGACGCGGCTGCTCAGGATGGGTCGGATCAGCTGTGGAGCCTTGCCAACCCGATTTCCGAGGACCTCAAGGTCATGCGGCCCTCGCTGTTGCCGGGGCTGCTTTCGGCGGCGCAGCGCAACCTGCATCGTGGCGCGTCTTCGGTGCGGCTGTTCGAGATCGGCCGCCGTTACTTGCGCGGTGCAAACGGGGCGAGCGACGAGAAGCTGAGCCTGGCGGTGGTGCTGGCAGGTGAAGCCACGCCGCGCGGCTGGGCCACGGGCAAGGCCAAGCCGTTCGATGCGTTCGACGCCAAGGCCGAGGCGATGGCCCTGCTGGCCGAAGCCGGGGCGCCGGTCGACAACCTGCAGGTCATGGGCGAGGCTGGGGCGCAGTTCCATCCCGGCCAGTCGGCCACGCTGCGGCTGGGGCCGAAGACGGTGCTGGCGCGGTTTGGCATGCTGCATCCTTCGACTGCCAAGGCGTTCGATCTGGATGGCGCGGTGGCCGTGGTCGAGCTGTTCCTTGACCGGATTCCGGCGAAGAAGGGCGCGGGCAGCTTTGCCCGTCCGCACTTTGCGCCGCCGGCGTTGCAGGCGGTCACGCGCGACTTTGCGTTTCTGGTCGATGCGGCGCTGCCGGCGGGCGATCTGTTGCGCGCGGTGAAGGGCGCGGACAAGCAGGCGATTGTTGCCGCGCGCGTGTTCGACGATTTCCGTGGGGCAGGCGTGCCAGAGGGGCAGAAGAGCCTTGCCATCGAGGTGACCTTGCAGCCTGCGGAAAAGTCGTTCGACGAGGCCGCGTTGAAGGCCATTGCCGACAAGGTGGTGGCGGCAGCGGCCAAGCAGGGCGGAGTTCTGCGCGGCTGAGAACTGCAGAAGCATCTTCCGCGCCAAGCATCCTCGTCATTGCGAGGAGGCGAAGCCGACGAAGCAATCCAGAGTTGGCGTAAACCGCTCTGGATTGCTTTACCCCGCTTTGCGGGGCTCGCAATGACGAGGGTTTTATGATGAAGGCGATGGCAGTGTGAGCGATCTGATCGAGATCACGAATGGCGAACTGACCGCGCGGATCAATCCGCTGGGGGCAGAGCTGTGGTCGCTGACCGATGCGCAAGCCCGTGAGTACATGACCGATGCCGATCCGGCGTTCTGGTCTGGCCATGCGCCGCTGCTGTTCCCCATTGTCGGCGCGCTGAACGAGGACACGCTGCGACTGGGCGAGGCCGGATATGTCATGCCAAAGCATGGCCTTGCCCGCCGCAGCGCCTTTGCGCCGGTCCACGCCGAGGGGCCTGAAGCGCGGTTCCGGTTGACGGATTCGCCCGATACGCGCGCGATCTATCCGTTCGGTTTCGTGCTGGAAGTGGCCTACCGGATCGAGGGGCTGACGCTGCACACCGAAGTCAGCGTGTTCAACCCGAACGCGGAGCCGCTGCCCTTCAGCTTCGGCTTTCATCCGGCCTTTGCCTGGCCGCTGCCGGGCGGGGCGGACAAGCACTCGCACAAGCTGGTCTTCGCCGCCGAGGAAGCGCCGGGCCTGCGCCAGGTTGCGCCGGGCACCGGGGTATTGCTTCCCGGCACAGTGCCCAGCCCGGTGCAGGGGCGCGAACTGGCGCTGCACGAAGACCTGTTTCGGGCAGACGCGCTGATCTGGGAGAGATCGGCCAGCCAGGCGCTGTCCTATGGCGCGGACGGTGGCAGCTGGCTGGACCTGCGCTTTCCCGATACCACGTCGCTTGGCGTGTGGCAGGTTCCGGGCGGGCGCTATATCTGCATCGAGCCGTGGCAGGGCCATTCCGACCCGCAGGGTTTTGCCGGGGATTTCCGGGAAAAGCCCGGCATCGTGCTGCTGCCCCCGCGCGAAACTCGCAGCTTCCGCATGGACGTGACCGTAAACCCGCGCTAACCGCGCAGGCCATGTCCAATCGCCGCACCTTTGCCATCATTTCGCACCCCGACGCCGGGAAGACCACGCTGACAGAAAAGCTGCTGCTGCAGGGCGGGGCGATCCATCTGGCGGGCGAGGTCAAGGCGCGCGGCGCGGCGAGGCGGGCGCGGTCGGACTGGATGAAGATCGAACAGCAGCGCGGGATTTCGGTGACGTCGTCGGTGATGACGTTCCAGAAGGACGGCGTGGTGTTCAACCTGCTCGACACGCCGGGCCACGAGGACTTTTCCGAAGACACCTATCGCACGCTGACCGCGGTCGATTCGGCGATCATGGTGATCGACGCTGCCAAGGGCATCGAGCCGCAGACGCGCAAGCTGTTCGAGGTGTGCCGGTTGCGATCGGTGCCGATCATCACCTTCGTGAACAAGGTCGACCGTGAAGGCCGCAGCGTGTTCGAGACGCTGGACGAAGTGGCCGATGCGCTGGCGCTCGACGTGGTGCCGATGTCGTGGCCGATCGGCATGGGCGGCGTGTTCCAGGGCGTGATGAGCTTTGCCGACGAGACCATCGCCCGGCCCGAAGGCGACAGCCGCGAGTTCCTTGGCAAGGTGGAGCCTGCAAACGACATCCCGGAAGACATTGCCGAGGAGATCGAACTGGCGCGCGCAGGCTATCCCGAATTCGACATCGAGGCCTATCGCAATGGCGACCTGACGCCGGTCTATTTCGGCTCGGCGCTCAAGAACTTCGGCGTGGTCGACCTGATCGAGGCGATTGCCAGGTTTGCCCCGCCGCCGCGGCCGCAATCCTCGAGCGTCGGCACGGTGGAGCCCGAACGCGCGGACGTGACCGGGTTCATCTTCAAGGTGCAGGCCAACATGGACCCGCAGCACCGCGACCGCATCGTCTCGGGCACGTTCAAGCGCGGCATGAAGCTGACGCCTTCGGGCCTGGGCAAGCCGATTGCAGTGCACTCGCCGATCCTGTTCTTTGCCCAGGACCGCGAGATTGCCGACACGGCCGAGGCGGGCGACATCATCGGCATTCCCAACCACGGCACCCTGCGCGTGGGCGATACGCTTTCGGAAAAGAACGACCTGCGCTTTACCGGCCTGCCCAACTTCGCGCCGGAAATCCTGCGGCGCGTTGTGCTGAAGGACCCGACCAAGACCAAGCAACTGCGCAAGGCGCTGGACGACCTTTCCGAAGAAGGCGTGATCCAGGTGTTCTATCCCGAAATCGGTTCACAATGGATCGTGGGCGTGGTCGGACAGCTGCAGCTGGACGTGCTGGTTTCGCGGCTTGAGGCGGAATACAAGGTCGAGGCCGCGCTGGAGCCATCGCCCTTCGATACCGCGCGGTGGGTGAAGGGCAGCGATAGCGCGCTGAAATCGTTCACCGATTTCAACATGTCGAACCTGGCCAAGGACCGCGATGGCGATCCGGTGTTCATGGCCCGATCGGCCTGGGACGTGGGTTACCAGCAGGAGCGCAATCCCGAACTGGTATTTTCCGCAACGAAGGAAAGGTGACTTTGCGGGGTTGAAACCGCGCCCCATCCGGCGCAGTTACCGGCCCATGCAGTTACTTGGCCCCACTTCGAACACCTTCATCTCGCAGCGCCTGCGGCTCCACTATGTGGACTGGGGCAATGCCGACAAGCCGCCGCTGCTGCTGGTGCATGGCGGACGCGACCACTGCCGGTCGTGGGACTGGACGGCGGAAAAGCTGCGCGAGGACTGGCACATCATCGCGATGGACCATCGCGGCCACGGCGACAGCCAGTGGACGCAGGATGGCAACTATCGCACGATGGACCTGGTCTATGACGTGGCGCAGCTGATTCACCAGCTGGACCTGGCGCCGGTGACCATCGTGTCGCATTCATGGGGGGCCAATACCAGCTTGCGCTATGCCGGGCTGTTTCCGGAAAACGTGCGCAAGATCGTGGCGATCGAGGGGCTGTTCCCCACGCCCGACCGCGAGGCGCTGATGAAGAACGTGCCCTTCGGACGCCGCGTGCGCGAATTCATCGTGGAAAAGCGCAAGGCCGCGGGCCGGCTGCCGCGCCGCTATCCGACGCTGGAAGATGCCTATGCGCGCATGAAGGGGGAGAACCCCTATCTGACCGACGTGCAGGCACGCCACCTGACGCTGCACGGCATCAACCGCAACGAGGACGGCACCTTCAGCTGGAAGTTCGATCCGCACCTGAACGTGGACGGCGCGCCCTATGACATCAGCATCGAACAGCGCAACGAGTTGTGGAAGGCGATTACCTGCCCCACGCTGCTGCTGAACGGCGCGGATTCGTGGGCAGGCAACCCGGAACGCAACGGCATGGCGCAGCATTTCCGCAACGCAGAGGTCGTCGAATTCGCCGACGCCGGGCACTGGGTCCACCATGACCAGTTCGACAAGTTCATCGCCACGCTGAAGGACTTCCTCTGAGCCGGGTTGGCGGGCAGGCGTGAAACTCAAGGTCGCCAGCTACAACATTCACAAGGGCGTCGGGCTTGATCGGCGGCGCGATCCCGATCGCATTCTTACGGTGCTGCGCGAGATCGATGCAGATGTGATTGCCTTGCAGGAGGCCGATCGCCGCTTCGGCCTGCGCGAGGCGGTGATCCCGCGCGCCACGCTGGACGATCACAGCCCGTGGGTGGTGGCCGAACCGGGCCATTTCGACAGTGCCCGCACGGCGGCCAGCATGGGCTGGCATGGCAATGCCCTGCTGGTGCGGCGCGGGATCGAGATCGTCGATGCTTGCGCCGTGCCGCTGCCGACGCTGGAACCGCGTGGCGCGGTCTGTGCGACGCTGGCCATCGGCAGCGCCCTGGTGCGCGTGGTCGGCATGCATCTTGACCTGTCGGGCCTGCGCCGCCGCCAGCAGGTGAGCGCGGTCTGCGCGCATGTCGGCTCCTATGAGACGGCTGGCCATGCGGTGATGATGGGCGACCTGAACGAGTGGTCGGTCAGTGGCGGCGCCCTGGCCGCATTTGCCGCACCGCTTCGGGTGCTGGCCCCGGGCCGCAGCTTTCCGGCGCGCCGCCCGATGGCGCAGCTCGACCGGATCGTGGTGAGCGAGGATGTGACGGTCGAGGCCGTGGGCGTGCACCACAGCGCACTCGCGGCGGTGGGATCGGACCACCTGCCGGTATGGGCAACGCTCGACCTGCCCTGATTTGAAGCAGCGGCGGGTGCCTAAAAAATGGGCATCGTGCATAACATGCACAAGATTCAGGCGTGGTAAAACCGCGCAAGTCGGCGAGCAGTTCCCCTAAACGCCCCGATCCGTACAATTTCGGATTTGGCACACCCCTTGCTTAACTCTTCAGTGCCGGCAGGTCGCCCGGCGTGAGGGCAACGAACAAGGGGGCATGAATGAAATTCATCATCGCCATCATCAAGCCGTTCAAGCTGGACGAAGTGCGTGAAGCACTTTCGGCGCTGGGCGTGGCTGGGATGACGGTGTCGGAGGTGAAGGGCTTTGGTCGTCAAAAGGGACAGACCGAAATTTACCGTGGCGCCGAATATTCGACGAACATGCTGCCGAAGGTGAAGATCGAAATCGCCGCGAGCGACGATCTTGCGCCGCAGATCGTGGAAACGATCCAGCAGGCCGCCAGCACCGAAGCCATCGGTGACGGCAAGGTGTTCGTGCTCGATCTGGCATCGGCCACCCGCATCCGCACCGGCGAAACCGGGGATACGGCGCTGTGAGGGCGCCTTCCCTTTCCGAGTTTGCCCTTTCCGACTTTGGGGGAACCAACATGATCCGCAAGATGATCGGTGGCTTGGCGGGAACGGGCGCTGCGCTGTTCGCCGCTACGGCTGCTTTCGCGCAGGACGCTGCCGCGCCTGTCGCCGCTACCGTTGACAAGGGCGACACCGCCTGGATGATGACCTCGACCATCATGGTCCTCATGATGATCCTGCCCGGCCTTGCCCTGTTCTATGGCGGCCTGACCCGCACCAAGAACATGGTCGCCACGATGACCCAGATCGGTGCCGTCGCGTGTCTCGCGATGCTGATGTGGGTGATGTTCGGCTATGGCCTCGCTTTCGGCCCTGAAGGCAACGCCTTCATCAGCTGGGGCAAGTTCTTCCTCTCGGGCGTCGATGCATCGAGCCAGGCGGCCACTTTCACCGCTGGCGTGGAAATTCCCGAATACGTGTTCATCTGCTTCCAGATGACCTTTGCCGCGATCACCGTGGCGCTGGTGCTGGGTTCGGTGGTCGAACGCATGAAGTTTTCGGCCATCATGGCGTTTGCCGCGGTGTGGCTGACGCTGTCCTACTTCCCGATCGCGCACATGGTGTGGGCGGCTGGCGGCCTGTTCTTCGACATGGGCGCACTGGATTTTGCCGGTGGTACGGTCGTGCACATCAACGCCGGTGTTTCGGCACTGGTGGCCTGCCTCATCCTAGGCAAGCGCATCGGTTTCCAGAAGGAAATCATGGCGCCGCACTCGCTGACGATGACCGGCATCGGCACGGGCCTGCTGTGGGTTGGCTGGTTCGGCTTCAACGCCGGTTCGGCTCTGGAAGCCAACGGTTCGGCCGCGCTTGCCATGATCAACACCTTCGTCGCCACCGCTTCTGCCGGTCTGTTCTGGATGCTGGCCGAGCGCGCTTCGGGCCACAAGGGTTCGGCCCTGGGCTTCTGCTCGGGCATCATCGCCGGGCTCGTTGCGGTGACGCCTGCCGCCGGTAACTCCGGCCCGTTCGGTGCCATCGTGCTGGGCGCCATCGCATCGATCGTGTGCTTCTACATGGTCACCGTGGTCAAGCCGAAGCTGGGCTATGACGACGCGCTGGACGCATTCGGCATCCACGGCGTGGGCGGCATCATCGGTGCCATCGGCACCGCGGTGGTCTACTCGCCCTCGCTCGGCGGTCCCGGTGCGGAAGACTATGACATGGGTGCCAAGCTCGTCGTCCAGATCATGGCCGTGGCCACGACCATCGGCTGGGCTGCCATCGCCACCGTGATCTCGATGTACGTCGCCAAGGCCCTGACCGGACTGCGCGTCACCGAAGAAGTCGAACGCGAAGGCCTCGACCTCGGCGAGCACGGCGAGCGCGCCTACAACATGTAATTCTCGAATTGGCGGGGTGGGAGAACCGGAACCTCTCCCTCTCAAACTCCCATTCCGCCAAACCTTGTTCCTCCTGCGAACAGACTAAGGCCGGAAGCGCTAGCCCGCTTCCGGCCCTTTTTTGCGTTTGCATGCCGTGCGAACGCCGCCGCACCGCTCCATCCCGCCGTGCCGTGATTGCGAGCGCAGCGAAGCAATCCAGAACGGTGCTGAGACTCCGGATTGCTTCGTCGACTGCGTCTCCTCGCAATGACGAGGGTGAATGGTCAAACGATATGATCGCGCTTTTTTCGTCTGTGCCCCGGGGTCCGCTTGCCGGAAACCTACGCAATCTCTAAGGCGCGGCTTCATGGAAAACGCCCCGCAGATCCCATCCGCCCCGCAACCGAAAAGCTGGATCACGGGCATTCATGCCTATGTCCCCGGCAAGTCCACCGGCAAGGACGGGCAGGCGCTGATCAAGCTTTCCGCCAACGAGAACCCGCTCGGCACCAGTGTCGCTGCGCTGGCGGCGCGCGCGCAGGCGGTGCATCCGGCGACCTATCCCGATCCCGACAGCAAGGATTTGCGCGTGGCGATCGGCGCGGTCCACGGCCTCGATCCCGCGCGGATCGTGATGGGCACCGGTTCGGACGAACTGCTCAACCTTGCCGCGCAAGCCTATGCCGGGCCGGGCGACGAGGTGGTCTATGTGCGCTATGGCTTTTCGGTCTACGATATTGCCGCGCGCCGCTGCGGGGCGACACCGGTGGTGGCGCCCGATGCCGACTACGGCACCGATGTCGACGCGCTGCTGGCCTGCGTGACCGAAAGGACGCGGGTGGTGTTTCTGGCCAATCCCAACAACCCCACCGGCAGCTGGCTGCCACGGGCCGAGATCGCGCGCCTGCATGCGGGTCTGCGCCCCGACATCCTGCTGGTGCTGGATGGCGCCTATGCCGAATATGTTGTGCCCGAACACGATGACGGCGCGCTGGAACTGGCCACGGCTGCGCTGAACGTGCTGGCCACGCGGACCTTTTCGAAGATATATGGCCTCGCCGGAGAGCGGCTGGGCTGGGGCACCGCGCACCCGGCCATCGTCGACATGCTCAACCGCATTCGCGGCCCGTTCAACCTGTCGAACACCGCGCAGGCGGCGGGCCTGGCGGCCGTGCAGGACCAGGCCTTCGTCGAAAGCTCGCGCCGCCACAATGCGCAGGAGCGCGCCCGCTTTGTCGAACGGATCGAGGCGCTGGGCAATCATGGCCTGCGTCCGCTGCCGAGCCAGGCCAACTTCGTGCTGATCCTGTTCGAAGGCGCGCTGAGCGCCGAGCAGGTTTATGACGGCCTGATGGATCATGGCTATATCACGCGCTGGCTGCCGGGGCAGGGCCTGCCGCAGGGCCTGCGCATCACCATCGGCACCGCGCCGCAGATGGACCAGATTGCCGAGGCGATCCGCCAGATGTGCGAGAGCGCCAAGTGAGCAGCGCTCCGTTCCGGCAGGTCACGATTGTCGGCCTTGGCCTGCTGGGCGGCTCCATCGGCCACGCGGTGCAGGCGCGGCTGCCCGATACGGTCGTGGTGGGATATGATGCCGATCCGGCAGTGCGGGGACAGGCCCGCGATCTGGGGCTGGCCCATCGCATTGCCGATCACGCCGAAGAGTGCGCCGCTGGCTCGGACCTCGTGATATTCTGCGTGCCGGTGGGCGCGATGGAGGCTGCGGCCCGTGCGATTGCGCCCGGCCTTTCGCCCGATGCGCTGGTCAGCGATGTCGGCTCGTCGAAGGCCACTGTCGCCGCTGCGCTGGCGCAGGCGCTGCCCGGCCACCACGTGATCCCGGCGCATCCGGTTGCCGGGACCGAGCGCAGCGGGCCGGACGCGGGCTTTGCCGCCCTGTTCCACAACCGCTGGTGCATCGTGACCCCGCCAGCCGATGCCGATCCGCTGCTGCTCCAGCGTCTGGTGGCGTTCTGGGAGGCGCTGGGTGCGCGGGTGGAGACGATGGACGCCGATCATCATGACAAGGTGCTGGCTGTCACCAGCCACCTGCCGCACCTGATCGCCTATACCATCGTCGGCACCGCATCGGACCTGGAACAGGTTACGCAGAGCGAGGTCATCAAGTATTCAGCAGGCGGTTTCCGCGATTTCACCCGCATTGCCGCATCGGACCCGACGATGTGGCGCGACGTGTTCCTGTCCAACCGCGAAGCCGTGCTGGAAATGCTCCAGCGTTTTACCGAGGACCTGACCGAACTGCAGAAGGCCATCCGCAAGGGCGATGGCGAAACCCTGTTCGACCACTTCACCCACACCCGCGCCATCCGCCGCAGCATCATCGAAATGGGCCAGGACGATGCCCGGCCCGATTTCGGGCGGAGCGATCACAGCGGGAAGGGGTGATCCTTACCCGTTCAGCGCATTGATCGCCGCTTCGACTCGGGCCTCGATTTCCTCGCGCGGCAGGCCTGCGGGGATTTCCTCGGCAAAGCGGTAGCGGATGGTGCCGGGCTGTTTCCAGGTGCGGTGATAGAGCGGGCCGCTGTCGACCGCGACCGGGATCACCGGCAGGCGCAGCAGCTTGTAGATGCCGGCAAAGCCTGCCTGCAGCTTGCCCGGGGTGCCGTGCGGGGTGCGGGTGCCTTCGGGGAAGATGATCAGCGGGCGGTCTTCGGCAATCAGGCGGCGCGCTTCGGACAGCATCGTGCGCAGCGCCCTGGCGCCGGCTTCGCGCTCCACCCCGATCAGGCCGAAATTGCGCCCCGCCACGCCCCAGCCGGGAATGGCCAGCAGCTCGGCCTTGGCGAAGACCACCGGCAGGCGGAACAGCCACGGCATGTCGATCGCCTCGAAGAACGATTCATGGCGGATGGCATAGAGCACGCCGGATTTGAACAGCGGGCCTTCCAGTTCCACGCGAATGCCCAGCAGCACGCGGCAGCACAGCCGGTGCCACCCGCTCCACCCGCGCACGATGGCGCGGAACAGCGGGCGGTGGACCGACATGGTGATCAGCGTGCCGACCACGAACAGCACCGAGCCGCCATAGAACGCGATGTAGAACAGGAGGCTGCGGGGCACGGAAAGCACGTTTCCGATCAATCCAGGACGAGACATTACCAGCCAACCATTTGCGCGATCAAACGTGCCACCAACTTGTTGTATTCGATGAACAGGGTGAGGAAGCTGGGCTGCGATGGCACCGCGTCGCGCACGATGATCAGGCTGGCGGGTGCTTCGGCCGCCAGATCGAAGGCGGCGCGGCGCATGTGCCAGTCGGTCGTCACCAGACGCACCGAACGCAGCTTGTTTTCCTTGATCCAGCGGACCGTTTCGATGGCATTGCTGCGCGTATCGACCGCATCATAGCCAAGCGTCACGCAGCAGGCCATCAAGGCGGCAGGGACCTTGTATTCCACGGCAAATTCGCGCGGGCGCACTTCGCGGTCCACGCCCGACACGAGCAGGCGCCGCGCATGGCCCTTGCGCACCACATCGAGCGCGTGGGGAATGCGCCCGCCGGCCCCGGTCAGCGCGACCACGCCATCGCTGCGCACCGGTTCGATCACCGGTTGCGGCAGGAACGCCGAGAACCAGACGAAGCCCAGCGCCCAGCCGATCAGCAGCAGCGCGGCAAGGCGCCGGAAGATGCCATGTTGGGTCATGCCGGCCCGGTCATGCAGCAGCCTTCACAACATGCCCTTCAGCGCGTGGAGCACCGACAGCCGCGCAGTCAGCACGGCCAGCAGAACGCCGCCGACCGGGATGCAGCAGATGACCAGCCAGTCGGTCCAGCCAAGGCCGCCCGCGGTCATCATGCCCGATCCGAGCGCAGCGAACTGGCGGGCGAGCAGGCCGGTCGTCACCACGCCGAGCAACAGGCCGCCGATCCCGCCGGCAGCCGCGTCCACCGCCATCGAGCGTTGGAAGATCCGGGCGATCTGCGCATCGGTGCCGCCCAGCATGTGGACGATCTCGATCGTGCCGCGATGGTTGCTGAGCGCATTGCGCGATGCCAGCAGCACGGTGGCGACCGTGGCAAAGGCCAGCAGCGCGATGAGGCCGCCCGCCAGCCACTGCAGCGCGCCGATGGCTTCGAACACCGGGTTCAGCCAGCTGGCCTGCGCATCGATGCGGGCGTCCGGCGCGGCCGGGGCGATGCGTTGGCGCAGCATGGCCACGGCCGCCTTGTCGGCAGTGCCCGCCAGCCGCACGTCGATCAGCGCAGGGACCGGAAGCGCGTTCACATCATCGCTGGCGGTGGTGCCCAGCCACGGTTCGACCAGCGCATCGAGCTCCTTTTGCGGGACCAGCCGGGCCGAGGCGATGCCGGGTGCGGCCTGCACCGCGGCAAGCGCTGCCTGGGCCTGGCGGTCACGCTCACGCGGGGCGCCGTTGACGATCTGCACGGTGACGCCGCCCGCCACATCGGCGCTGGCCACGTGCGCGGTGTTGCGCAGGGCAAGGCCGCAGGCGCTGGCGACGACGGTCAGCCCGATCATGATCGCGATGACCCAGGGCATCGGACCGGAGAGCTGGCCTTGCGGCAGCAGGCGGCGTTCGGCGCTGGCACGCTCGCGCCATTCGTCGCGCCGGTCCCCGGTGATGGTGGAAAGGAGGTTCATCGCAGCAGCAGTTCAGGGCGTTGTGCGGCCACGGTGCGGCGTGGCGGATAGCGCAGCGCGCCGGTGGGATCGGACAGCCGGCCCTTGTCGAGCCGCATGATCAGCGAATCCGGCACCTTGCGCAGCAGGTGGACGTCGTGCGTGGCCACCACCACGGTCGTGCCAAGGCGATTCAGCGCTTCGAACAGGCGCAGCAGCTTTATCGCCATGTCGGGATCGACGTTGCCGGTCGGCTCGTCGGCAACCAGCATGTCGGGCCGTCCGATCACCGCGCGGGCAATGGCCACGCGCTGCTGTTCGCCGCCCGAAAGCGTCGCCGGGCGCGCGTGGCTGCGATCACCCAGTTCGACCCATTCGAGCATGTCGGTCACCGGCTTGATGATATCGCGTTCCGGCACCCCGGCCACGCGCAGCGGCAGCGCCACATTGTCGAACGCGGACAGGTGGGGGACCAGCCGGAAGTCCTGAAACACCACGCCAAGGCGGCGGCGAAAGCCGGGCAGGCGATCGCGCGGCAGGGTGATGGCATCGGTGCCGAACATGCGGATCAGCCCGCGCGAGGGACGCTGGGCAAGGTAGAGCAGCTTGAGCATGCTGGTCTTGCCTGCGCCCGATGCGCCGGTCAGGAAATAAAAACGGCCGGAATACAAGGTGAAGCTGACATCGGTCAGCACTTCCTTTTCCGTGCCATAGCGCAGCCCGACATTGTCGAAGTGGACGATCTCCGCATCTTCGTTCTGGCTCATAAGGCGGCGACTGTACCCGTTTGTTGTGCGGCGTGGATCGTGTCCGAACGCCTATACGCGGCAATCGATGTGGAAAAAAGGCCGTGGAAGCGTTTCTTCTACAGCGAAGCTATTGTTACATCGGGCTTGGGCATGCTTAACCCGAAGCATGATCATTGCGTGCCCCGCCTGTTCGACGCGCTATGTCGTCCCCGATAGCGCCATCGGTGTGGACGGCCGCACCGTGCGCTGCGCGCGATGCCGCCATTCGTGGTTCCAGGATGGCCCCGCCCTGCCCGACCGTGAGGCGGTGGACACCGGGGTGGTCGATGCAGAGCAGTCCAGCGCCTGGCAGGGTGAAGCGAAAGCCGCTCCTGCAACGGCACCTTCGGCTGAACCGGTTGCGCAGGCAGACCCGGAACCCGCCGTGCCGCCGCCGTTGCCCGAAGCAGCGCGCCGCGCGCCGCCTGTCGTCTATTCCGACGATGATCCTTCACCCTTCGATCACCAGCCGCCCTTCCGCAGGCGGCGCAACATGGCAAGGATGTGGACGATTGCCGGTGTTGCCTTTGCCCTCACCGTGGCCGGTCTGGCCGCTGCGGCGTGGCAGTTCGGGCTGCCGCAATGGCTGCCGGGAGCAACGCAGACCTTCGGTGCCGATCGCCCGGATCTCGTGCTGTCGTTCCCGCCCGAAAAGCAGGATCGCCGCCAGTTGCCCAATGGCACCGAATATTTCGGCGCAAGCGGCACGGTGACCAACAATGGCAAGGACGTGCGGACGATTCCGCAGATCCTGATCGTGCTGCGCGATGCGCAGGACAAGGTGGTCAAGACCTGGGAAGTGCCGCCCCCGCAGGAAGAACTGGCCCCCGGCGACAGCGTGACGATCAATGCGGCGGTGACCGATGTGCCGAAATCCGCCAAAGTTGCCGAAATCGGCTGGAAACCCGACTGAACCGTCAGGCCGGAAAAAATCCCGGGCGCGGCTAAAATCGGGCCTTCACAAAAAACTCTCCCGATCGTTGTTGCGCCCTGCAATGTCCTTTGCTAGGGGCGCGCTCCTACCCCACCACGGGGCGCAAGGCCCCGGCCTTTGCACCCCGTCTGATTTTGCGGTCGTGGCGGAATTGGTAGACGCGCAACGTTGAGGTCGTTGTGGGCGAAAGCCCGTGGAAGTTCGAGTCTTCTCGACCGCACCATCTTTTCCTGAAATCACTGATCATCGCCTTCGGGCAACCCGATGCGCGTGCCTGCCCGGCACGTTCGGCGCATCGGGTCGCCCGTTCTGGCGAAGGCCTCAGGCGATGGCCATCAGGCTGGCATTGCCGCCCGCCGCAGTGGTGTTGATCGATAGCGATACTTCGCAGACCAGCATGGCATCGCCGTCTGCCGGGGTCAGCAGCGGCACGATGGCACCCGGTAGCGCCGCCAGCGCTTGCTGGAAGGCCAGCGTGAACGCGGCGTCGCCATCGACCAGCGCACGGGCGAACGGCCCTTTGCCCTGCCAGCCCGGATCGGCCACCACCGGCGTGCCGCCCAGCGCGCCGACGCGGGATTGCAGCGCGGCAAGGCGGGCGGTGTCCTGCGCGGCGATCAGCACCTTGCCGATCGGACGCAAGGCATGGACGTTCCTTTCGCCGACCGGGCCTGCCAGATCGCGCTCGCCCGGCACGACTGCGGGAAACGCCGGTGCCGCTGCAAGCAGGCGGCGCAGATAGAGCGGTCCGCCGGCCTTTGGCCCCGTGCCCGACAGGCCGTGGCCGCCAAAGGGCTGGACCCCCACGACCGCGCCGATGACGTTGCGATTGACATAGATGTTGCCCGCCTGTGCGCGGGCGGTCACCCGCTCGACCGTCTGGTCAAGCCGCGTGTGCAGCCCGAAGGTCAGGCCATAGCCCCAGGCGTTGATGCGATCGACCAGCGCGTCCATGTCGTCCCGGTCGAAGCGGATGACGTGGAGCACCGGGCCGAACACCTCGCGCGTCAGCTGCGCCGGATCTTCCAGTTCGATGATGGTCGGCGCAACGAAGGTGCCGTTTGCGGTTTCGGGAGGCAGGACCAGGCGGTGGACCGGACAGCCTGCCGTCTGCATCTGCGCGACATGGGCCTCGATCCCGTCCTGCGCCTGCGCCGTAATCACCGGGCCGATGTCGGCGCAAAGCCTGTCGGTCGGCCCGACGTTCAGTTCGGCCATGGCGCCGCGCAGCATGCCCAGCACGCGATCGGCGATATCGCGCTGCAGGCACAGCACGCGCAGTGCCGAACAGCGCTGCCCGGCGCTGTCGAAGGCCGAGGCGATGACATCGGCAACGACCTGTTCGGCCAAGGCCGAGCTATCGACGATCATCGCGTTCTGCCCGCCGGTTTCGGCAATCAGCGGAACGGGCCGTCCGCCGGGCGAAAGCCGCGTGGCCAGCTGGCGCTGGATCAGACGGCCCACCTCGGTCGAGCCGGTGAACAGCACGGCGGCGGTTTCCGGCGCGGCGACCAGCGCGGCACCGATCGTTCCATCGCCGGGCACAAGGATCAGCGCATCGTCGGGGATGCCCGCCTCGTGCAGGATGCGCACCGCTTCTGCGGCGATCAGCGGGGTTTCTTCGGCGGGCTTTGCCAGCACGCTGTTGCCGGCCATCAGTGCGGCGGCGATCTGCCCGGTGAAAATGGCCAGCGGGAAGTTCCACGGGCTGATGCAGACGGCCACGCCAAGCGGCTCTGCCCCTGCCAGTACGGCTTGCTGCGCGGCGTAATAGCGCAGGAAATCGACCGCCTCGCGCACTTCGGCAATGGCATTGGCGACCGATTTGCCTGCCTCGCGCACCAGCAGCGCGATCAGTTCCGGCAGGGCGGTCTGCATGGCATTTGCCGCCCGTTCCAGCACCACGGCGCGTGCAGGCGGCAGGGCGCTGGACCACCGCGATGCCGCGGCAAGGCGCGCCGCCTGCGGCACGGCCTCTGGCAAGGTCTCGCGCACCGTGCCGAGGAGATCGGCATGATTGGCGGGGTTCGCCACCCTGCGCGGTTCCGAAGCTGGCAGATCGGCACCGGGCGCGGCATGGCGGGGCTGGCGCGCGACGCTGGCGAAGCGCTGGCTGATCGAGGCCAGGGTGGCTTCATCGGCCAGATCGATCCCTGTACTGTTGCGGCGTTCGGGAAACAGCGCCTGCGGCAAGGCGATCAGCGGGTGGGGTGCGCCCGGATCGTCGGCCGAGGCGACTTCGGCCACCGGATCGGCAATGATCGCCTCTGTCGGCACATCGGGATTGGCGATGCGGTTGACGAACGAGGCGTTGGCCCCGTTTTCCAGCAGGCGGCGAACAAGATAGGCCAGCAGCGTTTCGTGGGTGCCGACCGGGGCATAGATGCGGCAGGGGCGGTTCAGCTTGTCCGGGCCGACTACCTCGTCATAAAGCGGCTCGCCCATGCCGTGCAGGCACTGGAATTCATAGTCGCCGATGCGGAATTTGGGGCCGCCGGAAAACGGGCTGGCGATGGCATCGGCCATGCACTTGATCGTGGCTAGGGTGTGGGCGTTGTGCGTGGCGAATTGCGGAAACACGGCATCGCGCGCGGCCAGCAGCCGCCGGGCGCAGGCGATATAGGCAAGATCGGTGTGGACCTTGCGGGTATAGACCGGAAAATCGGCCTGCCCATCGACTTGCGCCCGCTTGATCTCGGCGTCCCAATAGGCGCCCTTGACCAGGCGCACCATGATGCGGCGGCCAGAGCGGCGGGCCAGATCGACGATCCAGTCGATCACGAAGGGGCAGCGCTTGCCATAGGCCTGGACCACGAAGCCAAGGCCGTTCCAGCCGGCAAGTTCGGGATCGGTGGCAAGCGCCTCAAGCAGATCGAGCGACAGTTCGAGGCGGTCGGATTCTTCGGCGTCGATGTTGAAGCCGATGTCGTGGCGCAGGGCCTGCACGGCCAGGGCCTTCACCCGCGGCAGCAGTTCGGCCATGAGCCGGCCCTGCTGCGCACGGGCATAGCGCGGGTGCAGTGCCGAAAGCTTGATCGATATGCCCGGCCCATCATGAATGCCGCGCCCGGCGGATGCTGCGCCGATGGCTTCGATCGCGGCTTCGTAATCCGCGTAATAGCGCGCGGCGTCCTGCGCGGTCATCGCCGCCTCGCCCAGCATGTCGTAGCTGTAGCTGAAGCCGCGCTGTTCGAGAGGCCCCGCCCGCTTGAGCGCCTTGGCGATGGTCTCGCCGGTCACGAACTGTTCGCCCATCATGCGCATGGCCAGATCGACCCCGCGGCGGATCACCGGCTCGCCCGCGCGCGCAAGGAGGCGGCTGAGCGCGGTGCCAAGGCCCGAATCATCGACATTTCCAGTGTTCAGCGTGCCGGTAAGCTTGCCGGTAACCACCAGCCCCCAGGTGGCGGCATTCACGAACAGCGAACGGTCCGATCCCAGATGGGCCTGCCAGTCGCCACCGGCAATCTTGTCGCGGATCAGGTCGTCGCGCGTGTCGTTGTCGGGGATGCGCAGCAGGGCTTCGGCCAGGCACATCAGCGCAACGCCCTCGTGCGTGGACAGGGCATATTCCTGCACCAATTGGTCCACGCCATTGCCCCGCGGCCGCGCGCGCAGGGCTTCGACCAGGGTGCGGGCCAGCGCCTGGGCCGAGGCGCGAACCGGTTCCGGCAGCGTGGCCTCGGGCAGGAGCGCGGCAACGCACTCCCGCTCCGGACGGCGGGTGGCGGCGGTGATCGCTTCGCGGAGCGGGGTCTTTGCGGCGTCAATCGCCGGGGCGAACTGCGAAAAGGGGGCGTGAACTGTCATCCGCGCATCCTATCAGAAGCACCAAAGGCATTCAGACTTATGCATTGTCAAGTTTGAGGCAAATAGCCTAAACAGGTCCATAGATTTTAACGGAGATCAACTTTTGAGCACATCTGATAGGCAAATCGATCAGTTTGATCGCAAGATCATCGATCTGCTGGTGCGCGATGGCCGCATGGCGGTGACCGAGCTTGCCGAAAAGGTCGGGCTGTCGAAAACGCCGTGCCAGGTGCGGCTGCGGCGGCTGATCGACGATGGCGTGATCAAGGGCTTCCGCGCCGTGGTGGACATGGCACGGTTGGGGCTGGAACATGTTGCCTTCACCGAAGTGAAACTGTCCGACACCCGCGAGGATGCCCTGGCAGAGTTCAACCGCGGCGTGATGGCCATTCCCGAAATCGAGGAAGCCCACATGATCGCGGGCAACTTCGATTATCTGCTGAAAGTGCGCACCGCCGATATCCGCCGCTTTCGCATGGTGCTGGGCGACAAGATCTCCACCCTGCCGCATGTGTCGAATACCAGCACCTTCGTGGTGATGGAGCCGGTAAAGGAGCAGGCGATCAGGATGTAAGGCGGAGCCAAGGGGGCGGGTCGGGGCAGGCGCCGTATCTATCAATCTTAAGAATGGCTCTATATCAAAAATACTTGTTTTGTGAATTGGACGGCATCCTCTAATTGTCATGCCAGACAAGGTGCGACCACGGTAACCATGCCGTGCCGCAGGGATTGGATGCGTTTGCAAAGCAATGAAAAATCTTGATATTCTGATTATCGGTGCGGGCATCGGTGGCCTTTCGGCCGCGATCGCCCTGTCGCGCAAGGGCTATGCCGTGACCGCGATCGAGCGGGATGCTTCGTGGTCGGTCTATGGCGTCGGCATCATCCAGCAGTCCAACGTGATCCGCGCGATGGAACAGCTGGGTGTGCTCGACAGCTTCCTCGATGCCGCCTGCGGCTTCGATGCGGTTGAAATCTTCACGCCGGACGGCACCAAGGTCGCCCGCGTGCCGACGCCGCGCCTGGTCGAAGGGCGTCCTGCCAATGTCGGCATCGGCCGCCGCGCCTTGCAGAAGGTGCTGGGCGACAGCGCCAAGGCGGCAGGCACGCAGCTGCGGCTGGGCGTCACGGCCGAGGCTTTCGAGGACGACGGCACGAAAGTCCACGTCACGTTCTCGGACGGGACGAGCGGGAGCTATGATCTGGTGGTCGGCGCCGATGGCGTCTATTCGCAGACCCGGGCGGCGATCCTGCCCGAGGCGGAAAAGCCGGAATTCACCGGGCAGGCGGTGTGGCGCTACAACTTCCCCCGCATGGAAGGACTCGATGCGCTGCAGGTCTATAACGGGCCGACCGGTGTCGGCCTCGTGCCGATGAATGCCGAAGTGATGTACATGTATGTCACCACGCCCGAACCGGACAATCCGCGCTATCCCAAGGAAGGCATTGCCGCCGTGATGCGCGAGAAGGTGGCCCGCTGCTCCCCCCAGATCCGCGAACTGGGCGAACAGATCACCGACGACGATGGCGTCGTCTATCGCCCGCTCGAGGCGATGATGATGCACGGCGCGTGGAGCAAGGGCCGCATCGGCCTGATGGGCGATGCCGTGCACGCCACCACGCCGCATCTGGGGCAGGGCGCGGGCATGGCGATCGAGGATGCGATCGTTCTGGCCGAAGAGCTGGAGCGCGCCGACGCCGTGGAAGCCGCACTGCTGGCCTATCGTGACCGCCGCTACGACCGGTGCCGCTACATCGTCGAGAACAGCCTCGCCATTTGCCACGGCCAGCTGGGCAAGGGCCCGCCGGTCGACAATCAGAAGGCCACCGCGGAAATGTTCGCAATGGTCGCGCAACCCATCTGACTTCATCCGAATATTCAAGGACGACACAATGAGCCGCGTTACCGAGATCCGCTATGTCGGGTATGGCGTGAAGGAATTCGACGCCGAGAAGACGTTCTATGCCGATGTCTGGGGTCTGGAGCCCGTGGGCGGCGACGACACCCACGCCTGGTTCAAGGCGCAGGGGCATGACGAGCATCACGTGGTGCAGCTGCGCCGGGCCGATGAAAACCGCGTGGACGTGATCGCGCTGGCCGCAGACACCCGCGTCGATGTGGACGCCCTGCGCGCCCGGGCCGAAGCGGCCGGTTGCAGGATCGCCAGCGAGCCTGCCGAACTGGCATCGCCCGGCGGTGGCTATGGCTTCCGCTTCTTCTCGCCCGATGGCCTGCTGTTCGAGATTTCGAGCGACGTGGCGCGAGGTTCAAAGCGCGACATCGCGCACTGGGATGGCGTGCCGGTGAAGATCAGCCACATCGTGCTGCATTCGCCCAACCATCAGGAAACGGTGAAGTTCTTCACCGATGTGCTGGGCATGAAAGTGTCGGACTGGCTGGGCGATTTCATGTGCTTCCTGCGCTGCAATTCGGCGCACCACCGCATCGCCATCCTGCCCGGACCCCCGTGCCTCAACCACGTGGCCTATGACATGCTGGGCGTGGACGACATGATGCGCGGCATCCACCGCCTGAAGGTCAAGGGCATGGAGATTGGCTGGGGGCCGGGCCGGCACACCGCAGGCAACAACACCTTCAGCTATTTCGTGACGCCGGGCGGCTTCACGGTCGAATACACCTCGGAACTCGAAGAGGTCGATTTCGACACGCACCAGCACAAGGTGCACGTGCCTGCGCCGATGGTCATGGACCAGTGGGGCATCGGCACCGGCGGGCCGCAGACGCTGCCCCATCCGCATGCCAATCCCGGCCTGTTCCAGACTCCAGAACTCGTGGGCGAGGCCTGATCCATGGCGCTGTACGAACCGTTTCCCAACTACATCTGGAACCTTTCCGTCTCGATCGCGATGGAAAGCGGCGGCCGCATCGGCGAGATCGTCGACATGTGCCAGCCGATCATCGAAGCCGCGGCCAGCGGCGGCGATGCCGGAACCCCGCAGTTCATGAAGCAGTGGGCCGCCTATGGCGACAAGCTGATCGAACTTGCCGCCGAGGACGAGGCCAGGGGCCGCGCCTTCTCCGCCTCGGAAAAGCTGGAGCGCGCCTCGCTCTACCTGCTGGTGGCAGAGCGCATGCAGGGCCATGGCGCGCCGGGCCGCAAGGAGACTTATGCCAAGGCGCTCGACGCCTTTGCCCGGTCGACCGCACTGGGCCAGATCAACCGCGAACGCGTGGAAATTCCGCTCGGCGCTGACGGTTCCGGCGGCACGATGCCCGCGCTCTATACCCGCGCGCCGGGCGCAGGGCCGCATCCGGTGGTGGTCTATTGCAATGGCCTCGATAGCTGCAAGGAACTGCTCTACTGGAGCCGCCTGCCCGAAGCGCTGGCGCGGCGCGGCGTGTCCACGCTCTGCGTCGATCAGCCCGGCTCGGGCGAGGCGCTGCGCCTGCAGGACCTGCCCGCCGATCCGCACAGCGAAAACTGGGCGAGCAAGGCGGTGGACTGGCTCGAAGCGCAGCCCGATGTGGACCCCATGCGCATCGGCATGACCGGCATCTCGCTGGGCGGGCACTTTGCGCCGCGCGCGGTGGCTTATGAGCCGCGCTTTGCCAGCGGCGCAGTGTGGGGCGCCAACCACAACTGGCGCGAGGTGCAGGACAAGCGCCTGAAGCGCGAGGGCGAAAACCCCGTGCCGCACTACTGGGCGCATGTGATGTGGGCGTTCGGCGCCAGGGACATGGACGATTTCATGGCTCGCAGCACCGACATGAACCTCAACGGTCACATGGACCGCATCAAGGTGCCGTTCCTGGTGACGCATGGCGCGCACGACCGGCAGATCAGCGTGTCCTATGCCGATGACCTCTACGACCAGCTGGTCAATTCCCCCCGCCGCGAAAAGGTGATCTTCACCGCGCGGGAAGGCGGGGTCGAACACGTCGGCGCAGACAACATGTCCTATGGCCGCGACCTGATTGCCGACTGGTTTGCCGAAACGCTGGGTGGTAGCACCGCCTGAATGGAGCCTGCCGCCTACATCCGCCGCGAAACCGCCGTCAGCATCGCCATCAACGTGGCGTTGAGCGCTGCGTTCTTCGCGGCGGTATTCGGGCTGAGCGGCCTTGTGCCGGTGTGGGGCATGGGCGGCTATGTCTTCGACTTCGGCCCCCAGGGCTTCATGATCGGCCTGATGGCAACGCTCGTTCCGGGACTGCTGGCGCGCAAGGCGCTCGCCGGTGGCAAGGTTGCCCCGCTTGGCGGCACCTCGGCCTTGCCTGCCGCGCCCGTTCCCCGCGCCGTGCTGTGCGGGGCGTTGGGCGCGGCGGCGGGCGTCTGTGCTTCGGCGGTGGCGCTGGGGCTGGCCGGACCTCAGCACCTTGGCTGGTTGCCGGCCCTGCTGGCCAAACTGGCGTTCGGCGCGGTGCTGGCGGTGATCGTCACGCCCGCCGGGCTACGCGCCGAATTGATTAAGCGCTGATGCAGCGCAAGGGAGAACTGCCATGACACGCCGTTTCGTCGATCTTTCGATCTATCTGGAAAACGACGTCATCACCGATCCGCCGCCCACGGCAACGAACAGACCATTGCC
>JAPLPG010000152.1 GCA_026400375.1 Novosphingobium sp. | reverse complement strand
GGAACAGGTTGCCCTGCGCCGCCACCGTATCCTGCGCGCTATAGCGTTCGGCATCGTCGGCCGCGCTGTAGAGCAGGAAGTCCACCGCCTGGTTGCCTTCCAGATCGACGATGCGCAGCGTCTGGCCCTTGGCCACGTGATGGAGCCACGGCGCGCGCGCGGGCACCACCTCGTCGTGAACGATGGTGGCGGACAGGCCGGAGAGATGGGGATCGCTCATCTGATGGTTCCTCGCTTCAGCGACGGTAGTAGTCTTCGACGTTGAGGAAGGCGCGCAGGCCCTCCGGCGTCGCGTTGCGGATGGTGTCGTCGGCAGGCGTCACGGCGCCGCGCCAGGCGGTGGCGCGCAATGGCGTGACGCTGTAGTCGCTGCGTGGATCAAGCACGTGCGGGACGTTGGCGATCACCACGATCACCTCCATTTCCGCACGCAGCACCACTTCGCGCGCGGGCGCGAACGGCCCGACATCGGGCGCGATCGACCCGTCCAATGCGATCGTCGTGCCCTTGAACAAGTTGATGCAGGGATGCACATCGCGCCGCCCCAGCCCGTGCTTTGCCGCGCCCAGCAGGAAACGGTCGCGCCCGTTGGGATAGGCTCCGCTGTTCCGTCCCTCGCCATATTTCGCAAGGTTGGTGGCCGCATTCGAGGTGCCGCAGAAGCAGTCGTGCGTGCCGGCGCCATCGGCCTCGATGCTCATCAGCACCCGGCCCATGTCCGACAGCAGCAGCTTGCCCGTCTCGAGATAGGCGTTCCACTGCACCTTGACCGTATCGGCCACGTTCAGGCGTTCGGTGGGCATTTCGGCATTGAACACCTGCAGGCCGGCGCAGGCATCGCCCTTCATGTCGATCAGCCGCAACCGGCTGCCGCGCGCCAGACGCCGCGTGGCATAGCCGCCTGCCGCAATCGTCTCTTCCCACACCACGTCATCGGCCGCGACGCCTGCGGGCAGATCGCCCGCCACGGGCGGCAGCACCGGCATGGCTTCGACGACGGTGCCCCCCATGCTGCGCGCATGATCGCGTGCAGCCATCGGATTTGCCAGAGTTTCAGTCATTTCGCCGTTCCGGTCATTTCACCGCTCCGTACAGGGGCACCTTTGCTTCCGTCCTGCTCGTAGAGCGGCGGGAGAAGGGCGGTTGTGGTTACGAGTTCAAGCTGTTGCACCCCGCGCACGCGGCGCACGCGGCGCAGCGCATCGGAAAGCTCTTTCAGCCGAACGGCCGGGCCTTGCACCAGCAGCACTTCGAGCGACTGATCGTCCTGCAGGAACACGTGCTGCGAGGAGATCACCTCCTTGAGGTACTGCATCTGCGTTTGCGCCAACTGGTGCCGCACCCGCCCGCGATCGCCGCGATAGACCACGGTCACCGTGCCGGCGAGCATCTCCTCGGGCCGGGTATAGGCCTCGTGCGCGGCAAGGGCGTGGCGGATCAATTCGGCGATGAGCTGCGAACGCGAAGGCAGGCGGCGTTCTTCCACCATCATGTCCAGCTTGCGGAACAGGCTGGCCGGCAGGCTCATGCTCAGCCGCGCAAGCGGTTCGTTCACGGCGGTCATGCGGCAGGCTCTGCGACAGCCGGTGCGGCATCATCCGCGGGTGCAGGCTTCACCAGCGGCAGGTCATAGACCGCCGTTGCGCCATAGCGGTGGGGGGCGTGCGGATCATGGCGGCGCTTGTCGAGCGCCAGCACGCGCGTGCCCAGCGTGAACGCTTCGCGGATATCGTGCGTCACCATGATCACGGTCAGATCATACTGGCGCCACAGCCTGGTGATCAGCGCATGCATGTCGGCGCGGATGCCGGGGTCGAGCGCGCCGAACGGCTCGTCCAGCAGCAGGATGCGCGGACGCTTGATCAGGGCCTGGGCAATCGCAAGGCGCTGCTGCATCCCGCCCGACATCTGCGCGGGGTAGAGGTTCATGCTGTCGGCCAGGCCCACCGCTGCCAGCATCTCCGCCGCTTCGGCCTCTGCGGCCTTGCGCTTGGCGCCGAACAGGCGGCCCAGCAGCGGCGATTGCGAGCATTCCAGCCCGAACACCACGTTGCCCAGCACGGTCAGGTGCGGAAAGACCGAATACTTCTGGAACACCACGCCGCGGTCCGGGCCGCATTCCGGTGGCAAGGGCGCACCATCGAGCGTGATGATCCCGCGCGTTGCCTGCTCCTGCCCGAGGATGACGCGCAGGAACGTGCTCTTGCCCGCGCCCGACGGCCCGACGACCGAGACGAACGAACCTGCCGCAACGTCGAGGTCGACCTTTTCGAGAACGATGCGGTCGCCATATTCGACCCACACGTTGCGCAGTGTCAGCAGCGGGCTCAATGTGCTGCTCCATGTGCCCAGGGAAAGGCGTTGCGGCTGATCTTGCCGATCGCCACGTCCATCACGATCGCCAGCAGGGCAATCCACGCGACGTAGGGAATGATCACGTCCATCGCCAGGTAGCGGCGGACGAGGAAGATGCGGTAGCCAAGGCCGACATCCGACGCGATGGCTTCGGCCGAAATGAGGAACACCCATGCCGGCCCCAGCGCCAGCTTGAGCGCCACCAGCAGCCGGGGCAGGGCCTGCGGCAGGGCGACGCGGAGCATGATCTGCCAGCTGCCGGCGCCCAGCGTCTGCGCCTTGACGATCTGTTCGCGCGGCAGGGCGCCGACATGGCCTGCCACATCGCGCACCATCACCGGGGCAATGCCGATCACGATCAGCGCGACCTTGGCCGTTTCGCCCAGACCCAGCGCGATGAACAGGATGGGCAGCAGCGCAATCGGCGGGATCACCGCGATGCCGGTGACCAGCGGGCCGAACATCGCGCGCACCGGCGGCAACACACCGAGCAAGAGGCCGACCAAGAGGGCCATCAGGGTGGCAATGCCAAGCCCGAGCCCGAGGCGTTGCAGGCTGGCCAGAGTATCGGCCCAGAACACCAGATTGCCGCTCAGCACATCGGGCTGCTGCATCATCTTCCACACCGCCGAGGCCATGGCCGAGGGCAGGGGAAGGATCTTGTCGGCAGCGTTCAGCGCGTGGCGCTGCGCGGCTGCCACCATGTAGCCGATGGCCAGCAGCACGATCGGCGCGGCCCCGAGCGCGAAGGCCTGCCTGCGTCCGATAGTTCGGTTTACCCAGCGCATGCTTGCGCCTCCTTGAAGAGCACTTGGGGGCAGAACGTGGGGGCCGGGGCCGGCATCACAGCTTGTTGTCGGCAGCCAGCTTCATGAAGCTTTCATCGAAGCGCAGGGTCACCCGCGCCGGATCACCCAGCGTCACCCCACCGGGAAAGCCCATGCCCACGGCATCGGCCGATGTCGCACCCTGAAACAGCCCCTTGGAAAAGCTGAAGTCGCGCACCTTGGTCATCGTCGAAATGAGTTCGGGCGACTTGGTGGCGGCGACCGCTTCCTTGGCATCGGCATAGAGGCGCGTCGTCTTCAGCTGCGCGTCGAACACTTCGGGCGTGGTGCCGGCCAGCTTGGCCATCGCGGCGCGCGCTTCCTTGCCTTGGGCGTCGTCGCGGATCATCAGGCTGACGGTTTCGTACCAGATGCCGGCCAGCGCCTTGCCCAGATCGGGGTTGGCCTTCAGCGTGGCGGTATCGACGACCAGCAGATCAAGGATCTCGCCCGGGATGTCGGCCGAGCTGAACACTTGCGTGGCGCCGGCCTGGCCGCGCATCACCGAAAGCTGCGGGTTCCAGGCGACGGCGGCCTTGGCATCGGGGCTGCTGAAGGCGCCGACGATATCGGCATCGGACGTGTTGATCGTCTTCACGTCGGTCAGCGACATGCCATTGGTGTTGAGCGCGCGGGCCAGCAGGTAATGCGACACCGAAAGCTCGACGAGGTAGACCGACTGGCCCTTCAGCCCGGCAACGGTGTTTCCGCCTTTCAGCAGGACGCCGTCGTTGCCGTTGGAATAATCGCCGACGATGATCGCGCTGGTGTCCTTGCCGCCGGCTGCCGGAATGGTCAGGGCGTCCATGTTGGCCACGGTCACGCCGTCAAACTTGCCGGCGGTGTACTGGTTCACCGATTCGACATAGTCGTTCACCTGCACGATGTTGATCTTCAGGCCATACTTGTCGGCCCACTTCTTCACGATGCCGGCCTGCTGGGCATAGGGCCACGGCATCCATCCGGCATAGATCGACCAGCCTATGCTGAATTCGTTACGCTTGGGCGCAGGCGCATCTGCCGATGGAGAGCACGATGCGGCAAGCAATGTGGCTGCGATCAGGAGCGTCTTCCCGGTCTTGCCGATCAGCCTGAACATGCGATTCCCCTTGTTTCATTCCGGTATGCTGCCGATCATGGGGGAAATTGCGGGACCTGCGTATTACGCTTTTTGCGTATGGTAATAACCTTGGCCTGCCGCGATACCGCTTGGTCATGGCGGTTTGGCCGGTGCTAGCGGGCGCGTCAACGCTGTGATTCCGGGCATGATTACGTCAATCGACGTATGCTATCCTTTTGCCTCGGCTGCATACCAGCCCTGCGTACCAGCATTGGGCAGTCGTGCCCGGATATTGAAGGGTCTTCGCGCATGGAAACGGTTTCAGGCCTGGACAGGTCAAGCGCCGACAGCGGCTCGCACGCCGATCGGCGGCTGGCAAGCGGGGAGATGGCAGATCGCCTCGTCGATCTGCTGCCGCCC
>JAPLPG010000229.1 GCA_026400375.1 Novosphingobium sp. | reverse complement strand
TGGCGACTGACGCAAGGTGAACGCGCACCTGGTGGGTTCTCCCCGTCTCCAGCCGGCACTCGACCAGCGCCGCGCCGTCAAGGGCCGCAAGGGTGCGATAATGCGTCACAGCGTGCTTCCCGCGCGTCTGGCCATCGGGTCCTTGCTCGACCAGGGCCATCTTCTTGCGATCATGGTTTGATCGCGCGATTGCCCCGCGCACAGTGCCTGCCACCGGCACCGGCAATCCGGCCGTCACGCATTTATACGCGCGGAAGATGGAATGGTCGGCAAATTGCCGCGCCAGCCCCTCGTGCGCCACATCCGTCTTGGCCACGACCAGCAGGCCCGAGGTATCCTTGTCGATCCGGTGGACAATCCCCGGCCGCGCCACGCCGCCGATCCCCGAAAGCTGGCCCCGGCAATGGTGCAGGAGCGCGTTGACCAGCGTCCCGTCAAGGTTTCCCGCCGCCGGATGGACCACCAGCCCCGCCGGCTTGTCCACCACGATCAGGCTCTCGTCCTCATAGGCGACGACCAGGGGGATATCCTGTGCCACGGCATGGGCGGGTGCCACTTCGGGCACGGCAATGGTGAAGGCCACGCCCTCTGGCGGCTTGGCCGAGGCATTGGCTGCCCGCACGCCGCCAATCGCCACGCGTCCCTCGCCCAGCAGCGCCTTCACCCGCTCGCGCGAAAGGCCGCTGACTTCGGCCAGCGCCTTGTCGAGCCGCAGTCCGCCCGGTGGGATCACCCCCGATATGATGCTGTCCGTTGCCCCCATTGCCTCGTGGATATGGTGGCCCCGACCGGCGGCAACAAGGGGGGCCAACCGCAACGCAAACGCCAGCGCCAAGTCTGGAAGCAGCGCACCAATAAGGCCGCCGACGGTGCTTCCGTCAGCGGCCAGATTGCTTTCAGGAAACCGCAGTTCCGAAAGTCGGCGTCAGGTCCGCGCCTGGCTCGAATTGTGGCCACCATTGCGCATCAGCACCTGACGCACGCGATCCGTGTCGGCAAAGCTGTCTTCCACCGTGACGACGACCGCGCCGTCCTTCATGCGATCGTTGTAGTACGTCGCATCGTCTTCGCTGATGCCGTGCTTGGTCAGCGTCTCGTTCAGCGTTCCGCCAATCGCGCCCAGCGCCGCGCCCACGCCAATGGCTTCAGGCACCGCGCCTGCGGCAATGGCGCCGGCAGCGGCAAGCGGGCCAACGCCCGGGATCGCCAGCGCTGCAATGCCAAGCCCTGCGCCCAGCGCCCCGCCACCCAGGATCCCGCGCAGGATGCTGCGATGATGCTCGTCGGTGATTTCACCATCACCCATCACCGACATGTCGGTCTCCCCCACGCCCAGCGTCCTCAGTTCCGCTACGGCCCGTTCGGCTTCGGCGTGCGTGTCGAATATGGCAGATGCCTTCATGGTCGTCGCTCCTTTTGAATGTGTTTTCAGGAGCATAACCCGTTCGAGGAAGGCCCGTTCCAGCTGCACGCGGCCACCATCGGGCGCCTGCCGCCTTAAACACTCGTCCTGTAGCACCAGCGCTTCTGGCGACCGGCAATGTCGCCCTTGCCAGGTCGGCGATGACCAGCCACATCGAGGCCATGGCCCTCACCATCCGCCATTCCGCCCTCGCTGCCATGCGGGCCGCAGCGCAGCATGCCGCGCCTTGCGAAGCCTGCGGGATCCTTCTGGGCAGGCCCGGGCAGGTTCACGCGGCCGTGCCTGTCGCCAATGTGGCCGCCGATCCGGCGCGTCACTTCTAGATCGATCCGGCAGCGCTCATTGCCGCGCACCGGGCGGCACGCGATGGGGCGGGTGATCAGGTGGTCGGCTATTTCCACTCCCACCCCAATGGCCTTGCCCGCCCCTCGTCCACCGATCAGGCCAGCGCCGCGCGGGATGGGCGGATCTGGGCGATCGTGGTGCCGACAATCGGCGAAGACGGTGCGATTACGTGTTGGTGCGATGGCGCCGATGGGTTCGAACCGCTTTCCTACCGCGTCGTGCAAGGCTAAGGCAGGGGCATGATGATGAGAAGAAGGCACCCTCGCGCTCATGCCGGCACCGCGTCTTGCGGTCGTCGCGTATGGGCACGAAACAGGATCGGGAATGTTTTTCTGGTCTGAATGCTTTCTTAGGACAGTGTAAACTGTGTAAACCCCCTTCAGGAAAAAGGCACGAAACCTGAACATGCCAGCCAATTCCCTCGATCTTGCCAGCCTGCTCTGCTCGCGCCTGTGCCACGATCTCCTCAGCCCGGTGGGCGCGCTTTCGAACGGTCTTGAACTTCTCGCCGACGAGAAGGACCCCGAAATGCGCAAGCGCTGCATGGAACTGCTCGAACAGAGCGCAAAGACCTCGGCCGACAAGCTCAAGTTCTTCCGCCTCGCCTTCGGGGCTGCGGGCGGCTTTGGCGACAGCGTGCCGGTGAACGAGGCCAAGGCGCTCGTCGATGCGCTGGTGGGCAACAACGGGCGCGTTGTGGTCAACTGGATGTTCGGCGTCGACAGCCTCGGCAAGCCTGCGGTCAAGACACTGCTGAACCTGGCGCTGATCGGCCTCGATGCGCTGGTGCGCGGCGGCACGCTCGATATCGGGGCAGAAATCAGGGGCGGCGTTGCCGAAATCGTCGTGCGCGCCGCTGGCCAGCGCGTGGCCTTCGATCCCGCCATTGGGCAGGCGCTGGAAGGCACCTTGGCATCGTCCGAACTGTCCAGCCGCACCGCTCCTGCCGCGATGGTCCAGCAACTGGCGGCATCGGTGAACGGTGCGGTGCAGGTGCATGTCACGGCTGAAAGCCTTGTCCTTGGCGCAGTCCTTCCGGTCAGCTGAAAGGCAGGGCTGACCCATGCGCCGCTGGCTCGTCCACCGCGAGGTCGCTTCGCCCAACTGGAACGAGCGCAAGCTGCCGGTGACCATGGTGGTTCTGCACTACACCGGCATGGAAAGCGCGCAGGCCGCGCTCGACCGGCTGTGCGATCCTGCGGCCGAAGTGTCGGCGCACTACCTGATCGACGAGGACGGGACCGTCACCGGTCTGGTCGATGAAGACAAGCGCGCGTGGCACGCGGGCCGCGGCTCGTGGCGCGGGATTACCGATGTCAACTCCGCCAGCGTCGGGATCGAACTGGTCAATCCCGGCCACGAATTCGGCTACCGCCCATTCCCCCCTGCCCAGATCGAGGCGCTGCTGCCCCTGCTGGCCGATATCGTGAAGCGCCACAACGTGCCCCGCGCCAACGTGGTCGGCCATTCGGACGTTGCCCCGGCGCGCAAGGAGGATCCGGGCGAGCTGTTTCCGTGGGACATCATCGCCCGCCACCGCCTGTGCCTGCCCACGCCCAAGCTGTCGATGCGACTGCTCTACGACAACGAGGCCGCCTTCTACCTCGCGCTGGAACGCTTCGGCTATGACATATCCGACCAGCAGGCCGCCGTCCGCGCGTTCCAGCGGCGCTGGCGGCCGCAGCGGATCGATGGCGAAGTGGACGGGCAGATCGGGGCATTGCTGTTCGAACTGCTGTTGGAACGCGATCTGGGACATGCTAGGTGACCGCTCGCCAGGGGGCCGGGCAGCCGCGTGATCGCAAGATCCCGAGGAAAGTCCGGGCTCCACGAAACAAGGGTGGCGGGTAACGCCCGCCGGGCCGGACGCCGCAAGGCCATGGTCAAGGGAAAGTGCCACAGAGAGCAGACCGCTAACCGGAGCAATCCGGCAGCAAGGGTGAAAGGGTGCGGCAAGAGCGCACCGCGCGACCGGCAACGGAAGCGGCAAGGCAAACCCCACCCGGAGCAAGATCGAATAGGGACTGCGCGTTTCCGCAAGGAAACAGGCCTGTTTCGGGCCAGCAGTCCGGGTTGATTGCTTGAGCGTTCCGGCAACGGTCCGCCTAGAGGAATGGCTGCCAGCGGCGATACGGTCCCCGCCAAAGGGAAACCTTGGGGATACCGTCGACGCTACAGAACCCGGCTTACAGGCCCCCTGGCGCAACACCTGTTTCCTACATCCGCACAAGGCGCTAGAGAGGCGCCATGTCCGGCGGCCATCACCATTCCCATCATCACGATCATGGGCACGGCCATGGCCACGGCCACGACTCTGGGCACCAGCATGGGCACAGCCATGCGCCTGCCAGCTTCGGCCGCGCCTTTGCCATCGGCATCGGTTTGAACCTGGCCTTCGTGGCGGTCGAGGCGACTTACGGCGTGATCTCGGGATCGATGGCGCTGGTGGCCGATGCCGGGCACAACCTGTCCGACGTGCTGGGCCTGGTCATTGCATGGATCGCCAGCGTGCTGGTCAAGCGGCCGCCTTCGGCACGGTTCACCTATGGCCTGAAATCCAGTTCGATCCTCGCAGCGCTTGGCAATGCGGCGTTCCTGTTCGTGGCGCTCGGCGCAATCCTGGTGGAGACGGTCCGCCGCCTGTTCGAACCGGCGCCGGTGATCGGCGGCACGGTGATGATCGTGGCGGCCATCGGCATCGTGATCAACACGGCAACCGCCCTGATGTTCATGCGCGGGCGGCACGATGACCTGAACATTCGCGGTGCCTATCTGCACATGGCCGCCGATGCCGCGGTCTCTGCCGGCGTGGTCGTGGCCGGCTTGCTGATCACGCTGACCGGCCAGACCTGGATCGATCCTGTTACAAGCCTCGTCATCGTCGGCGTGATCGCGTGGGGCACCTGGGCCTTGCTGAAGGATGCGCTGTGCATGAGCCTGCTTGGCGTGCCGTCCGGAATCGACGAACGCTCGGTGCGCGGCTTCCTTCAGGGGCTGATCGGCGTGGAGGCGGTCCACGACCTGCACATCTGGCCGATGAGCACCACCGAAACCGCGCTGACCGCGCATCTCGTCATGCCCGGCGGCCACCCCGGCGACCGGTTCCTGCACCAGCTGGCGCACGAGCTGGAACACGATTTCGGGATCGGCCATGCCACCGTGCAGATCGAAACGATCGACGGCCACGACTGCGTGCTGCTTCACGACCACACCGTCTGACCTGACCTTGCGGGCATAGCCCCAAGGGCCATGTCGCAAAAGCGCGCGCCAGGGGTCATTTCCCGCTGCGGAGACGTTCCGGCCGGGCTTGATCTACCCCTCCAGCCCGGCCCCTCCCCTGACGTCCCGGCTATCTCGTTCCCTTCGGCCGGGGTCACATTCTTCAGGGCGCGCTGCAATCGCGCAGCGCGCCCTTTTTTCTAAAGCCAATATAATTCAAATACCTGCACCAATGTTCATGCGCAGGAGCGGAACGTCTACGCGAATTTACAGTTTAACGGACTGACCACGAACCACTGTTGTCTGGTCGGACGGAATTGAATTCCCACCTAGGAGTTACCAATGACTCGCAAATTTCTTCTCGCCGCTATTGCGGCAACCGCGATTACCTCTGCTCCGGTCCTGATTACTCCGGCGCTTGCCGCCGCCGAAAAGACCGTGATGGTTGGCGGAGCGGAGATGTATCCGTCGAAGACCATCGTTGAAAACGCCGTGAATTCGGCCGATCACACCACGCTGGTCGCTGCCGTCAAGGCCGCAGGACTGGTCGATACGCTGAACGGCGCCGGGCCGTTCACCGTCTTCGCGCCGACCAACGCCGCATTTGCCGCGCTGCCTGCAGGCACGGTCGATACCCTG
>JAPLPG010000003.1 GCA_026400375.1 Novosphingobium sp. | reverse complement strand
GCTTGTCTGCATCACAGCGGCGATCGGCCCTTCGAGCAGCACGAACCCGCGCGGCAACACGCCCGACAGGATGTTTTCGCGCAAGACCCGCCCGATCAACTCGTAGCGCGGCTCCTGCGCCAAGGGATTGACCGACCGGATCATGCCGCCACCCCTGCATTCACGCGGCGCACGAAACGATCCCAGGCGCGGGCGGCGTAATTGTATTCGTCCATGACGGTGTTCCAGATCACGATGCGTCGCGCCCGGTCGATGTAAGGCCCCCCTGCCCGTCGTTCGCCCGTCTTGACCGCCACTTCCCCATCCGGCCCTGCAAGATCACGCGACGCGGCGGCCCCTTCGTACCAATAGGCCCATTCTTCGGGTGCCAGCCATTCACGCGCCCGCTGCGGATTCGAGATGTAATATCCCTGCCGCGCCATCACTGCGCCGGCATAGCCCGAAAGCCACCAGTTCAGGTATTCATAGGCCATGTCGAGTTCCGCACCGCGCAAGTGGCGCGACAGGCTCGCGCCGCCGTGCCACGCCCGATACCCTTCGGAAGGTGCCGATTCCACGAAATGCGACCGCGCCTTGCGCAGCTTGCCATAGACCGGCGACCACATGCTCTGGACCGCCACCGCGCCGCGTTCGGCCAGATCGGCGGCTTCGACCCCGTCACGCCACGTGGCGCAAAAATAGCCCTCGGTCCGCCGCACTTCCAGCAGCGCCATCAGCGCGTTGATCTCTTCGATGGTCATGTTGCCGATATCGGCAAACTCGATCTCGCCCGTGGCTTCTGCGGCAAGGGCCGCGTCGAAAAACCCGATGGCGGGTTCATCGACCAAGGCGATCCGCCCCTTGGCCCGGCGGTCAAGCAACCAGCCCCAGCTTGGCCGCACGTCGGGCCCTGCCCCGAAGACCCGCGCGTCATAGCCGAAACTGTCCATGTTGTGGACGGTCGGCAGCATGCTGATATGGCGCGATTGTTTTGGCCCCAGAAAACCGCCGGGCTGCACGTAAAGCTTTTTCGCCGGAGCATCGCCACGCCCGCGCCCGGCGTATTTGCTGACCCCGCCCAGTTTCACGAGGTCCGAGATATTGTCCCATTCCGGCACGCGCCCGATGTCGATGGGCTGCAATGCCCCCCAGAACCAGACGATATCGAGGTTGTGGAAACACTGTTCGTAAATGTCATAGCTTTCGGGGGCCATCGCAGCCTGGCGTTGGCAGGTCAAAAAATCCATCTTCTCGAACGCGATGTCGAACCCCAGATCAGCCCGCGCCCTGTCGCGCACCGGATCGAGAAGCGTGATCGACGTGCCAAGCACCCGCAACTTGCGCCGCGGCACGGTCGGAGGGGAAAAAACTTCAGGGTGGACCGCTTCCTGCATCATCCCTCGCATCGTGTGTGACGGGGGCAGCGTATCGGCGCCCCCGCCTCGTTTCGGTGGCCCCCTTCAGACCAGCGCTGCGGTGATGGCGTCAAGCACTGCCTTTCGGTCGACCCGCGCCTGCATCGCCT
>JAPLPG010000258.1:8699-28333 GCA_026400375.1 Novosphingobium sp. | reverse complement strand
TGCGGCAACCCAGGCACAGGCGGCAGCCGCCCTGACTTCGGCGCAGGCCACGGTCGAGGCCAACCGGTTGCGGGCCGAACGGTTCGAGGCGCTGGCCGCGCAAGGGGGGGTGAGCAAGCAGGAAGCGGCCGATGCCCGCGCCACCTACAACCAGTCGCGCGCCGGTGTCGGGCAGGCCCGCGCCGCGCTGGCATCGGCGCAAGTCAACCTCGGCTTCACCCGCGTCACCTCGCCGATCAGCGGCCGCATCGGCATATCGCTGGTGACCAAGGGCGCGCTGGTCACCAACGCGCAGGCCACGCCCATGGCCAAGGTCCAGCGGCTCGATCCGATGTACGTCAACATCCAGCAGTCGGGCGCGGATTTCATCGCGCTGCGCCGGGCGATCGAAAGCGGCAAGCTGGTGGCAGGCGCGGCGCCGGTCACGGTGATCCTGCCCGATGGCAGCGAATATCCGGTGGCCGGAAAGCTCAATCCTGCCGATATCGACGTAAATGCCGAAACCGGCACGATCACCATCCGCGCCGTCGTGCCCAATCCCAAGGGCGAACTGCTGCCCGGCCTGTTCGTGCGGGCGAGGGTGGGGCAGGGCACGGTGCCCAATGGCATCCTGGTGCCGCAAGCCGCCGTAACCCGCGATCCGCGCGGCCGCGCCAGCGTGCTGGTGGCCAATGCCAAGGACGAGCTGGAAAAGCGCAGCATCACCGCCGATTCCCCGGTCGGCCAGAACTGGCTCGTGACCGCAGGGCTGAAGCCCGGCGATCGCGTGGTCGTCGAAGGCCTGATCAACGCCCGCGAAGGCGCCAAGGCCAAGGTCGTGCCCGCCGGCAGCAAGGAGACGGCTGGCAACGGCCCTGCCGACAGCAAGGCCAAGCGCCCGGCCGCAGGGAACTGACGGCCGATGATTTCACGGTTCTTCGCCTATCGTCCGATCTTTGCCTGGGTGCTGGCCATCGTCATCATGGCCGGCGGCCTGTTCGCCGTCAGCACCATGGGCGTGGAGCAATACCCCGATATCGCCCCGCCCACCGTCTCGATCAACGCCAACTATGGCGGTGCCGATGCGGCCACGGTCGAAAACTCGGTCACGCAGATCCTCGAACAGCAGCTCAAGGGTCTGGACGGGATGCTGTATTTCAGCTCCTCCTCGTCGAACGGATCGTCGAGCATCACGGTGACCTTCGACAAGGGCACCGATCCCGATACCGCGCAAGTCCAGGTCCAGAACGCCATCTCGCGCGCGATCAGCCGCCTGCCTGCGGTCGTCCAGCAGCAGGGCGTCAACGTCAACAAGGCGCAGTCGGACCAGTTGATGGTCGTCTCGATCTATGACGAGACCGGACGCGCCAGCAATTCGGACATTTCGGATTACCTGACGACCAATTTCCAGGACCCGATCTCGCGCGTCGAAGGGGTCGGCAGCACCAACGTCTTCGGCGGCTCGTTCGCCATGCGCATCTGGCTCGATCCGCTGCGACTGGCCGCCGTGCAACTGATGCCGTCAGACATCACGGCAGCGCTTCAGGCGCAGAACACCCAGGTGGCAGCGGGCGAAATCGGCGGCAATCCCGCGCCAGAAGGCCAGCGCCTCAATGCCACGATCACCGCCCGATCGCGGCTCCAGTCGCCCGAACAGTTCGAAAACATCGTGGTCAAGACCAACGTCGATGGCTCGGTGGTCAAGCTCAAGGACGTTGCCCGGGTCGAAATGGGCGAGGAAAACTACGGCTCGCTCAGCCGCTATAACGGCATGCCCGCCACGGGCCTGGCCATCAGCCTGGCGTCGGGGGCCAATGCCACGCTGACCGCCGAACTGGTCAAGGAAGAGGTCGCCGAACTCGCCAAGGCCCTGCCGCCCGGCTATCACGTGGCCTACCCGCGCGACAGCAGCATCTTCGTCAAGATCTCGATCGAGGAAGTGCGCAATTCGCTGATCGAGGCGATCGTGCTGGTCGTCATCGTGATGTTCGTGTTCCTGCAGAACTGGCGTGCCACGCTGATCCCGGCGATCGCCGTTCCGGTGGTGCTGCTCGGCACGTTCGGCGTGCTGTCGCTGTTCGGCTATACCATCAACACGCTCACCATGTTCGGCCTGGTCCTGGCCATCGGCCTGCTGGTCGATGATGCCATCGTCGTCGTCGAGAATGTCGAACGCGTGATGCACGAGGAAAAGCTCGGCCCGCTCGAAGCGACGGTGAAGTCGATGGGCGAGATCACCTCCGCGCTGATCGGCATCACCCTGGTGCTGACCGCGGTGTTCGTGCCGATGGCCTTCTTCGGCGGATCGACCGGGGCGATCTACCGGCAGTTTTCGGTCACCATCGTTTCGGCCATGGTCCTTTCGGCCATCGTCGCGCTGGTCTTCACGCCGGCCTTGTGCGCCACGCTGCTGGTTCCGGTGGAGCATGAAAAGCCCAAGGGGCGCTTCTTCTCCAAGTTCAACAGCACCTATGGCGGGCTTGAGCACCGCTACAAGAACCGCCTTGCCCGCACGGTTGCGCGGCCGCTGCCGTGGATGCTGGCGTTTGCCGCGATCACCATCGCCATGGTGCTGCTCTACGTGCGCCTGCCGACCAGCTTCCTGCCGGACGAGGACCAGGGCAACATCTCGATCAACTACCAGTTGCCGGTCGGCTCCACGTCCGAACAGACACGCGCCGTGGCCTTTGCGATCTCGGACTACATCCGCGAGGCCGAAAAGGACAACGTCAAGGCGGTCTTCGTCAACATGGGCCGTGGTCCATCGGGGTCGGCGCAGAATGCCGGGCAGGGCTTCGTGCTGCTGAAGGACTGGTCGGAGCGCGGCGGGGCAGACCGTTCGGCGTCGGCCATTACCGAGCGCCTGAACGCCCATTTCCGCAAATCGCGCGAAGCCCAGATCTTCATTCTCAGCCCGCCGCCGATCCGTGGCCTCGGATCGTCCGCCGGGTTCGAAATGTGGTTGCAGGACGCTGCCGGAGCCGGACGCGATGCGCTGACCGCTGCCAGGCGCCAGCTGGTGCAGATGGCGGGCGAAAATCCGCGCCTTGGCCAGGTCCGCCTCAGCGGGCTGGAGGATACGCCGCAGCTCAAGGTCAACATCGATGACGAGGCGCTGACCGCGTTCCAGATCGCACCTGCGGCTGCCAACTCCACGCTGTCGATCGCGTGGGGCGGGCTTTACGTGAACGACTTCGTCGATCGCGGCCGGGTCAAGCGCGTCTATGTGCAGGGCGATGCCCCGTACCGGACAAAGCCTGCCGACCTTGGCCAGTGGTTCGTGCGCAGCAACAGCGGCCAGATGGCGCCGTTCTCCTCGTTCGCCTCCACCGCATGGACGCAAGGCCCGGTGCGGCTTGATCGCTTCAATGGCGTCTCGGCGCAGCAACTCAACGGCAGCGGCGCGCCCGGCGTCAGTTCGGGCGATGCGATGAACATCATGGAAGAAAATGCCGGCACGCTGAACGGCGGCTTTTCGGTGGCGTGGAGCGGCCTGTCCTATCAGGAACGCGCGGCCTCCAGCCAGTCGGGCCTGCTCTATGCCGCGTCGATCTTCTTCATCTTCCTGTGTCTTGCCGCGCTGTACGAAAGCTGGTCGGTGCCCGTTGCCGTGCTGCTGGTCATTCCGCTCGGCATCATCGGCGCGGTGCTGGCCGTGACCTTGCGCGGGTATGACAACGACATCTACTTCCAGGTCGCGTTGCTTACCACCATCGGCCTGTCTGCCAAGAATGCCATCCTGATCGTCGAATTTGCCGAATTCGCCATGCAGAAGGGCGCAACGCCCGTCGCCGCCGCGCTCGAAGGCGCACGCCTGCGCCTGCGCCCGATCATCATGACCAGCGTTGCCTTCATTGCCGGCGTGCTGCCGCTGGTCCTGGCCAGCGGGGCCGGGGCCAACGGCCGCCGCGCCATCGGCACCGGGGTGATGGGCGGCATGCTTTCGGCCACGTTCCTGGCGGTCTTCCTCGTGCCGGTGTTCTTCGTGCTGGTCAAAGGCCTGTTCAATCGCAAGCAGGCCGCAACAGGCCCTGAGCAACCCGAAGTGCAACCCGATGGGCAACCCGAAGGGGAACCGGCATGAAGCTGCGCCCGCTCCTCGCCATGCTTCCCGCGCTTGCGCTGGCCGCGTGCAATTTCGCGCCCAAGTACGTCCGGCCCGATGCACCCGTCGCACCGGCGCTTCCGCAAGGCGAGGCCTATCCAGCGCTCGCTTCGGCAGACACCCGCGCCGATGCCATTGGCTGGCGCGATTTCTTCACCGATCCGCGCCTGCAACAGGTGATTGCCCGCGCGCTGGCCGATAACCGCAACTTGCGCACATCGCTGGCCAATGTGGAACGGGCGCGGGCGCTGTACCGCGTCAACCGCGCGGCGCTGTTCCCGATCGTCAACGGTTCGGCCACGCTTTCGGCCGTGCAGGGCACGCAAGGCCGCGTGACCGACAATTTCCTGGTGCAGGCCGGGTCCAGTTCCTACGAGATCGACCTGTGGGGCCGGTTGCGCAATCTCAGCGAGGCCGGATTCCAGACCTGGCTGGCAACCGATGAAGGCCGCAAGGCCACCCAGATCGCACTGGTCGCCGAAACCGCCAGCGCCTGGCTCACCCATGCCGCCACCGCCGATGCCCTGCGCATTGCGCGCGAAACCGTTGCCACGAGCAAGAACACGCTGGCCCTGAATGTCCGGCGCGAGGCCAATGGCATCGGCACCCAGCTTGATGTCGCCACGGCCACGTCGCAGCTCAACACGGCCGAATCCGCCGTCGCTGATTTGCAGACCAATCTCGCACAGGCGCGCAACGCGCTCGAACTGATCGCCGGTGGCCCGCTGCCCGATGAACTCCTGCCCGCAACGCTCGGCGCAGGCGATCAGGTGCTGGGGGCGCTGCCGGTTGGCCTGTCGTCGGATGTGCTGCTGCGCCGCCCGGATGTGCTGTCTGCCGAACACACGCTGCGGGGCACGTATGCCAATATCGGCGCGGCGCGGGCGGCGTTCCTTCCGCGCCTGTCGCTCACCGGCCTGTTCGGCTTCGCTTCGGCCGGGCTGACCAGCATTTTCGACAGCGGCGATTTCCAGAAATCCGCCAACGCTGCGGTCAGCCAGCGCATCTTCGATGGCGGGGCCACGGCCAACAACCTTGCCGCTACCAAGGCCGCGCGCGATGCCGCGCTCGCCACCTATGAACGCGCCATCCAGGTCGCCTTTCGCGAAGTGGCCGATGCGCTGGCCCGGCGCGGCACGATCGATGAAAGCCTGCGCGCGCAGACCAGCCTCGCCGCCAATGCCGCCACGGCCTATCGCATCAGCCAGCTGCGCTATGATTCCGGCGTCGCCAGCTTCCTCGAACCGCTCGATGCGCAGCGCACGCTCTACAACGCCCAGCAATCGCTGATATCGGCACGGCTGACCAAGGCCAGCAACATGGTCGAACTCTACCGCGCGCTGGGTGGCGGGCTGGTGGAGACGACGGTTGAGCCAGTAAGGTAGCATTAGCACCAGTGAACGAACGCATTTCGGCCACCGCGCCGCCCTCAATAACTTCGCGGCAGCCCCAGCACATGCTCTGCCAGGAACGACAGGATCAGGTTCGTGCTGATCGGCGCCACCTGATAGAGCCGCGTCTCGCGCAGCTTGCGTTCCACGTCGTATTCCTCGGCAAAGCCGAAGCCGCCATGGGTCTGCACGCAGGCGTTTCCGGCCTCCCATGATGCATCGGCGGCAAGCATCTTGGCCATGTTCGCCTCCGCGCCCATCGGCAGCCCGGCCTCGTACATCCGCGCCGCCTCGCGCACCATAAGCTCGGCCGCGCGCATCTGGGCGTAAGCCTTGGCGATGGGGAAGGTCACGCCCTGATTGGCCCCGATCGCCCGCCCGAACACCTGCCGCTCCTTGGCATAGTCCACCGAGCGCCGCGTGAACCACTTGGCATCGCCCACGCATTCGGCCGCAATCAGCACCCGCTCGGCGTTCATGCCGGACAGGATATAGCGGAAGCCCTTGCCCTCCTCGCCCAGCAGGTTCGCCGCCGGAATGCGCATGTTGTCGAAGAACACTTCGGTCGTCGCGTGGTTCATCATCGTGCGGATCGGGCGGATGGTCAAAGACTTGCCCACCACCTCGCGCATGTCGACGATGAACACCGAGAGCCCGTCGGTCTTCTTCGCCACCTCTTCGCGCGGGGTGGTGCGCGCCAGCAGCAGCATCAGGTCCGAATGCTCGGCGCGGCTGGTCCAGATCTTCTGGCCGTTGACCACGTATTCATCGCCCTCGCGCCGGGCAAAGGTCCGCAGGCTCGTGGTATCGGTCCCGCTGGTCGGCTCGGTCACCCCAAAGGCTTGCAGCCGCAATTGGCCACTCGCGATCTTCGGAAGATAGGCGCGCTTCTGCGCCTCCGAGCCATGCCGCAGGATCGTGCCCATGATGTACATCTGCGCATGGCACGCCCCGCCATTGCCGCCTTCCGACTGGATCGTCTCCAGAATCGCCGCCGCCGCGCCAAGGCCAAGGCCGGACCCGCCGTATTCCTCGGGGATCAGCACCGATAGCCAGCCCGCCTCGGTCAGCGCATTCACGAACTTGGTCGGATATTCCCGCTTCTCGTCCAGCCTGCGCCAGTATTCGCCCGGAAACTGCGCACAAAGCTTGCGCACGCCTTCGCGGATCTCGCCATGGTCCTCGGCATCGTAGGGGGAGAGGATCATCAGGCGGCCTCGAACACCGCGGCAATGCCCTGTCCGCCGCCAATGCACATCGTCTCGAGCCCATAGCGCTGTCCACGCCGCTGCAACTCGCGCGTCAGGTTGGCCAGAATGCGCCCCCCGGTCGCACCGATGGGATGGCCCAGCGAAATGCCCGATCCGTTGACATTGAGCATCTCGTGCCGGCTGTCATCGTCCGACCAGCCCCAGCCCTTCAGGCAGGCGAGGACCTGCGGCGCGAAGGCCTCGTTCAGTTCGATCAGGTCGATATCGCCCCATGAAAGCCCGTTGCGGGCAAACAGCCGCTCGGTCGCCGGCACCGGGCCATAGCCCATCCGCGAAGGATCGCAGCCCGCCGCCGCCCAGGAATGGAACCACGCGATCGGCTCCAGCCCCAGTTCGGCCAGCTTGTCCTCGGCCACCACGAGGCACGCCGCCGCCGCATCGTTCTGCTGGCTGGCATTGCCCGCCGTCACCACGCCCTGTTCCAGCGGCTTCAGCTTGCCCAGCGTCTCCATCGTCGCATCGGCGCGATAGCCTTCGTCGTGCGCGAAGAGCACCGGATCGCCCTTCTTCTGCGGAATGCGCACCGGCACCAGTTCATCGTCGAACAGGCCCTTGGCCCACGCCGCCGCCGCCCGCTGATGGCTGCGCGCGGCATAGGCATCGCAGGCTTCGCGGATGATGCCGAAGTCCTTGGCGAGGTTCTCCGCCGTCTCGATCATCCCGGATATCACGCCGTAGCGTTCCATCGGCTGGCTCATCACCCGCCCGCGCGTCAGCCGGTCATGCAGCGTCAGCGATCCCGCGCGCACGCCCTTGCGCACGTCGGTGGTATAGTGCTCCACGTTCGACATGGACTCGACGCCGCCCGCCACCACGACATCGGAAACCCCGGTCTGCACCATCATCGCGGCATTGACGATCGCCTGCAGCCCCGATCCGCAGCGCCGGTCCAGCTGGTAGCCGGGCACCGCTTCGGGCAGGCCCGCCAGCAGCCAAGACCAGTGCGCGATGCACGGCGCCTCGCCGCTGCCATAGCCTTGCGCAAAGACCACATCGTCCACCCGCAGCGGGTCGATCCGCGTCCGTTCCATCAGCGCGGTCAGGATCGTCGCGCCCAGCTGGCCTGCGGTCAGCGAGGACAGCGACCCACCGAACTTGCCCACGGCGGTGCGGATCGGGGCAACGATGGCGGCTCTGCGTAAGGTCATGCTCTTTCCTTGTCTGAAGTGCCAATCACACCCCGGTCGATCAGCGCGGCAATCTCGCCCGAAGCCATGCCCAGCCGCTCGCTGAGCACCTCCTCGCTATGCTGCCCGAGATAGGGCGCGGGCTGCGGATCGCCGGCCTCGTGGTCCGGAATGTTGGCAAAGCTGCGTGGCGCGGGATATTCGAAACCGCTGGGGTTGGCGGGCGAGGGCCCGAACAGCGGATTGTTGCCCACCAGTTCCGGATCGCGCGCCATTTCGTGCATGGTGCGATAACGCTCGAACGTCGCCCCGGCCGTGGTCAGTCGCGCGGCCATCTCGGCATAGTCGAACCGCTCTGCCGCCTCTTGGAACATCGCGAACAGGCGGTGGCGGTGGACAAAGCGCCAGTGATCGCTGGCCGCAAAGCCGACGCCCAGTTCAGCCTCCAGTGCGGCCACGTCGTCGGTCAGCCCGAACGCCGCGACCGTTGCCGTCCATTGCTTGGGCGTCAGCGCGGCGATCATGAAGCGCTGGCCGTCGCGGCTCTGGAAATCGCGCCCGAACGCGCCCCAGATGGCATTGCCAAGCCGCTCGCGATCCCCTTCGCGATAGAGCATTTCCGGCGCGGCCCCGGCGTTGAACGCCGTGCCGATTGCCACGTCGCCCAGCGGCACGCGCATCTCGCTGCCTTCGCCGGTGGCATCGCGGTGGCGCAGGCCCGCCAGCAAGGCAAAGGCGCAATAGGCCCCGGTGATGAAGTCCCACGCGGGCAGGATCTGGTTCACCGGCGGCGCCGCGCTCGCATCCCAATCCTCCGGCCCGGTCATCAGCGGATAGCCGGTTGCCGCATTGACGGTGAAGTCCATCGCCTGCCGCCCATCGTGCCAGCCCATGATCCGCACCGAAACCAGATCGTGCCTACCCGCCGCGATCCGCTCGTGTCCCATGAAGCTTTCCACCGGCAGATTGGTGATGACCTGCCCCACCTTGCGCGCCAGTTCCACCGCCAGTTCGCGCCCTTCCGCCGTCTGCAGATCCAGCGCCACGCTTTTCTTGGCGCGGTTGAGGTTCTCCCATGACAGCGAGCGCCCCTCGCGCGTCATCATGTAGCGCCTGTAGTCCAGCCCCCCGCGCCGATCATCGATGCGGATCACCTCCGCGCCCATCTGCGCGCAATAGAGCCCGGCGGTGGGCGAGGCGACGAAGGAGGAGACCTCGACGATCGAAAGCCCGGAAAGCAGTTTATACACGCCAGTTCCTCCCCAGAATGGGGAGGGGGACCGTGCGCAGCATGGTGGAGGGGGTTGTCAACCCAGCGCAGCACGTGCGGAGAGCCCCCTCCACCACGCCGCTTCGCGTCGCGGTCCCCCTCCCCGGTCCGGGGAGGATCACCAAACCGCCCCTTCAGCCGCAAACTCGCGCAGCAGGCTCTTGGCGATCTGCAACTGCATGATCTGGCTGGTGCCTTCGTAGATGCGCAGGATGCGCGCATCGCGGAAGAACCGCTCGGCCGGATATTCGGCCAGATAGCCCGCCCCGCCAAACACCTGCACGCAGCGGTCCACCACACGCCCGCAGGCTTCGGACGAGAACAGCTTGGCCGCCGCCGCCTTGCGCTGGATGTTCTCGCCCCGGTCCGCCCGCGCGCAGGCATCGGCGATCATGCACTCGGCGGCATAAAGCTCGGCCTCGCTGTCGGCCAGCATCGCCTGGATCAGCTGGAAATTGGCGATCGGCTCACCAAAGGCCTTGCGCTCGGTGGCATAGCGCAGCGCGGTGTCGAGCGCGCGGCGGCCCAGCCCCACGCCCATGCCCGCAACCGAAAGCCGACCGTTATCAAGGCTCTGCATTGCAATCTGGAAGCCGCGCCCTTCCTCGCCGCCGACCAGCGCCGATCCGGGCAGGTGCACGTCCTCCATGATCACGTCGGCAATGTGCGCGCCTGATTGGCCCATCTTCTTGTCGGGCTTGCCGATGGTGATCCCGGGCGTGGTCATGTCGACGATGAACGCCGAAACGTGCGCGTTCTTCGCCAGCGCCTCTTTCGATGTGCGCGCCATGATCAGCCCGATCCGCGCCGAAGGACTGTTGGTAATATAGCGCTTGGTGCCGGTCAGCCGATAGCCATTCCCGTCCCGCACCGCCATGGTCTGCATCGCCGCGCTGTCCGATCCCGATCCCGGCTCGGTCAGGCCAAAGCAGGCGATCTCGCCGCTGGCGATGCGCGGAAGCCATTCGGCCTTCTGCTCGGGCGTGCCGAAATTCTTGATCGCGCTGCCGGTCATGCCGATGTTGATCGACATGGTGGAGCGGTACGCCGGCGCGGCATAGCTCATCTGCTTGACCGTCTCGATATACTGGCTGACGTTCATGCCCGCCCCGCCGAACTCTTCGGGAATGGTGATGCCGAACAGCCCCATCTCGCGCATTTCGCCCAGGATATCGTCGGGAATGCGGTCCTTGGCGATCACCTCGTCCTCGGCCGGGATCAGCCGCTCGCGCACATAGCGGCGCAATTGGTCGATGAACTGGTCGAAGATGTCCGGGTCCATGCCGGGGTTCGCAGTGCTCATGGGGCGGTATCCTCAGATCGGATCGTAGGGGAAGACATGGGCGGTCACTTCGTCGGCGCGGGCAAAGCCTGCCTCGAAGGCGGGCATCAGCTCGGCCGCGATGCTGGCAGGCGACCACCCCTCCAGCTTGACCATCGATCGCGCCGGGCGCGGCTTGGAGAACAGCACGATCTCGTTCTTGCGGACCGAGAAGATCTGGTTGTTGACATGGCTTGCCGCATCCGATGCCAGAAACGCCACCAGCGGCGCGATCTTGTCGGCGCTCATGGCCTTCAGCCGCTCCACCCGTTCCTTCTGCGCCGGTGTTTCGGCCGGAATGGATTGCGTCATCCGGCTCCACGCAAACGGCGCCACGCAGTTTGACCGCACCCCCCAGCGCGCCATGTCCAGCGCGATGGAGTGCGACAGCGCGACCAGGCCCAGCTTTGCGGCAGAATAATTGGCCTGCCCGACATTGCCGATCAGTCCGCTGGTCGATGTGAAGTGGATGAAACTGCCTGATTGCTGTTCGCGGAAATAGGGCGTTGCCGCCTTCGACACGTTGAACGCCCCGGTCAGGTTCACGTCGATGACACTCGTCCAATCCTCGTAGCTCATCTTGTGCCAGATCGCGTCGCGCAGGATTCCGGCATTGTTGACCACCGCATCGATCCGGCCAAACCGCTGCACGGCATCCTCGATGATCGTCGCCGCGCCCGCCGGATCGGCCACGCTGGCCAGATTGGCAATGGCCCTGCCGCCGGCTGCCACGATGTCGGCCACCGTCGCCTCTGCCGGGCCGGCATCCCCGCCATCGCCGGCTTGGGCAACGCCGGGATCGTTGACCACCACGGCCGCCCCTTCGCGCGCGCACAGCAAGGCAACCTCGCGGCCGATCCCGCGCCCTGCGCCCGTCACGGCCACAACCTTGCCCTCCAGCATCCCGGCAACCATGCCCGTCATCCGAATCTCCCAATCGGTTCTGGGGTCAGACGTTAAGCGAGCGATTAAATTGCTTCAACCGTTGCGACGAAATTTTCGGCGGATCATGCCCGTCTTGCGGTTGCGTGCAATCCGGGCTAGGGGCGCGCCCAACGAATTCCCCCACATTATAAGGATACGTCCGATGGCGGTTACCCGCACTTTCTCGATCATCAAGCCCGATGCCACGCGCCGCAACCTGACCGGTGCGGTTGTCAAGATGCTGGAAGAAGCCGGCCTGCGCGTCGTCGCGTCCAAGCGCATCCACATGAGCCGCGAACAGGCTGAAGGCTTCTACGCCGTTCACCGCGAACGTCCGTTCTTCAACGATCTGGTCGAATTCATGATCTCCGGCCCGGTCGTGGTGCAGGTGCTCGAAGGCGAAAACGCCATGCAGCGCAACCGCGACATCATGGGCGCCACCAACCCCGCCAATGCCGAACCCGGCACCATCCGCAAGGAACTGGCGGAATCGATCGAAGCCAACACCGTCCACGGTTCGGACTCGGACGAAAACGCGGCAATCGAAATCGCCTACTTCTTCAAGCCCGAAGAAATCGTCGGCTGATCCCGTCATCACAGCGATGATCAAGGGCCGGGGCAGCAATGCTCCGGCCCTTTTCGTTTGGTGATTGCATGCCCTGCAAACACCGCCGTACTGCCTCGCCCCCTGTCATGATCCCGAGCAGTTCCAGCCAACTCTGGATTGCTTCGTCGACTGCGTCTCTTCGCAATGACGAGGGTTGGTTGGCACACCCGAACACTGCAAACCCAGCCGCCAAATGCCCACCCCCAGCCCCTCCCGCTTGCGGGAGGGGAGCGAGACTTATCGAACCGCAGGTAAGATTGGTCGCAGTGGGGCGGGTCGCCAACCTCTCCTGTCCGCAAACACACGGAACCTTCTGCTAGGCCGTCGCCCAACTGCTGATCGCCGCCCACCCAAGCCCGCGCCGTAAACCTGTCCTTTGGGGGAATGTTGCGATAAAGCAACGCGTCATTGCGAAACGGATGTTATCAGCAATAGCGATAATTGTAGGTGCCGCTTACGAATGGTAGGCGACCTCCAGCCCCGGAACACGGGCACGCCGAAGCCATGCTGGCTTCACAGGGAGGAAACCTGATGCTTACCAACCGCGCCACCGCGCGCCTGCTTTCGCGCAGCAGCCTTGTTGCTGCCGCCGCTTTCGCCATCGCCCAACCCGCCTTCGCCCAGGAGGCCGAACAGCCCCAGGCTGCCGATGAATCGGTCGGCGGTGAAATCATCGTCACGGCGCAGAAGCGCGCCCAGTCGCTCTCCGATGTGTCGCTCGCGGTCTCTGCCGTCAGCACCGAAACGCTGGCGGCCAACAACACCGTCACGCTCGAAGGCCTGCAGGCGCTGGTGCCTTCGATCAGCTTCGGCAACGATTTCAACTTCGCCAAGCTGTTCATCCGCGGCATTGGCCTGTCCAGCTCGCTGGCGGGAGTCGATCCTTCGGTCGCGCTGCACGTCGATGGCGTCGTGGTCAGCCTCGCGCAGGCCCAGCTCGGCTCGATGTTCGATCTTCAACGCGTCGAAGTGCTGCGCGGGCCGCAGGGCACGCTCTATGGCCGCAATGCCACCGGCGGCGCGGTGAACCTGATCACCGCCAAGCCCAGCGACAAGCTCGAAGGTTATGTCCGCCAGACCATCGGCGGCGATGCCCTGCTGATCCAGACCGATGCTGCCATCGGCGGCCCGATCGCCGAAGGCGTGCGCGGCCGTCTGGCCGTGCAGCGCATCAAGCGCGATGGCTTTGGCATCAACGAATTCACCGGCAACGAAATCGACAACCTCAACCAGTGGTCGGCCCGCGCCCATCTCGAATTCCAGCCGACCGACAAGCTCAACATCCTGCTGACCGGCGAATATCACCGCGAAGACGACCGTTCGCTGGCGATCAAGTTCCGCGAACTGTCGTTCCCCGGCGTGCTGACCGACAATATCGCCAGCAATGATGGTCTCAGCGCGCTTGGCCAGCGGGTGAACAAGGACGGCAGCCAGGCCCGGTTCGCCACGAACCCGCGCAACGTCGCCACCAACTTCGATCCGATCAACGATCGCAAGCAGTGGGCGCTGACGGGCATCGTCACGTACGATGTCAGCGATGCTGTCTCGGTGAAATCGCTGACCAGCTATCGCAAGTTCGACGCGATCTTCTTCCACGATTTCGACATGTCGACCTACCTCGGCTACGCTCTGGCCGAAACCAACGCCCTGCGTTCCAGCGCCAACCACTGGCAGCCGGTGTTCCAGCACCAGTTCAGCCAGGAACTGCAGGCCAACGTCGAAACCGACAGGTTCCACGGCGTGTTCGGACTGTTCTATCTCGATGAAAATGTCCGTACCGAAAACCACATCGGTCTCGATGTGCTGAACAACACCGATCCGTTCCGCATCCAGTTCGATGGCCAGTTGTTCATCAAGGCCTATGCCGGGTTCGCTAACCTGACCTACGATCTGTCGGACATGTTCTCGATCAAGGCCGGCGGACGCTACAGCTGGGAAGAACGCCGCCTGAAGAACAACACCGGCCTTGGCGTCCCCGCGCTGAACCGGCTCGTGCTCGATCCGCTGCAGTGGAACGACACCAAGAGCTGGGACGATTTCTCGCCGTCGCTCGGCTTCGAATTCCGCCCGAACGATGATCTGATGCTTTACGGCAACTGGTCGCGCGGCTTCAAGAGCGGCACGGCGGAGATCGGCTCGACCCGTCGCCTTTCGGCCACCCAGCCGCTGCCGTTCGTGAACCCTGAAAAGGTCGAGGCGTTCGAAGTCGGCTCGAAGTATTCGGCAGGCGGGCTGAGCGCCAACCTGGCGGTGTTCTTCCAGCGCCTGAAGGATGGCCAGTTCTCGCTGACCCGCCCGATCCCGGCGCCGCCGTTCTTCACCAGCACGCTGACCAATGCTGCGGTTTCCGAAGCGTACGGTGCGGAATTCGATCTGCTGTGGCGCGCGACCAATGCCTTCACGCTGTCGGCCTCGCTCGGCTATCTGCACTCGGAGTTCACCAAGTTCACCGCGTCCGACCCGCTCGACCCGCGCCTGTTCGCGCCGGGTGCGGTTGAATCGACGCTGGTCAAGGACCTGTCGGGCAATGCCACGCGCATGAGCCCGAAGTGGAGCCTCAACCTCAACCCGACCTATGACATCGGCATGAGCAATGGCGGCAACGTTCGCCTGGGCACCAACTTTGCCTACAAGAGCAAGCAGTTCCACACCGAGTTCAACGATGACCGGATGGCGCAGGATGGCTACATCCAGCTTGACGCCAACATCATGTACCGTGCGCCCGATGGCAAGTTCTCGGCCAACGCATGGGTCCGCAACATCACCAACGAACTGGTCTATGCGGGCAGCTTCGCGGTTTCGACCAGCCGCGCCATCGGTGGCACGCTGATGCCGCCGCGCACGTATGGCCTGACGCTGGGCTACACGTTCTAAGCCACGCGGGCAGAACGAAAAATCAGGGCCGCCGGATCAATCCGGCGGCCCTTTTTCATGGCAATCCTGAAGTGCACCTGGATGCACCTAACCGCACTTACGCCGTGGCTGGCTGCCGATACCACTGCATCAGGCCCCGCCAGATCGCCGCAATCGCGCCAAGTCCCAGCAGGATCGGCAGGGTGTATCCGGCTCCGGTCGAAAGGATCGTCGCGGCGGTCAGCGCGGCCACCGAACAGCCAAGATCCCACCCGCCTTCGGTCGCCATGTTGAACCGCAAGGTGCATTGCGAACGCTGCGCCATCGCATAGAGCGGCGAGAGCATGGCGGTGGCGAGCATCGGGCTGACAAGCGCGCCGAGCGCGGTTGCGACCAGAGCGGGCAGGGGGCTTCCCCAGGCCAAGGCCTTGATAGATATCACAATTGCGCCAAGGCCATAGGCCAGCGCGAGCGAGTGGGTGGTGCGGCCGCCATCGATCAGGCGGCCGATCAGCAGACTGCCTGCGGCCGCGCCCAATCCCGCCAGAGCCAGCGCGCCGCCGAAATTTTCGAAGCTTTGCCCGAGGGTTACGAACAGCGCGAGGTTGAAGACGACATTGCTGCAGCCCGATTGCAGCCCTTCGGCAAAGTAGATGCGCCGCCCGGCGCGGACGATTGCCGGGTCGGCGCGCGATGCCGGATCGATCGTGGGATTGGCCGCGCCGATCAGGGGGAGGGCTGCAAGCAACTGAATTGCAGCGATAATTGCAAAGCCGGTGGCCGGGCCCGCCCAGCCCAGCAGCAGCCCGCCGGATATCGGCGCAACGATGCCGACCGTGGCGGTCACTGCCTGCTGGATCGACACCTGCCGCCCCATCGCGGCGTTGTCTCCAGCGGCGGAAACATAGGCGTGGTAGCCGGTCCAGTAGAGCACGCTGCCGAACCCCGAGACCACGATGTAGGCCACGAGCATCGGCCCCAAGCCACTGACAAACGGCAACATTATGTACGAAGCCGCGCGGATCAGGACGCCCAGCAGCAGCACCGTGCGCAAGCCATGGGCGTGGGCCAGCGGCAGCACCGCGGCGCGCAGGGCAAAGCGCGACAGCAGGACGAGCGCGAAGCTGGCCAGCGCGAAGGCGGGGCTGAGGCCCTGCTTGACGAGGAACCCGACGACGAACAGCCCGCCGCTTGCTTCTACAAACGATTGCAACCCGGCATGCGCGTAGACGCGGCGGATGGTGGTGAGCGCCATGGCGCGTTAAAATTCCATCATGGCGGCAAGGCGGCGCGGGGCGACCGCGGCCCAGCTGCGGCGGAGCCAGTCTGCGGCGTGGTCCCAGTCCATGTCCGGGCGGTTGAGAATCAAGCCGGCCCAGCCACTTGCGCCATAATAGGCGGGGCGGAACCAGATGTCCTCGTCCTGTTCGATCAGGGCGGCCAGTTCGTCCTGCCCGCTGGTCTTGACCAGCAGCGCGATGTGCGGCGTGCCGTGGTGCTGATCATTGAAATAGGCGAAGTATTTGCCGCCGATGCGCCAGCCGGGGGCGCCGTGGCTTTCGCGCTCTTCCACCTCGGGCAGGTGGGCGACGAGGGCGCGGACCTTTTCCAGCAGCCAGTCGGCGCTGTTCTCGCGCGCGATGAAGGCGGCCAGCGTGCGCGAATAGAGCTGGTGTTCGGCGAAGAGGACACGCGCGGCGAGGCTTTCGCCAGTATCGCCCGGAACGATGGCGACGGGGGTCTGGCCAAGGACCGGGCCATCATCGAGTTGCGCGGTGACGAGGTGCACCGTGCAGCCGCCGTGCGAATCGCCGGCTTCGATGGCGCGGTCGTGCGTGTGCAGGCCCTTGTAGCGGGGCAGCAAGGACGGGTGGATGTTGAGCATCCGGCCTTCCCAGCGACCGACGAATTCGGGGCTGAGAATGCGCATGTAGCCGGCCAGCGCGATATAGCGTGCGCCGGATGCAAGCACTTGCGCCTCCATCAGCGCGTCATGTTCGACGCGGGCCAGGCCCTTGTGCGGCAGGGCGAACGTGGGCACGCCTTCAGCCTGGGCGAGCGTCAGGCCCGACGCGTCCGGGTTGTTGGACAGGACGAGGACGATTTCGTAGGGGCAATCCTCGGCGCGCGAGGCGTAGAGCAGCGCGGCCATGTTGGTGCCGCTGCCCGAGATGAAGACGGCGACGGGGGTGCGGTCAGCCAATGTGGACGGCTTCCCACGCTTCACGCGCGGACCAGGTTTCGGCGCTGCCGGTGACGGTGCAACCCTTTTCGCCGCTGACGATTTCGCCGACGCGGTAGACGGTTTCACCCGCAGCAGCGAGGTCTGCCATCAACGAATCGGCTTCGGCTGCCTCGACCGCGAGGATCATGCCGATGCCGCAGTTGAAGGTGCGGGCCATTTCGACGGGCTCGATGTGGCCCTGCGCCTGGAGGAACGCCATCAGGCGGCTCTGTTCCCAGCTATCGGCATCGATCCGGGCGTGAAGGCCCCTAGGCAGGACGCGCGGCACATTTTCCAGCAGGCCGCCGCCGGTGATGTGGGCCAAGGCATTGATCCGGCCCGAGCGGATGAACGGCAGCAGCGTCTTCACATAGATCCGGGTCGGTTCGATCAGATAATCGATCAGCAGCCGTTCGTTATCGAACAGGGCAGGGCGGTCCAGCTTCCAGCCCTTGTCTGCGGCTAGGCGGCGGACGAGCGAATAGCCGTTGGAGTGGACGCCCGACGAGGCAAGGCCGAGCAGCACGTTGCCAGCGGCGACGCGATCCCCGGTCAGCTGCTCGCCACGCTCGACCGCGCCGACGCAGAAGCCGGCAAGGTCATAATCGCCATCGGCATACATGCCCGGCATTTCAGCGGTCTCGCCGCCGATCAGCGCGCATCCAGCCATGCGGCAGCCTTCGGCGATGCCGGCGACGACGCGTTCGGCCACGCCGTTGTCGAGGCGGCCGGTGGCAAAATAATCAAGGAAGAACAGTGGTTCTGCGCCCTGAACGATCAGGTCGTTGACGCACATGGCGACAAGATCGATGCCGATCTGGTCATGCCGGTCATGATCGATGGCAAGCTTTACCTTGGTGCCCACGCCATCGTTGCCGGCAACCAGCAGCGGGTCCTTGTAGCCTGCCGCCTTAAGATCGAAAAAGCCGCCGAAACCGCCCAGTTCCGCGTCTGCGCCGGGGCGGGCGGTGGACTTGGCCAAGGGGCCGATGGCCCTGACCAGCGCGTTGCCCGCGGCGATGTTCACGCCGGCCTGGGCGTAGCTGTAGCTCTGCGGCTTTTGATCCTGTTCGCTCATAGCGCGGGCGACTAGCGCTTTCTTGCTTGGATTTCCACTTGCCTTTGGGCAAAAGCGGAGCCGCAAGCACCGGAATTCGAATTCCGGGCCAGTTTTCGGCCAGTATCGCGGCCCAACGAAGTTCGGAGTTGCCTTGGTCGCCCTGCGGATGCCTTTTGAAAATGTGAAGAACCGTAAGGTCTTGGGCCTTGGACTCGCCGCCTTGCTGGCAGTGGGCGGGGCGGTGCTGGTGGCGCAGATCGAAGGCGATCGCGGCATACCGCCGATCGCCAGCAACGGCGATTTCGAGATTCGCGGGATCGAAGTGAACGTCAGTGGCGACAATGCCGAGGATGCGCGCAGCAACGGCTGGCGCGAGGCACAGCGCAAGGCGTGGGAAAAGCTGTGGGAATCGAACGGGAGCGGCGGCAGCGCGCCGGGGCTGGACGATTCCACCATCGAATCACTGGTTTCGGCGGTGGTGGTGGAGCGCGAGCAGATCGGCCCGCGCCGCTATATCGCCACGCTGGGCGTGATCTTCGACCGTGCACGGACCGGCGAGCGGCTGGGCATGACCGGGGCGCGGGCACGATCGGCGCCGCTGCTGGTGATCCCGGTGCTGTATCAGGGCGGCGTGGCGACGGTGTTCGAGACGCGCAACCCGTGGCAGAAGGCCTGGGCCGATTATCGCACCGGCAACAGCGCGATCGATTATGTCCGGCCGATCGGTGCCGGATCGGATTCGCTGCTGCTGACGGCAGGCCAGCTTGATCGGCGCAGCCGCAACTGGTGGCGGATGATCCTGGACGAATTTGGCGCGTCCGACGTGATCATGCCCATCGCGCGGCTGGAGCGCGAATATCCCGGTGGCCCGGTAAAAGGCACCTTCACCGCGCGCTATGGCCCGGACAACCGGTTCCTTGGCACGTTCACGCTGAACGCCAGGACCGAGGCCGAAGTCCCCCGGATGCTGGAGCAGGCGATCGGCCAGATCGACCGGATATTCACGCAGGCGCTGGCGGCAGGAACGCTCAAGCCCGATCCGACGCTGAACATGGTGACCCAGATCGACCAGGCGCTGATCGACCAGACCATGCAGAAACTGGGGCCGGCCCAGCCCACGCTGCAGGCCGAACGACTCGACGAGGATCCGGCCGAGGCGATTGCCGCGCCGGTGGCCACGACCAACACTTTCACCATCCAGTTCGCCACCGAGGATGCGGCGGCGGTCGATGCCGGGATGGCGGCGGTGCGCAGCGCGGCCGGGGTGAAGAGCGCCAGCACGACATCGATCGCCATTGGCGGCACTTCGGTGATGCGCGTGACCTATGGCGGAGAGCTGGAAGCGCTGGCCGCGGCGCTGCGGGCGCAAGGGTATCGCGTGACGGTGGGCGCCGGTGCGCTTTCCATCCGCAAGTAACCTGTCCGGCGATTCGAGCGTATAACAGCCAGATGTCGACGCAGATTGCCCTTCCGCTGGTGACGGCGCGCGGTGCCGAGACGGT